>CAYWFP010000051.1:0-29188 GCA_964457365.1 uncultured Planctomycetaceae bacterium
TCTTGCCCGAGGGCACAATGACTGCGCCGAAATGCCGAAATAATTGTCGGACGGGACCTTGGCCTTTGAGCGGATCGTTGTTTCTTTTGGTCATGGATTCCAGGGTTGACCGGAGGGAAAGGGTTTATAGGATTTGGGTATGGAAGAGCCGACGTTTTCCGAATTGCGCCAGCGGTTCCGCCTTGATCCCTTAGCCTTGCTCGGTCAGGTGCCGGGGGTCTTTGCCGTCGACAAGCCACCCGGGATGACCAGTCACGATGTCGTCGCTATTGCGCGCAAACGATTGAACATGCGCAAGATCGGACACGGCGGCACGCTAGATCCTCTGGCGACGGGGGTGCTTCTGATCCTTGCCGGTCGTGCGACACGGCTTTTCGATAAGTTGCAAACCTTCGAAAAAGAATATGTTTCACGATTTCGTCTGGGTGAACGGACGGATACGCATGATATTGCCGGTTCGGTGATCGCTCGGTCGGACGCCGGCGTATTGCCTATAGAGCGGAGCGCTTTGGAAACGATTCTGGCAAACTATCGCGGTGAGATACAGCAGGTTCCGCCGATGTATTCGGCTCTCAAAAAGAATGGAAAGAAACTTGTCGATATGGCGCGTGCGGGGAAGGTGATCGAACGGGATGCGCGTCCGGTGCGGGTGCGTCGGTTGGAGTTGGTCGCTTTCGACGGAATCGAAGGCGAGTTGATGATGTGTGTTTCGAAAGGCTTTTACGTTCGTTCCTTGATTGACGATATCGGTCGGAGTCTGGGCAGTTACGCGGTAATGACCGCTCTGCGACGCACACGCATCGGCCCGTTCGGCCTAGAACCGGCGATTGCCCCCGAGGATATCGCCCCGTTGCGCGAAGGATAACGCTATGAACCATCCGGCAAGGCGTATGCCGTCTTTCCCGGCAGAAGGAAATGCGCACCTGCTTCGTCCACCTTCTCTGCTCTGACGGTTGTGCCGCTCAACACGTCGGTTACTCTCTCTACCTTGTCCGCCCAAAGCGGAAGCGTCACCGCAATCGGTTCTGTGGTCGGATCGACCACGACGTGGCCGGCGCAGAGCGAGGCGCGGCGGTTCAGTGGCAGCGCTTCTCGGATGCCGTTTTCGCGCACGAAACGGACCAACCACTTGTTCATCGGATCCTTCGCCATCGGCCGATACGTTTCGATGGAGACTGGGGACGGGAAAACCGTGTCCGACCCGGGGCAGACCGTGGCATAACCGCCGTGGAGATTGTAGCGCGAGGTCGAGCGGTAGACTAGGCGTTTGCGCCCCGCGCGTATGATCTCGAAGAGGAATTCCTCCTGGCCGGTGTGGGTCGAGTAACCGTTGGCAGGAAGGTCCATGCCCATGACTTCGCACCACATGAAGAAGTCTGGCGACCAGCGCCGCGCTTCGGCAAGTACGCGTTCCATGAAGCGATAAGAACCGATCATCGTCTCGCTCGGGTATTTCTGCCACGGTCGCGTGGACGGTTCCGAAAAATCCGGCGGCAGGGGCGATCCGCCGCAATCCCAGAATACGCCCTCGACGTAAAACTCCTCGATATACCGGCGAATCCAGCCGAGAAAATAGTCTTGCACTTCCGGATGATTGAAATTCATCCCGTGGTACATGTCGAAGGAGCCGACGCTGAAGCTTTCGTACGGCCGGCCGTCCTCCCCCTTGATCGCCCAGTCGTACTTGATGTCCGAACTCGGCGGGGCCATGCCCAGAAACGGCATCCAGACGAACATCTTTCCACCCAATTCGCGCACGGTTTTTCCAACCTTGCGCATGCCCTCGGCGCCGCCGTGGTGCGGTGTGGGACGGAGGCTGCTCGCCGCGCAGTCCCAACTTCCGGGGCGAACGTCGTGGGTGGTGATGCCGAAGCCGGTCAAGCCCAATTCGCCGTGCAGGTATTTGATATGCTCGACCATGTCGTCCAGACCGCGCTCGCGGTACTGCCACCAATGCAGCCAGAACCACGTGGTGTGGAAGAACCAGTCGCCGGGTTCTTCGTAGGCGATAAAATTTTCGTTCAGGCGGGCAAGCATCTCCTCCCTGCCGCTCTTGCCCCAGAAAAGCGTGACCTCCGGCAGGTGAATGATTTCAGCCGGTTGCAGGCGCGCGTGGAACTGGAACTGCGCCTTGCAGGCGTCGATTTCGAAATCCCAGTGCATGCCGACGGTCGGGCGTTGCGCGGTGATCCAGAGCCAGCGACCGTCGGGGTGCGTGTAGATCGCCCCTGGCACCATCTGCACGCCCGGATGCGCGCGGCGGTAATGATTCCAGAGATGCGGCACAACCTCGGACACCGGTCCTTCCTCGTGCGAGACGTGCGATCGTGGGCCGCAACCGCCTAGGCTGGACTGGATCATCCGCGTTTCGGGGCCGAACCAGTCGGTCTTGGCGCAGAGCGCTCCGGCCGTGTCGAGCCAGAGGGGCATCTGGAGGGGACGCGCGCCGGCACTCATGTTTTCTTCCGCTTCGTAATGCATCACGCGCATGCGGTCGAGACGGTAACGGATGCTCAGGCTTTGCGGTGGGTTGATGTGGTTCCCCCAAGGCTTGCAGGCGCTGCCGATAACGACCTGGCGGAAGACGTCGAATCCTTGCGCACCGCCGATGGACGGATGCGTGATCGAGCGCAACATGCACTGCCAAGCCGGATCTTTGCCGTTGTCGTCGATATGAACCAGTTGGACCGGCAAGGGTATTTTGTTGATTTCGACTTCGTGGCCAGGCTTGAACGAGATTACTTCCATCTCCAGGCGCTTGTCGAAAATGTTCAGGATCTGGCCGGTATTCTCGTCATAGCTGATGCGCAAGTCGCCGCGTTCTTCTGTGTTTGTATTCATGGCCTCTCTCACTCCAGTTTGGTTGTGTCAAATGGGAAGTGCGACAGAGCGCACCGATGTCGTTGTTGCGGTATACCTATATATACCACAAAATAAAAGTCAACAAAAAACGGTAAATATGGAAGTATATCTTGATTTGAACCTCCAAGTGGTTTATAGTGGTATATTATGGAGTAGCGATGGCTGCGCGACAACAAGTGGCTGAACGGAAGGGGTGGAGTCTGAATCAGCTTTTCCCGGAACTGGAGAAGCTGTTGGGAAAAGCATATCGCCTTGATCGTTCCTTGCCGGATCAATTGGAGGAGCGTTTACGAAGCTGGATTGATGTCCAGCAGCCAGGCATGCGGTTGCCTTCGGAGCGTGCGTTGGCAAAGATGGCTGGCGTCAACAGATTGACGTTGCGCAAGGCGATGGCTCGTCTCTCGGCTGGGGGGGTGATCGTTTCCACGCGGCGCGGCACGTTTATCAACGACAATGCGTCTATCGCTTCCAGCGTACCTCAGGCTCATCCTCTGCAGACGATTACCGTGCCGGGGGCAGCCATGCCCGCCACGATTACGATTGCGCTTTACGAGCAGTTGCCTTGGCAAAGGTCGTTCTGGCAATGGGCCGGAGAGGCCTATAACAACGCCGCGAGTCCCGGGCGTATCCGTATTGTGTGGGTGCCTGCGGATATACGCACGCCTGAAGACTATCTCGCATTTCTTCACGAGGCGAAGGCCGATTTGGCGCTTTTTCTCCCGCGAGTTGCTCACGAGTTCGGCGAACGTGGTCTCTTGGCAGAAATTCCGGAAGCTTTGTTTGCATTCGAGCCGTTACTTGCTACTGCTCCTTCTCGTTGGTATCTGCCGGTGCATGCTACAATCTGGTTGATGGCATGGAATCGCTCGCTGATGCCGTCGCTGTCGTTGCCACATCCATGTTCTGCCGACGATTTGGAGGCACGGTTGCTGACGGAAGCGTCCAAAGCATCGTCGAGGTGTGCGTTGCTGGCATTGCCGATCTGCATATGGTTCGCGTATGGGGCGCCCGCAAATCCTCTGAGTTGGTACGAATTGCGCGATTGCGTTCGTGATTTATTCTCGCGAGTCAAACGGCTTCGCCCCCTTGCGCGCCGTTTGCTGGAGACCGGCGAGGCTTTTCCCAGTCATGCCGCTTCGTTTTTTGACCAGCGCGTCGCCGGAATTATCGGCCAAAGCGTATTTTTCCTCGGTGGGCTTGCTGAGATGCCTGCGCGTTGCGAGTGCGTTCTGCCACGCCCGTTGCCGGAGCGAAGATTGCCGGCTTCGGTCAGTTCGATGGGGATCATGGCGAACGCTAATGCGGATCATCTGGCGGATGTATTGGCGTTTTTTCTCTCAGCGAAAGTACAAAACCACATCGCAGACATGGGCGTCAACGCACCGGTGATACGTTCTGCCTTCGCTCGTTTCGCCGAACCGTTGGGCTGGAATGATAGCGATCGTACTTTGTTGGCGCAGACTCAATATCTTGAAGGTCCCGATGAGACGAATGGATGGTTCTGGTATTTACGGCAAGCTCTCGCAACGCTTTGCTCGGACGTGCTGGACGGTCGTCGAAATGTTGATGACGAACTGCTCGACGAGGCATTGTCGCGTGCGCCATTCTTCAAGGGATTGCTGATTGAAGCGAAAGGATCGTCATGAAGGACATCAGGCCGCTCGTGCGAAAGGAGAAGCCAGACTTCTCGCGTTTTCTGAAGGTCCTCAAACGGGAGGGAGGGCGCGATTACGTGCCCTTCCTGGAGATGGTTTTCGAGGTGGAGTATCTCGAATCATTGACCGGCATGACGCCTCCGTGCAAACTGAACATGATGCCGACGTCGCCGTCCTTCGAAGCTTCCTTCGGTTACTATCTGCGTGCATGTGCGGCGATGGGGTTCGACCATGGCACGATCAATCTCTGCGGTTTTCGCGGCTTTCCGGCCAAGCGTCACGGTGGTGCTTTCATGCAAATGGGAGACGGCACGGTTACCAGTTGGGAAGATTTCGAGAGTTATGAATGGCCCTCGATCGACATGATCGACCTTGCGGCGATGGAGCGGACTGCGAAGCTGGCCCCGGAGGGCATGGGCGTCCTTACCGGCGGCAACGCGCCGTTTCAGACCGCGATGGACCTGATGGGGCTTGAGAACCTGAGCGTCCTGCTCTACGAGGACCCGGATCTCGTCAAGGCTGTCGTCGACAAGGTCGGCTCAACAATGGCGGCGGTAAGCGACCTTGTTTGTGCGCAACCGTATATCGACGGTTTCTTCCATACCGGCGACATGGGCCACAAGACCGGAACCTTCATCTCTCCCGACCAGCTTCGGGAGTATTTCCTGCCTTGGCACAAACGCGTTGTCGACGCGGCCCATAAACATGGCAAAGTCTGTCTGCTGCACTCCTGCGGCAACCTGCACGCGATCATGCCCGATATCATTGACTGTGGCTACGACGGCAAGCATTCGTTTGAAGATGTCATTCGGCCCGGCATTTTGGATTTGCACCAGGAGTTAGGCGATCAAATCGCACTCATCGGCGGTATTGACGTCGATTTTCTCACACGTTCCTCCGAAGACGCGATCCGCCAGCGCGTACGCGACTATATCGACGCCATGGCCCCCGGCGGGGGCCATATCCTTGGCAGTGGCAACTCCATCCCCGACTGGTGCCCCAAGGAAAAGTGGTGGGCGCTTCTGGACGAAGGTTTGAAGTATGGACGGTGATGAGCGCCACAATATCGTTATCGTTCTCACCGACGAACAACGCTGGGATACCCTCGGTTGCTATGGGTATCCTCGGGATGTATCGCCGAATCTGGACCGGCTCGCCGCCGAGGGCGTGCGTTTCTCTCATGCGTTCACCTGCTGCCCGGTCTGCGGGCCCGCGCGTGCGGCGATACAGACCGGTCGCTACCCGAGTGAGACCGGTTGCATAGCCAACAACATCCGTCTTCCTGCGAACGAACAGACGATCGCGCACCATCTCGCGGCAGCCGGATACGAGACGGCGTATTTCGGCAAGTGGCATCTCGCTTCCGACAGCAATGAGGGAGAGGATTGTTTCTGGACGCGCCCCATTCCGTCGGATCGGCGTGGCGGATGGGGCCGTACCTGGGTCGCTACCGACGTCCCCGAGTATACATCGCATTCGATGGCCGGCTATCTCTTCGATGCCAAAGGCGAACGGCGCGAATTTGCTGAACGCTACCGCGCCGACGCGTTCACCGACCTTGCCGTGGACTACCTTTTGCATCGTCATTCGCGGCGACCGCTCTTGATGTTCCTTTCGTTGGTGGAGCCGCATCCGCAGCCGTACCACAGGCATTACGTCGGGCCGGACTCGCCACGCACCCGTCCGGAACACCTGCGGCAGATCGCATATGAAGGGCCGGACGATATCGTGGGCTTGTTCCGTGATGCGCCGCTTCCTGCGGAGTTGATCGACGCGCGTGGAATTGCCAGTCAGTACTGGCCCGATTATCTTGCCGCTTGCGCGCGCATCGACACTAATGTCGGTCGCCTTGTGGACGCATTCGAAAAAGCGGGGCTTTGGGGCAATACGTTGTTTATCTTCACTAGCGACCATGGCGATCATTTTCTCACACGTCATCCGGATATACATAAATGCACCTGCCACGACGCTTCGATTCGGATCCCGCTCGTTTTGCATGGCCCCGGTCTTCCATGCGGTGTGGTCAGTCCGCATTTTGCGAATATCGTCGATATCGCGCCGACCGTTCTTGCCGCTGCCGGCCTGGATGTTCCCGCTTCCATGCGCGGCACACCGCTGTTGGATTACCTCTGTCAACCGGTGCGCCAGGAACAGCAGGTCTATATCCAGACGCCGGAGCCGGTGCGCGGGCATGTTTTGCGAACCGAACGATTTACTTACGCCGTTCGCGAAGCCGTGGACGAGGACGGGGCGCCGTGCTGCCACGAAGACGCATTATATGACAACCAGTCCGATCCGCACCAGCAGGACAACCTGGTCATGGATCGACGTTACGAAGCGATTCGCGCCGCCTGTTCCGTCGCGTTATCCCGTCGGATGGCAAAGCACGGTGCTGCGGTGCTGCCAATTCGTCCGTGGCACGGTTCGCCGATGAGAGACGAACAATGAATCTTCATTCTTGTATTACCGAGCTAGGCCACGTCGAATGACATTGCCGGCGGTTCGGATAAGAACTATCGATGCAGAAAAGTCCGCGCAGAGCCGGCGCGTTTTGGATGAATGCAGGGGAAGCCGATGAAGATCGTTCTGCTCGGCGACAGTATCCGCATGGGATATGCTCCCGGCGTCCGTGACCGACTCGCGGACCTGGCCGAAGTCGCATGGCCTCCGGAGAATTGCGGTCATAGTTTTCGCCTGCGCGAGCACCTTAACGAATGGGCTATCGAGCCGAATCCCGATGTGATTCATTTCAACTGTGGCATTCACGATCTGGGATGGATGCCGGGAGAGAAGGCTCCGCGATTCACCGCCAGGGAGTACGCCCGTAACCTTCGGCTCGTCATCGAGCGCCTTCGATGCGAAGCCGACGCCACGGTCTTCTTCGCAACAACGACGCCCTTTCTTGCTCCCTGCGACAAAACGCTGGCGATGAACCAGTGCAACCCGGCAACGATTGTCGCGCGCTACAACAAGGCCGCGATGAAGGTCATGTATTCGCTCAGTGTCCCCGTGGACGATCTGTATCAGGCGATAATGAACGCCGATCCGGACGAATGTCTCCAGATGGACAAGATCCACTTTAACGATCACGGCAACGCCGTTCTGGCCAATGCCGTGACGACTTTTCTCAAGCAGAACCTCTCGCTGTGAAGAGTTCCCCGCATCTGCGGACGGGGGCCTGGCGGCAATTCAATGCACGCCGTGGGCGAAGAGATTTCGCGTCGGATGCGGATAGTCCTGCAGGATGACTTTCTCGAGCAAGCGGTCTCGCAACTCGTTGCGTATTGACGCGTGATTCGGCTCCTCTGCCAGATTGATCTGTTCAGCCGGATCGTTCTCCAGATCGAAAAGTTGCTCGCCGCCGCCGCAGGGATAATAGGTATACCGATAGCGATCAGTGTGCAACGTCCGCGCCCAGTGGCGGGGCGAGTTGCTGTCGATGTTGTTGAAACTCTCGATGTAGGCGGTGTCGCGCCAGTCAGGCACGATCTCTCCACGGCACAGCGGCAGGAGGCTCCGGCCCGATAGCGTCGTAGTCGGCTTGTCGCGCAGATACGGTCCCATTGTCGGCGGTTGAAATAGCGGTTGTTCCGCGAGATCGAGGACGGTCGGGCAGATGTCCTCCAGTTGAACGAACTCTTGCCGCGTCTGCCCGGTAGAAATCCCCGGCCCCGCCATGATCAGCGGAACGCGGCAGCAGGCGTCGTAGTGGAACTCGCCCTTGCCGCGGAAACCGTGATCGAGCAGCATTTCGCCGTGATCGGCCAGCAGTACGAGTGCCGTGTTCTCCATCCTACCGGCCATGCGTAAGGTGGTGAGAACGCGGCCGAGTTGTTCGTCGAGATGCACCATGTCGGCGAAGTAGTACTGCCGTGTGATACGCCAATCGTCGGCGATCTCGGTCTGCGCGGTGCGCAGGCTTCTAAAAGCCGCCGGGGGATTATCCGCCCATTCCACTGGCGATGGTTGCGGCAGCCTGTCGGTATCGACGCGGCCCATGTACGGTGCTGGCGGACAGAAAGGGCTGTGCGGTTGAACATAACTGATGTGCGCGTGTAGCGCCTGTCCGGTTGGGATGGAGGCGATGAAACGTTCGGCGTGACGCGTGATCCATTCCGTTTGCGACACCTCCTGCGGAAACGGCAGCGTATAACGCCCGGCATCGTTGTGCGGAAAGCCGTCTTGGCGCCAGTCGAACCTTTTTCGAATTTCGGCTATGCGTTCAGAAAGGTTTTCGTTTTCAATGCCGTAATCGAACAGTTCGGGGATATGATTCGCCCAGATAGTCGCCAGCGCCGCGTCGAAATGCGCTGAATGCCCGTTTCGCACCCAGTCGAGCCACTCGCCGCCGCGGCCGTCTTCTGTGATGTGGATCTCGTCGTAGCCATAGACCCTGTAGTCCGGATAAAAGCCGTCGAAGTGAGGGCGCAGGTGCACTTTTCCCAGGGCGGCCGTTGCATATCCCCCTTGCTGCAGCGCCTTCATGAATGTGGGCAATTGTGGATCGAGCGAGTAGCCATTCTGCAGACAACCGTGTTGTCGACTGGTCAGACCGGTTGCCAGCGTGGCCCGGGCCGGCATGCAGACAGGATTGCTGGTATACGCATTGCGGAAATGCGTGCCATTCCGCAGCATCCACGCGATATTCGGCAAATCGCAAACACCATCGACGGCGGTTTCTAGCCATTTGGCCGAGAGTTGATCGAGCATGAAAAAGACGATATCCCGTTGTTTGGCGTTCATACGAAGAGCCTCCGAAAAGGGTTGCGATTCGTTGAGTCTACCCGCGTGGTGCTTCCGGGCAAGGCATTTCCGGCCGGGGGTTGACTCGGGGGGCGAGTCAGGGCAGGATTGGCGGATATCGCGAGAAGTTAGACGCACCCTCGGCAAGGAGAACCGCTTGAAGACTGTAAAACTCTTCCACTGCGATCTCAACTGGACCACGGCCGGCCCGTCAGCGCCGCACGACTGGGCCTTTGTCGATCCGGAGGACTATTTCCGCTGGCACATGGAGTTCGGCACCAATGTCATGTACTGCCAGGCGTATCTCTTCGGCGGCACCGCGCTTTACCCGAGCCGTTTGGGGCCTGTCGCGCCGGGCCCGGGCGTGGAGTTGTTCCCGAAGTTGTATGAACTGGCGCTCGCCAACGACGTGCCCGTGTGGAGCTACTTTTGCGTCGGGGCCGACTTAGTGATGGGTAATCACCGCCAGCACTGGATCGTTCCCGGCAGCCGCGACTGGACCGGCGATGCCGGCGCTTCGGTGAAAATGTTCCAGTACGGTTTCTTCGCGCCCGAGTCGGGCTGGACGGATCTTCTTTGTGCGCGCGTGAAAGAATTCCTTGGCATGTATCCCAAGGTCGATTGGCTGCTCTTCGACTGGTTCGGCTATGGCGGTCTGGCGCCGAATCGGGACCCGGTCGTGCCGGCGCCGTATGCCGAAGAGCCGTTTCGGCGCATTATCGGGCGCGATCTTCCGGATCGGATCGAAGAGATCACTCCGGAGGAACATCTCGCTTATAAACGCGCGGTGCTGGCCGAGCAGTTTAAGCGATTGCGCGAGGCGGTCAACTCGGTCTCTCCGTCTACGAAGATCCTGTTCAACGTGCCGTATTACGAAGCGTACGAAGCGGTCTGGGCGGATCACCCCATGCTTTTAGAGAGCGACGCGCTCTTTGCCGAATGCAGCAAATCCGATGTCATGGAATGGTTGCTCGATATCCGCCGTCCGGAGCAACGGGTCATGACTACCATTGTCGGCCGACAACAGGAAGGCGAATGCGACGTTACGAGTTGGCGCCGCTGGTTCGAAGCCGGCTGCGACTTCTTCGGTTACGCTTGGGGAACGCCGCCGGATTTCCGACCGCACCCGCGATATGAGGACGAGATGCGTATCGTACGCGATGCATTCGCCAGCATGGATTGAAGCCATGGAATCGTTGACAGAACTCTACCGCATCGGGCAGGGGCCGTCCAGCAGCCATACCATGGGACCGCGTTTCGCCGCCGAGCGTTTCTGCTCGCGTGTTTCTCCCGATGCACGTATCCGGGTTACTCTTTACGGATCACTCGCGGCTACCGGTATAGGCCACGGTACGCCCGCAGCTGTCTCGGCTCCTTTTGCGTCTCGGCAGGTAGAGGTTAAGCTAAACACCGAGGAAGCGCTGTCGTATCACCCCAATGGCATGCTCTTCGAAGCACTCGACGCTTGCGGAGAGGTGGTCGACTCCTGGACCGTGTACAGTGTTGGTGGTGGACGACTCGATGATGGCTCGGGCATAAAAAAAGAATCGGTGTATGATGTTGCATCCATGGCCAAGTTATTGCGTTGGACCGAGGATACCGGGAGCCCCGCGTGGATGTTGGTAGATCGGAATGAATCTTCTGTCTGGGACCACCTCGCCGATGTCTGGCGCTGCATGCGCGAAGCGATCGAGCGCGGTTTGGCCTCCGAGACGCCGCTGCCGGGAGGGCTGCATCTGCCGCGCCGCGCCGCACGGCTTATGCGCCAGACGCGGGTCCTTGGCGCCGAGTTCCATCGTACCGCTCGTTTGTCTGCGTATGCGCTGGCAGTGGCCGAGGAGAACGCTGGCGGCGGGATCGTAGTCACCGCGCCGACATGCGGCTCTTCGGGTGTGGTGCCTGCAGTGCTCCACTACTTGATGGAGACGCTGGTCTGCAGCGATCGTGCGCTTTTGCACGGCCTGGCCACCGCGGGGCTGGTCGGGAATTTGATAAAAACCAACGCATCGATCTCAGGTGCCGAAGTGGGGTGCCAGGGAGAAGTCGGTGCCGCGTGCAGCATGGCCGCGGCCGCGGCGGTGCAGTTGCTGGGCGGCTCGCCGCACCAGATCGAATACGCCGCGGAGATGGCGCTCGAGCATCATCTCGGTTTGACCTGCGATCCGGTTATGGGCCTGGTGCAGATTCCGTGTATCGAGCGCAATGCCATGGCGACTCTCCGGGCTCTCGATTGCGCCGAGTATGCGCTGCTCTCCGACGGACGACATCGCATTACGTTCGATCAGGTCGTCCGTACGATGCGTGATACCGGTCACGATCTGCCGTCTCTCTATCGCGAGACTGCCGCCGGCGGATTGGCCGTGAATTACACGCCCTGAGCGCTACTGCTGCTGGCCGGGATTGGACGGTTTCGGTTGCGGGGCAGGAGATTGCTTCTGCGATAGGGTTTGGCTCAATGCGGCGTAGGTTTCGGGTTCCTGTCCCTTTAGCGCGGCGATGAAGTTCTGCCAGTATTGGAGAGGATAGCCGGTTTGCCCGAAATAGTCGTATAGAAGAAGCGCGGCCTGAACGCGCAAACGCAAAATCGGCGGAAAAGGCTGTTTGGTGCCGATACCTTCGGATTTGTCTGCCGCGGCTGTATAGCGTTGGCGGAAGGCCGCGTACATGTCCTCGAAAAACTTTCTATTGTTCAAGTAACCTTCCGGGGCCCCCTCCGCCAATGCCATATATGCCTCGCGGCAGTAGAAGACCAGCGGAATGAGAAGCCCTTCCTGCTGGTCTTTTTGGATCATCCGGCGCACATGGCGTGCGACGAATTCGTCCAGCGTGCCCTCGAAATCCGGGGCGGGGGAATATCGGACCAACCGTTCCTGGATATGCACGGCCATCTCCATGTCACCGAGGAAGTAGAAGCTGAGCACGAGACTGCGCATGAAGTTTTCGAGCGAGACGCGTGGGCCGTTGGTGTTGACGTCCTGTTCGAGGTGTTCGTAATACTCGATACGTTCAAGCATGTAGTTGATGGTTGGATCGACGAATTCCTTATTCGGCAGTCCCCAGAAGGTGGCCTGCGTTTCCTGACCTTGCGGATTGTCGCTTTCCAGCGAGATCATCGGGTCGCCCTTGTAGGCCAAGCGCTGCAGCGCGAAGTAGATCAAACGCGTGAAGCGCAGATTCGGGTTGCTCGTGCCCCATTTCTGACCGTAGGCGATCTGTCCGAGCCAGCCCCAGTACAGCGAATGCGCCGGGGCAATGCGCCAGTCGATCTCGGCGAAACGCTCGGAGAGCGACAGCATCAACTCGACGTCCATATTGAGTTCGGATTTGAGACGCCGCCCCATCTCCCAATACATTGCCGTCTCGACGATAGCGCGTGTCTCAGGATCCGTATACAACTCGCGCGCTCGGGCCAGAGGCGTCCCGTTCTGTTCAGGGCCGCGCAGCAGCAGCCCCGCTTGTTCGAAGAGGTCGAACCCGAGTGCCTCCAAATGCTTGGCCAGCGCGGTGACTTGTTCGTTTTGCAGGAATTCTGTGCGTGCCGCTTCTTCAAGGCGCGGATCGTAGCGCATAAAGCTATAGTCGAGTCCCGTAGGGCCTAACTGGTTGCGCGCGGCGATGATATTGCGCAAATCCTCGATTGTTCCCGAACCGAGAAAGATGCGCTCGACGCTGTAACGCAGCTTGCGCCGATACAGATAAAATGCCGTGTCGGTCTGGTCTTCTATCTTGTGAAAGAGCATCCACGAAAGTTCGTGGTAGAGGCCGGGGTTGCGTGGGTTGTTCGCAATCCCTTCGTTGCGCAGCAGGTTGATGCCTTCGAAGACCCAATAGGCCCGTTGGGTCGGGTTTTCATGCGGATAGGAGACGTTGTACGCGAGGTCCCATGAGATGAAAGCCCAAGCACTGGGAAAGTTGGGCATCAGTCGCGTGATAAGCCGATAGCTGTCGACCATGTCGTAATACTGGCCCTCGTCGCGCATGGTCTGGGCGCGGTGAAAAAGAAACATGAAGACTATGCCACGAACTCCGCCCAGGAGCGAATGGGTGATGATATACTCAGGCGGTGCGCTCTGGCTGGCGAAGCGACCGCGCAGGTTGTGTTCGTCGCGCAAGCGGCTCAATCCGGGGTGGAGCATATTGCAGAAAGCCAGAAGCGCCA
Organism: uncultured Planctomycetaceae bacterium; assembly: GCA_964457365.1. GTDB lineage: Bacteria > Planctomycetota > SZUA-567 > SZUA-567 > SZUA-567 > CAYWFP01. The sequence goes on from CAYWFP010000051.1 coordinate 13,420, forward strand.
GCGTGACGACGAGAAAAAAATAACGCAGCAACGGGTGCGAATGCATAATCGTCCTATACGAACGGAATGCCGACTTCGCGGCGGTACAGCGCAAATACGCCAAGCCCCATAAATACGCCTCCGCGCAGAACCGTGTCGAGCAGGAAGCGGTTGAATACCCGTGAGGCCGGGATTGCCCGTCCGGCCAACAAGTCGGATGTGGGGTCCGAGTCGTCGAAATTCGGGAAGAGATGGAGCACGTGGCCGAATCCCCATTGTAATGAATGGAAGCCGCGTTCCAGCGCCATGAGTGCGCTCGATGCTTCCGGAGCGGGGCGGGGAGGCTTGAAGAACTGCGGTTGCGATGTGGTCATCAGCAAACCCGCGATAATGAAACCGGATACGACAAGTGCCGCGACCGAACGCCGGGCGAACGTGCTCGTTGCCAGGCCGATGGCCGCGAGCATCAGTAAGCGCCAGTAGAGCATAAGGTAGGCGCGTGCGAGGTTTGCACCGAACGATCCCGTCGGCACCAGGATCTCTAGTCCCTGTCGTAGCGGCACGATCAATGTAGCCGGATAGGTGTTGTTGGCCGGTCCGGTCCGGTTCTCGATATCGACCAAGAGGATGCCGTCGCTGCCGATGATGTCGCCGGGGCCGTGAAACTCGTTGAATTTGCCTGCCCATGACTCGCTGAGGCGACGCCCGCGACGCGCTTCCTGCAGATTGTGAAAGTACCAGACGTGATATAATTTCTTCGCGCTTCCCTCCTCGCGAGCGCCGAAGAGACGGTAGCGCACGGTAATAGCGCCGTCGTACTGCGGCAGGTCGCGGAACTCGAAGAAGAAGGTCTGGCCGTAGGGAATGGAGAATGCCTTTCGCGCGACGGTCTGTTCGATATATTCCCTGAAGGCGGTCAGGGCTTGTTCATTACCCGCCGGCAAGTGACCGGAATCCCGTAAACGGCGCGTGTAATTGGCGACCAGTTCGTCCAACTCCGGCAGGTAGGGCGTGAACGATTGTCGTGAAACGAGGAAGCGGTCGCGCACGGCGACTTTCTGTGGCGATGGCTCTTTTCCCCACGCGATACGCGCGCGTACAAGGCCGTAGAAGAAGAGGGTGGTAACCAGCAGCAACGCTCCAGTAAAGACCGCCAGTCCCAGTAATTTTCCAAGAAGGACCAGAAGTCGGGAAACGGGTTTGCTGTCGAGGATATAGAACTGCTTGTCGTGCATTTCGCCCGCAAGGACTACCGTTGAAACGAAAAGCACCAACAGCATCAATATCCCGGCGGTGACGAAAAAGTGATATGTAGTCAATACGCCGAGTTTACCCAGCAGCGTGTCGTCGGAGCGGAAAACCGCAAAGCTCAACCATGCCTCGAGTGCTCCACCGGCGAGGCCGAGCAGCAGCAGCATCAGCAGTGGTGCGCGTTGCCGCAGGATCATGCGCAGGGTAAGGCCGGCGACGTTCAGCAATGCGCTCATGTCTCGTTCTCGCTGTCTTCACTGAGGCGCTTGAGCAGAGAATCGTCAGCCGCGGTGGTTTGTGGAGGCTGCGAGGACGGTGCTTCGGAGGTTTTCTCCTTTTCTTTCACAGTCAGTTCTCCCAGAACCTGTCGATCCGCTTCTGGGCTCGGCGCCATTGGTTCCGGGGCGGCGGGCTGCTGGGGTTGATCTTCGCCGCCGGACAGTCGCTCCAGCAGCGTCCCGCCCGCAGGTACCTGGGAAAAGAAATCGGCAGTGCCCTTACCGGTTGACGCTCCGCTGGTACCAATCCCCTTGTTCTCGGCGTCCTGGACCACACGCAAGAAAAACTGCTCTAGGCGTTCGGTTGGCGGTTCGATGCGAACCTCCGAGTTTGGGTGGCGTTTCCGGATCAACGACTGTACCTCTTGTGTCGTTGCGTCATCCATTTCCGCGGTTATCTGCGTCAACGACTTCTGTTGCAGCAACGAATACACCGAGCCCGCCGCTTGCAGCCGGCCGCCATAAAGGATCGCAATACGGTCGCAGACGTCTTCGACATCGCCCAGAAGGTGGCTCGAAAGAAGCACCGTCTTGCCCTTGGCCTTGAGTTGCAATACCAGATCCTTCACCTCGCGCGTGCCGATGGGGTCGAGTCCCGCCGTAGGTTCGTCCAGGATGATCAGTTCCGGATCGTTGATCAGCGCTTGGGCCAGGCCGATGCGCCGTTGCATGCCTTTGGAGAATTCGACGATAGGGCGACGTCGTTCGCGACGGAGTCCGGTCAGATCCAACAGCGTTTCGATGCGATGTCGGCGTTCGGCACTGGGCAGTTTGAAGAGGCGCCCGTAGAAATCCAGTGTCTCCTCTGCATCGAGAAAACGATAGAGATAGGATTCCTCCGGGAGAAACCCGAGCCGTCCTTTGACGTCCAGATCTTGCGGCCGTCGACCGAAGAGCGAAACTTCTCCGCTGGTGGGAAAGACCAATCCAAGAAGCAGTTTGATCGTGGTGGTCTTGCCACTGCCGTTGGGGCCCAACAGGCCAAATACTTCGCCACGTTTGACATCGAAGGTCAACTCCTGCAGCGCGCGTGCACGAATGATCCAAGTGAAGAGCTGATGGCGGTAGATCTTGGTCAGTTTGTCTGTCTGGATCACAGGGATCTCGGCCATGCCGCTCCTTTGTCAGTCCTGTGCCGGTTGATGCGGGTTGATCTCTTCGCCGAAACGGACGATCCGTGCGCTGTTGAAGATGACGATCAGGCTGCTGACGTTGTGCAGGATCGCGGCCATGACCGGTGTGATATACACGGCCCGTTCGGTTCCGAGGCTGGCGGCGATCAAGCCGCCTAGGACGAAGACGATCCCGACGATCATGTTCTGCGTGATGATGCCGCGTACGCGCCGGCTGAGTCGGATGAGAAAGGGCAAGCGGTCGAGATTACTCGAGAGCAGCGCGATAGAGGCCGAGTTGATGGCGATATCGTTTCCGGCTGCTCCCATCGCTACGCCAAGATCGCCTGCAGCCAGTGCCGGCGCATCGTTGACCCCGTCACCGACGACCATGACGCGTTTGCCCTCGCGCTTGTAGCCTTCCACCAGTTCCAGTTTCATCGCTGGCAGGCATTCTGCCACGACGTCGGTGCAGCCCAGGTCGCCCGCCACCCGCTTCGCTACACCCCAGCGGTCGCCGGTGACCATGGCCAAGGTATGTATGCCGAGCTTTTTCATGTCATCGGTGGCCTGTTGCGCTTCCGGACGCGCCTTGTCGAGCATGCCGACCCACCCCAAGGCTTTGTCTTCGGCGGCGACATAGACCGTGGAATACCCTTCGGCTTCGGTAAGCGTTGGCGTTTCGAGGTGGTCCAAAGCAATGCCTTCCTCGGTCAACCAACTCGTCCGGCCGACGCGAACGGTTTTACCATCGACAGTGGCGATGACGCCTTGACCACCGACTTCACGGGTGTTCTCCGGCTGCTGTAGATTCACCCGCGCTTCGTTCGCGACACGGATCAGGGCACGCGCGGCCGGGTGGTTCGAATAGCGATCGGCCGAGCCGGCCATGGTCAGCAGATACGCCGCTTCCACGCCGGGGGCCGGCGCCAGACGCGTGACGTTCAATTCACCGGTGGTCAGTGTGCCGGTCTTGTCCAGGACGACCGCATTGATGCTGCCTGCGGACTCCAGGTGGGAGACATTCTTGACGAGGATTCCCAGGCGCGCCGCGCACGTCAGGCCCGCGACCATCGCCGTCGGCGTGGAGAGGACGATCGCGCACGGGCAACTCACCACCAGCGCGGTAATTGCCGCTTCGATGGTGCCGGTGAAATACCAGATCACCGCAGCGATCATGACGATAGCCGGCGTGTACCATTCGGCATACTGGTCTATCATGCGCATGATCGGCAGGCGCGTGCGTTCGGCGTCGAGGATCAGTTCGCGTACCCGACCGAGTGTGGTGTCCTCCCCGACCTGTGTCACTTCAACCTCGATCACGCCGGTAAGGTTGACCGTACCGGCGAAGACCTGGTCGCCGGCGCGTTTGTCCACCGGCAGGCTTTCGCCGGTGACGCTGGCCTGGTTGATCGTCGTCTCTCCGTTGTGCAGGATTCCGTCGGCGGGAACATTCTCGCCGGGGCGGATGCGGAGTCGGTCGCCCGCACGCAGTTGCGAAACGTCGACATCGGCTTCCTCGTCGCCTATGAGGCGGTGGGCCTTGTCCGGAGTCAAGCGAATGAGCCCTTCCACGGCCGCTCGAGCACCGAGAGCCGTGCGCGTCTCCAGAAGTTCGGCGAGCAGGAGGAAGAACGCGACCAAGCCAGCTTCCTGGTACTTGTTGGTGGCGAAGCAAGCCAGCACCGCCAGTGCCGCCAACTCGCCGATGTAGATATGCCCCTTCAAAATATTCGTTACCGCACGCGAAATCAGGGGGGCCGCGAGCAGGATTGCGCCGATTAGAGCGCTCAGACCCGCGACGATCTGGCGCTCGGACGGAAGTCCCGCCTCGAAGGTGTATGCCGCGATGTAGGAATTGACGATCAAGGCGCCGCCGGCGAATGTGCCGAAGATGAGCGCGGTGTTCTGCGTCTGGGTCACTTCGATCGGAGCGTTATCGTTAGGGGTGAAAACGGCGGTCATGGCAACTCCTCCCCATTCGCTTTGTCCGATTTGCTCTCTGTGTCGAGGGCTGCGGCAGCAGGCGGACGGGTCCAGAAGTAGACGTTCTCGCGCGGCACGTAGTAGAGTCGCGCGGGCGCGAGCATCCTGCGAACGCTCTCGTAGCGGTAGCCTTCGAGGTATAGACGTAACCCGGCGGGATCGTCGGGAAACCGCTCGAGAATATCGCGCATGCGCGCGGCGTCGCCCTTGGCCGTAGCGACGATGTCGGCGGCGTAGACTTGCGCTTCTCGGGTGATCCGGGCGGCGGCAACCTTGGCTTCGTTGACCGTGGTGTTTTGATAGCTACGCGCTTTTTCGATCAGCGTGCTGCGCTTCTGGTCGGCTGTGGTTACGCGGTTGAATGCCTCTTGGGTGCGCCCCGGGGGTACGAAGCCGCCGAAGCTGCCACCCTTGACGTCGACGCGCTCGATATCGATTCCGTAACGGAAACGCCCATGCGGATCGACCAGTTGTCCGCGGATATCATCGGTGATGCGGTCCAAAAGCTCTTGACGCCGGATTTGACCGAAAACAAGCTCGTCTACCGACATCCCGGCGAGATTACGGACGATGGCCGCGCGCGCGATCTGACGTAGAATAGCCTGGGGGCCTTGCGGATCCGCTTCGGCGTCAATGCTGCTTTTCGGCCAGGTGAACGCGGCGGTACGATACTTGAAAAAATCGCGCACATAATACGTGATCAGCCAGCGGGTGTGGATCACGTTCAGGTCGCCGGTCAGCGCGTAGCCGTCGAGGGCCGGATCCAGAGATTCGGCTTCCGGCAGGCTCGCCCCCGGCTGGCCTCGGCCCGATCGCGGCCAGAAGGCGTCTTGAAGCTCGATGAAGAGCACGCGCTCGGCCGGAACGACCACCGGTTCGTCGATCGGCGCGGGCCAGAGGAAGATCAGGCCTTTCTCGTAGACCATGTCGTCGCGAAACTCGCCAAACCGCTTGACCAGCAGGACCTCCCCTTCGACGACAGTGTGAAAGCGGCCGATGACGAAGAGCGCGGCGAGTGCGATCATCAGAATCTTCAGTACGCCGAAAGCCGTACCTACAGCACGGTGCAGACTGGCGGCGGTCGGATCGGCTTCGACGGCTGCCTGTTCGTTCCCGCTCAGCGATGTGCTCGGTTTACACGCCGGGCACCCGGGCACCGGGTGTGCCGGATCGTGGTTGGCGTGCTCGGGCGGTTTGGGTTCGAGAGAATCGGTCATCTGTTTTTCTCGATCTCGGGTAACGGCACGAGGTATTTCTCTAGCGGATTCTCCGCCGGAAGCACTACCGTGCTTTGTTCGCGCAGGACGTTCTCGGTGGCTTCAAGTTGCCGAAGAAAACGGTGAAGTTCGGGGTTCTGCTTGAAGACATTGTAGTGCGACGCGGCTTGTGCGTCCCCTTCGCCGCGGATCTGTCGGGCTCGCCCCTTGGCGTTACTGATCATGATCTCGCGTTCGGCGTTGGCGCGGGTCGTGATATCGCGGGCTTCGCGTCGGCCGTCGTTGATGATCTTCTGCGAGAGAACCTTGCGCTCCTCGATCATGCGGTCGAAGACGATCTTCGTGGCGCCCTCGGGCAGCGCGAGCCTTACTACTTGCACGTCGGTGATAGCGACGCCATAGTTGCTCTTCTCGATCTCCTCGCGGAGGGAGGTGAAGAGTGATCTCTGGAATTCGGCGAACTGGGCGCGTTGGGCGGTATCGGTGCTGAGGATGTCGCTCAGATTCGTCCCCTGGGTTACGGTGCCGCGTATGGTGCGTGCTTGGCCATCGAGTTGACGCTTGGCATCGACGTCGCTGCGGAAACGCTGGATATAGGTCTCCACGTCCGCTATTTTCCAGAATACGGCCAATCCGACAAGGATCGTCTTCTGATCCGCCGTTGGCAGGTTCTCCGCCTTGAGCGGGTAGACCCGGACGCGCGTGTCTATGACGCGCTTGGTCTCTATTGGCGCCGGCAGTTTGAACTTCAATCCGGGGTTGGTCTCAACGCCGACGATCTTCTGGAAGCGCAGTCGCGCCACGCTCGTGCCGGCCTGCACGGTATAGCAGATCGTCTTCAGCAGCAACAACATCACCAGGATGCCGGCCACGCCGATGGTCAGAACATGCCGTTTCACTTCGTTCCCTCCGTTCACTCCCGTGCTATTCGATCTCCGCGCGGATCGCTCGCTGGATGCGGTTGAGTTCGAACGCCTTGGTGTCGTCGATCACCGGCGTCACGTATTTCGGTAGCAGTACCTTCCGCGGTTGTGCCAGAGCCTTCTCCAGTACGCGCATCTGTTTGCGTACCAGATAGGCCTCGGGCGCGGCGGCATAAGCTTCAAGTTGGTTGCGAAACTGTTCGGCCTCGGCTGCGGTAATCGTCGCCAGCCGATGGCGATAACTCTCGGCTTCGGCAAGGATGCGGTTGCGTTCGGCAGGGGCGAGGCCGAGGATTTCAGTCTCAAAACTTTTGGCACGGTAGATCTCGATGGCTTTCTGGTGCTCGCTGGCGACGACCTCCTGAAATGCCTGCCCGACCTCCCCGGCGGGGGGGTGGATATTGAAGATACTAAGGTTCGTCACCTGCAGCCCCAGGGAATGCTCGCGTACGCGTGCACGGATGCCTTCGAGCAGCTCTTCGCGTGTGGCGTCCCAATCTCCGCTCATGACGCGCCAGAAGTCGGCGCCTGCGAGATAGGCGGCGATCTCGCTCTCGGCGAGATGCTGCAATTGCGGGCGCGCGTCGCCCTCGTAATGGCGGTAAAGATACCGGTAGATATCGCCCGGCTCTTTACCGATGCGATACTCGATGGTGAAGGTGGCGGTTAGAAAAAGAGCGTCGACGAGTTTGCTGCGGCGTTCGATATCCTCGGCCTCGTTCCGTTCCTGACTCATCGACGGCGGCAGCGGCATGAGGTAGTAGCTCTCGCTCTTGAGGTGCTTCTTCTCCCACGTGAGCACCTTGTCGCGCAAGTTGTCGAAATATTCGGTTGCTTTGCGTTCATACGCGTCGTAATCGATGGAGCCGTCGCGCCGCGGGGCCATCTCGATATCGAAGCCGAGGGTCAGGTTCTTCACCCGATTGGTATCAACGATGCGTGCGCGCGCCACGGGCCATGGCCACGTCAGATGCAGTCCGGGCCCACGTGGCGGTGGCAACCGGTCCCACGACGATTCGTCCGTCGGCAAGTCTCGCCAGCCCTGCGGTGCGCCCCAAACCTCGATCACCGCCTGTTGCCCCGGCTCGACTACTGTCAGGCAACTCATCAGATACAGCGACAGGAGTTGTACTGTCAGCAGCGGCATGAAAGCGCGTTCGACGAAGCGGAAGAACCAGGTCTGGGAAATCTTGAAGCCAAACTGGTAGTCCAGCGTATGCGCGAAGGTGCGAAATAGTCCTTCTGGTTCGGCGAAGAGGCCGCTCAGGCGTGAGTCGTAGGCCGGGCGTGTCTCCACCCCGGCGATGCGCGGGCGGTAGAAATCCATGAGAAAATTGGCCAGGATCTCAAGACCTTGCAGCCCCATCCACGACGCGATCAAGAGGACCGCCACGAAGTTGATCCATTCGCCAACCCAAGCCTGACTGTAAAGCGCCAAAGTCACGCACGCGACCAGCAGGCCCAATACCGAGCTGACCATGTATCCCGCGCCTGCGCGAAGCTGGCGCCATTGACGGATACGGCTGAGACCGGTGGCGTACTTGGCGGGGATAAAGAGCAGAAATGCCATGATTCCGGCGGTAGCCGCACCGAATTTGGCCGCCTCCTTGTTCAGCGCCAGTTCTTCCGGAACCACTCCCAGCGGCAGGCGCAGGATGAGGAAGAGCGCACCGTTTATCAGAAGCCACAGCCCCAGCAGCATGCTCGCCGCAGGAGCAACATATTGCTCGAAATGACGCAGGTTGCGCTGTGCCGGTGGCTCGTCCGAGGCTTCGTAGAGCGAGGCCATGCCCTTGACGCGGCGCTGACGCTCGGTCTCCTCGATGTCGAACTTCTCCTCCGTGGCGCGACGCTTGAGCCAGAGATGCCACCAACTGATCAGCCAGAAGGCAACGCCGATCGCCAGTTGCATACGCAGATACGCCAGCGACTCGGCAGGAATTTTCCAGTATACCAGCAACGTGAGAATGATCGTTGCCGCCGTTTGCAGCACCAGTCCCAGCAGCGCCAGGTTCTCAGCGCGCCGCGGATCGGCGCGGTAATCGGTCGCGCTCATGCGATCTCCCGCTTTTCGAACAGGAATGCCGCCAGGAAGAGCATGGCGAAGATGTAGCCGACGGCGTAGAGGCTGGCGGTACCGACATAAGCCAGCGGTATCGTCTCCTCGCGCGTAAGCGCGTCACTCATCCAGAATGTCTGCAAGTTCGGCAACAGCCGGCAGAACGCTTGCACCGGCGGCAGGTAACCGTAGGCATCCAGGAAGTATTCGGTCGTCATGCCTCCGAGGTATGCGCATGCGCTGACGGCGAAATTTCCGCCCATTCCCAAACGCGTGCTTGCGGCGACCGCTACCCCGGCGACTACCAGGATTGCTTCCAACGTCAGCAGGCCAGCCTTGGCCACCTCCATATCGTAAGCGCCGAAATACCCAACACCGTCGGGTCGCAGGACGAGGCTGTAGTCGCGGTCGAAAAGGCCGTAGACCAGAAAGAGCGCCAATACCGCAGGAATGAAAAAGAGTGTGAAGCTGCCTACCCACGGTCGTCCGCGGAAATAATTCCGCGCGGTGGCAAAGATGACCGCTGCCAGCGCTACGGCGATCATCGCCAGCGCTGCTTTCCAGTCGAGCTTGTCGCGGACCGCTACCGGAGCGCCGACGCGAATGGTCATCAGAAGATACGCCGTCATTACCGCTGCGGCCGCCGCGATGGCGGTCGAAACGCCGAAATACTTGCCGAAGACGAAAGCTGTGCGGCTGATTCGTTTACTGAGAATGGTCAATGCCGTCTTCTCGTCGATTTCACGACTGATCACGCTTGCGGTGCAGAAGACCGCCAGCAGCAATCCCGCCAACAGTGCCGTCCCCAGCCCCAAGTCGGCGATCATGCGTGTCTCGGTCTTCTCGAGCCCCGAGCCGGTGCCGAAGGTGTAGATCTGCATTCCCGTGGCCGGACTCATGGCGATGACAGCGCAACCGATCATCAAGATCAATCCGTAGACCGGTTGTCGGACCGTCTCGAGAAAAGTATTGCGATAAATAGCGTATATCTGCCCCACGGACACCTCGTTCGTTGAGTATTTCGGATATAGTCGGCGCGAACCGGAACCTTCACATATCGTCGAAGCGCGAATCTGATATATTATAGACGTCGCTTCGGGTTGATGCAACTCCAGAAAACATCTGAGTGCTTTACATCCCTTTACCCATCACATATCTTCTGGCTGGAAAGGAGATGGTATGACCGTATGGGCGATCTTCCGGCAAGAGTTGCTGCGTTCGTCACGACAGGTTTGGGGCTACTGGGTGCGGGTGCTTTATGTCGCGCTGCTGGGCACCATTATTGCCTTCAGCTGGCTCTGGGCTGTCGGAACGGAAGACGCTTGGCGGTTGCAGAATATACTCGGCGAGGAACTATTCCGCCGCTTCGTCTGGGCGCAGTTCGCACTGACCAACCTTGTTGCCGTCTTCAACCTCGCCGCAGCAATTCCCGCCGAGCGGCGCCATCGCACGCTTGGGATTCTTTTGAGTTCGCCTCTCTCCGGCTCCGCCATCGCGATGGGCAAGCTTCTTGGGGGATTACTGCCGGTGTTCCTTCTAATTCTTTGCGGCGTCCCCATCGTAAGCCTGCTGCTTCTCTTCGGGAGTCTCAGTCAGGGGGATCTACTGGCTGCATATCTGCTTACCGTCATCGCGGTCGTTCTCAGCGGCGCACTGGCGCTGCTGCTCTCGATTCTGACCGGCGGGCAACTCGCGGCCATCCTCGTATCTGCCGTTCTTGTTCTCGGTGCTCTCTTCGGTCCTCCGGCACTGATCGCCTCACTGGAAGCGTCGCCACCTGGAGAGGCGCTGTACGAGGTGGGCAAAATTCAGGAAATCACGGCGGATGCAGGCGTCCCGCGGACAGAGTACACGGCTTATGTACTTCCCTACAGCGCTTTTTTCTGGTCCGTGAGCAAGGGTGTGTCTCTTCCGGGTGTTGCAATCGCCGTCGTTTCAGGACTGATGCTGGTGTGCCTGGTCACGGCCGTCAGTGGTCGCTTGCTTCGCTCACGGCGCTGGTACGAACGACAACGTCTCGGTCGGTTGCGTGGGCTTGGGGGCATACTGCTTCGTCGCCTCGGAGGAGAACGTATCAAGGTTGCCACGGGGGATCGCTGGCGGGGGTCCGCTGTTCTTGCCGGAGACTTGCTCGGTCCGCGGGAGCGCTTCCGGCGGTTTCTCGCTCAAGCGACGGCTACCGCCGCGTGTGCGCTGGGCTTGTTCATTCTGATCGCGGGTTGGCACGTATTGGGGCCCGGCGCGGCGGTGGCTTCGCTGCGCCTTTCGCCCATTCTGGTTGCTTTGCTTCTCGGCGGGGTGCTCTTTTGGGGTGTCCAAGGCTTTGCTGGCGAATCCGAAGGGCGGACGCTTCCGCTTCTCCTGGCCGCCCCTTTGGAAGCCGGCCAGATCCTTTACGGCAAACTTCGCGCGGTTCTGATGCGCATGATGCTCTACGGAGTGGTGCCAGTGGCGTACTGCTTGGTTTTTCTCGCCTGCGGTCTTCTCGATTTGGTCGATGCCGCGGCGCTGCTGCTGATGCTCTCCGCCTATGGATTTTTCCTTGCCGTGGTCGGTCTCTTCGCCGGGTTGGTCGCCCCCAACGCACGCTGGGGAATGATCCTGGCCGCGGCCCTCGTTCTCCTCTTCGACACCGCCGTCGGTGGCTTGCCGTTGCTGTTGACAAAAGTGGATCCGACAATCTTTCCCCGCGCTTTCATGCCGTACTGGATCGTTCAGGCCTGGACGGTCATCGGAACCGAGCGGTATGGATTTCTCTATCTTCTCGGAAATCTGATTCTGCACGTGCTGGCGGGTGTGGGGTTGCTGATTCTGCTGCGACGCGGCTTCGACCGTTTGGCCGGGCGTGTTGCCTGTGAGTCGATGTAATAGTGTCCCTAAACTGCCAAAGGATGATCCTGGCGGCGGTCCGGCAAGGACCGCACCTCTAACCGGTAGTCGGAACCTCTCCGCACCTCAGCTTTGAACCCTGGTGGCGTTATTCACGCTTCTTTTCGCTGTTCTTCTTCTCGGGCTTCTTTCCGAAGAGCGAGCCCCAGTACTCGCTCCACTCCGGAATGGCGAAGATCATGCAGACCACCGCGTAGACGCCCACGCCCAGGATGCAAGGCACGAGTGCGCGTTCAATTCGCCAGATCAACTCCGGCCCCGGCGGGATACTCATGCGGATAAGGTAAACGATCAGCCCCATAGCCAAAGCCGCGACGACCAGCCAGATCGCCGCGTTGCTCAGGTGTCCGGTCTGCTTCTCCCAGTCTTCGGGGCCGACCTGGCTCTTCAATTTCTTGCGCAAGCCTGCCCAGAGATATGAGACGTTGAGGGCCGCGGTCAACGCCGTCGCCAAGGCCAGCCCCGCTTCGCCGAGCGCCGCCACCGATCCGCGATATCGCGGATCGGCCAACAACGCCGAACCCCACGAAGGGACTGTCGGCAAACCCGAAAGGTGATGATCGAAACCGATCCAGTGACGATACAGGTCCGGCGCGTGGATCAGGACTAGGTTCAGCACCAGGTTCACTGCAACCATGCCGATCGCGATCTTTACTGGCGTGCGATAATCGCCGAGTGCGTAATAGGTTCGTGTCAGCAGATGCTGGAGGCTGTAGAAGGCCAGCCCCGCAGCGTAACAGGCCAATACGGCGGTGCTGCGATAGACAGCCGCGTCGGAGAAGGCCATGTCCGGCTCCTGGTAAATCATGCGGATGATCGGGTCGGCCATAACGATCAAGCCGACCGCGGCCGGCAGCACCAGAAACAGCAGATGCCGCATCGTGTCCGTGAGGCTCTCGAGCAAACCGCGGTGGTCTTTCTTGGCGGCAGCGGTGGCGAGGAAGGGAAACGCTGTCGTCGCTATGGCGATGCCGATCACGCCCAACGGCAATTGCATCAGCCGGTTGCCCAGGTAGAGGTACGTCGTTGCCCCGGCCTGAGAGACGTCGATTACGCCGATCGACATGGCGTAGGCAATGATATTGTCCAATAGCACGTTGACCTGTACTACCCCCAGCCCCAATGCTGTCGGCCCCAGCGCCTGGATGACCTGCCGCATGCGTTTGTCCGAGAGATTGAACGACGGCCCCAGCGCCACGCCTCGAACCCGTAGCAGCGGCCATTGGATCAGCAGTTGCGTTGCGCCTGCCAGCACGACCCCCAACGCCACGGTCCGAATCGCCTCGAATGCGCCGGATTCGCGCAGTGCGCGGGCGGCGCAACGGGCTTGTTCGTACCAAGAACAGACGCTTCCATCGGGCCAGTGAAGTAGCAGAATATACAGGCAAGTGCCGATAAAGAATCCGTTTAGCACGATCGACATCGCCGCCGGGATGGCAAACGAGCGCAAGCCCTGTAACATGCCGCTGAGTAGTGCCGAGGCGCAGATCAGCACCAGAAAGGGCAGCATAATGACCAGCAATTGCAGCGTCAGGCGCACTTGTGGCGAGGGCGTCAGCGCCGCGTCGACACCGACGCAGACGGCCATGCCGACAGCTGCGATCAAAGCCGTGGCCAGCAGCAGCGCCGTCAGCACCGTGCTTGCCACGCGGGATGCCGCTTCATCGCTTTCCGTCTCGCGCGTACGGACGAAGACCGGCAGAAATGATGCTGTCAGCGCGCCTTCGCCGAAGACGCGGCGGAAAAGGTTGGGAATGGTGAAGGCGAAGATGAAGGCGTCCAGTACCCAGACCAGCGGCGGGCCGAAGAGCAGCACCAGGAATTTATCGCGCACCAGTCCCAGCAGGCGACTCAGCAACGTCACTGCGCTCACGGCTCTGGATGAGCGGAGTACCGCGGGCGCAGCGTTTTCGGCTTCCTGTTTTGTGCTGGCCATGGGCGCAATTCGTCGTGCGCGGCTTGCAGAGCACGCGCGGGGCCGTTAGAATAGAAATCAACCTTATGGAAACGCGGTGGAGAACGCAAGCGTGCCGACCTACGAATACATGCACGAGGACGAATCCGTCGAGTGTCCGCTCGGCGACCGCTTTTGCCGGAAGCAGTCGATGAAAGACGATGCGCTGGCGGAATGTCCGGAGTGCGGGCGCGCCGTCTTCCGTGTCGTCGGCAAGACCTACGTAAGCTCCCCTCACGGCGACAGCGACCTGCGCGACAAGGGATTCACCAAGCTCGTCCGCCGCGACAAGGGCGTCTACGAAAACGTCACGCGTCTCGGGGGCGAGAGCCGGTTCGTCGAGGCCGACAAGCCCGGGACCTTGCCGGATCTGAAAAAGCGCGGATTGGACTGATATCCTCCAAAGTGATACGGGCCGCCCGTCTACGGACAGCCCGTGCGAATCGGTTTTCCGAGAGGCGTCGCCTCACGCCTCTTTCGGATTCACGAACGGCATCATTTTGCGCAGTTTGCGACCGACCACCTCGAGCGGGTGTTCGTGGTCGATGTCGCGCAGCTTGTGCAGCACCGGAGCGTTCACCATATTCTCGACCAGGAACTCGCGGGCGAACGAGCCGTTCTGTACCTCGGCCATGATCTCCTTCATCGCCTCACGCGCGGTCTCGTTCACCACTCGCGGGCCGCGGGTATGGCCGCCGTACTCGGCGGTGTCCGAGACGGAGTAGTTCATGTAGCTGAGGCCTCCCTGGTAGAAAAGGTCGACGATCAGCTTCAACTCGTGCAGTACCTCGAAGTAGGCGATCTCCGGCTGATATCCGGCTTCCACCATGGTCTCGAAGCCCAGGCGGACAAGCTGTGAAACGCCGCCGCAGAGTACCGTCTGCTCGCCGAAAAGATCGGTCTCGGTCTCTTCCTTGAAGGTCGTCTCGATTACGCCCGCGCGGGTGCCGCCGATGCCATGTGCGTACGCCAGAGCGACCTGCTTGGCTTTGCCCGAGGCGTCCTTCTCCAACGCGATCAGGCACGGCACGCCGCCGCCCTTCTCATACTCGCTGCGTACGAGGTGGCCTGGGCCTTTCGGCGCGATCATGGCCACATCTACGCCCTCGGGCGCGACGATCTGGCCGTAATGGATATTGAAGCCGTGCGAGAACATCAACATGTCGCCTTGCTGCAGGTTCGCCGCGACATCCTTATTGTAGACCATGGCCTGGACGTGATCCGGCACCAGCATCTGGATGAGCTGCGCCTTCTGCGCGGCGTCGGCGGCGGAATGCACCTGGAAGCCGTGATCCTCGGCCAACTTGGCGTTGGGCGTGCCGGGTACTTCGGCGATGATGACGTTGAAGCCGCTGTCGCGCAGGTTCTGCGCCTGGGCGTGGCCCTGCGAGCCGTAGCCGATGATCGCGATGGTCTTGCCGTCCATAACGCTCTTGTCCACGTCGGATTCGTAATACATGACTGCCATGGTCAACTCCTCCATCGGGTACGTGCCCGGAGTCTCGCCGGGCGGGGAATTCGGCTATGATACGAAAGCGCGTCCCGGCGTCAAGTAAAAGCCGCTTCCAGCGCCTCCCGCAGCAGCGCCTCCAGCCGGTCCGTGGTCTGACTGTGGCCGAACATTTCGCGCACGCGCCGCAACGCCGCGTGCGCGCGTCGCTCGCTCTCCATGGGAATGCGCATTGCCGCGAGCATCTGCTCGGTCAGCGCCGCCGGATCATTTGACCTGGCCACCCAGCCGGTCGCTTCGTCCAGCACCTCCGGCAGGCCGCCGACGTCGGTGCCGATCACCGGCGCGCCGATAGCCATGGCTTCGATCATGACGTTCGGGATGCCGTCGCGGTCGCCGTCCGTCGCGACGACCGACGGCACGACCACCGCCCGGCAGCGCCCGATTCTTCGCCATAGCTCATCCTGCTTCTGACGGGACACCAGATCCACCCGTTCCTGCAGGCCGAGTTCGTGGATCAGCGTCTTCAGCCACGCCTGCTGCGGCCCCTCGCCGATCAGGCTCAGTCGCGCGGCGGGTTCTTCCTTGCAGAGCTCCCGCATCGCCCGGAGCAGGACGTGAAAGCCTTTCTTCGCCACGAATCGCCCGGCGGCGACAAGTTGCAACCGATC
>CAYWFP010000052.1:0-28885 GCA_964457365.1 uncultured Planctomycetaceae bacterium
GAGGCAGAGCAGCAGGTGCTTGTCCGCGGGGTAGTCGCGCGCGCACTTCATGACGTGCGCGATGGCGTGCGAGCTCTCCAGCGCGGGGATGATCCCTTCCAGGCGCGACAACTGCTGGAACGCCTCCACGGCCTCGTCGTCGGTGACGCTGACGTATTGCGCGCGGCCGGTGTCCTTGAGGTAGCTGTGCTCGGGGCCGACGCCGGGGTAATCGAGGCCGGCCGAGATCGAGTGCGCCTCCCGGATCTGCCCGTCCTCGTCCTGCAGCAGATAGCTCTTGGCGCCGTGGAGCACGCCGGGGCTGCCGGCGCAGAGCGGTGCGGCGTGGCGGCCCGAGTCGATGCCGAAGCCGGCGGCCTCGACGCCGATCAACCGCACCTCGGCGTGGTGGAGGAATTCGTGGAAGATGCCCATGGCGTTGGAGCCGCCGCCGACGCAGGCGAGCACCGCGCTGGGCAGGCGGCCGACCGCCTCGAGCATCTGCCCCCTGGCCTCGCGCCCGATGACCGACTGGAAGGTGCGGACCATCACCGGGTACGGGTGCGGCCCGGCGACGGAGCCGATGCAGTAGAAGGTGGTGCCGACGTTGGCGCACCAGTCGCGGATGGCCTCGTTCATCGCGTCCTTCAAGGTGCGCGTGCCGCTCTCCACCGGGCGGACCTCGGCGCCGAGCAGTTTCATGCGGAAGACGTTCTGCGCCTGGCGCTCGACGTCCTTGGCGCCCATGTAGACGATGCACTCGAGGTCGAAGAGCGCCGCGGCGGTGGCGGTGGCCACGCCGTGCATGCCCGCGCCGGTCTCGGCGATGATACGGCGCTTGCCCATGCGCCGCGCGAGCAGGATCTGGCCGAGGGTGTTGTTGATCTTGTGGCTGCCGGTATGGTTGCAGTCTTCGCGCTTGAGCCAGATCGTCGCGCCGCCGCCGGCCGCGCTCAACCGCCGCGCCGGGGTGAGCGGGCTGGGGCGGCCGACGTAATCGCGCAGCAGCGCGGCGAACTCCTGGCCGAAGGCCGGGTCGGCATGGGCCTCGGCGAAGGCGGCGGTCAGTTCCTCCACCGCCGGGACGAGCACCTCGGGGATGTAGCGGCCGCCGTAGAGACCGTAACGTCCTCTGGCGTCGGGCGGTTCATCGCGCACGCGTAGACTCCTCTTCGGCTGCAACAGACGCAGCAGGCAAGAATAGTTGCGCTGCCGGCGAGCGTCAAGGGTTGACGCTGGCAATCGCCGGCGTTAGAACGGTTCCATGCACATCGGGTTCAACTGCCTGACTCTCCGCGGGGGCGAGTACGGCGGCGTCCAGGTCGCCCTGCGGGGGCTGGTCCACGCCGTCGCGGCCGCGGCGGCACCGGGGGACCGGATCACCCTCTACGCCAGCGACGATCTGCCGGGCACGTGGCTGCCCGCGGGCGAGACGGTGCGGGCGACAGCCGTCCCGGCGTGGGCCCGGTGGCGGCCGGGTCGGATCCTGTACGAGCAGGCGCTGCTGCCGTGGCGCGTCCGGCGCGACGGGCTGGACGTGCTGCACTGCCCGGTCTACCTCGCGCCGAGTCGCGCGCGCGTGCCGGTGGTGTTGAACGTCCACGACGCTTTCGCGCTGCTGCAGCCGCAGTACTGCACCCGGCTCAACGGACTGCATTTCCGCTGGCGACTCCCCGCGAGCCTGCAGACGGCCGCGCGGGTGATCGTCCCGAGCGCGCAGGTGCGGCACGAGCTGGTCGCCTGGAACGGCATCCGCCGGCGGCATATCGCCGACCTGGCGACGAAGCTGCAGGTCGTGCCGTGGGGCGTGGACGCGCGCTTCCGGCCGGTGGAGGACGAGGGCCGACGGCGGGCGGTGCGCGAGCGTTACGGGCTGAACGGGCCGTACGTCATCCACGTCGGGCGCAACGAGCCGAAGAAGAACCTCAAGTCGGTGTTGGAGGCGTTCTTCGCCGCGACGCTCTCGGCGAACCTGCCGCACCGGCTGCTGCTGGCCGGGCCGGGCGGCTGGGGCACGACCGAGAAGACGCGGAGGCTGATCGGGCAACTGGCGCTGACGGAGAAGGTGATCGAGCCGGGGTTCGTTGCCGAGGAGGACCTGCCGGTGCTCTACAGCGCGGCGTCGCTGCTGCTGTTCCCCTCCAACGCCGAAGGCTTCGGCTTTCCGGTGCTCGAGGCGATGGCCTGCGGCTGTCCGGTGGTCTGCGCGGAAATTCCCGCGCTGCGCGAACTGGCCGGCGACGCGGCGCGGCTGGTGGGCGCGTACGACCTGCCGGCGCAGCGCGTGGCGCTGGAGGAGATCCTCGCGGACAGGCAGCGCGCCGAAGCGATGCGCCAAAAAGGCCTCGCCCGCGCCGAGGCGTTCACGTGGGCGAAGCACGCCGAGGCCGTGTGGGCGATCTACCGCGAGGTGGCCGGGGGCGCTTCTTCGGTCACGAAGGTCAGTTCCTGCCGCCGGTGATCGCTGTTCCACGAGGTGCGCAGCCGGTAGTCGAGCGGCGCGATCGAATCGCGCACGAGGCACTGGTCGATGGAGAGCAGCGGGCAGTACGCCGGCCAGGTATGCGACCAGCCCCGGCCGGCGAGGTCGTAGGCGTGGGCGTAGCCCGGCGGCAGATCCCGCAGCCCCCAGGCGCGGCGGGGACAGTTGAAGTCGCCGACGACGATGTCGGGCCGGTGGAGTTCGATCAGCATGCGCACCCAGGCGAGGTAATCCCGGCGGTCGTGCCAGAGGCTCGAGGGCAGGTCGAGCGCCAGCACGCAAAGCATGCCCCCGCGATATCGCCACATCGCCAGGCACGATTTGGCGTCGGCGAAAGAATACTCGCAGAGGAGACCGAAGTCGCCCTTGGCCATAATGACAAACGTTTCGCTTCGCACCACCGTATAGGCCTGTTTCCCCGTCGTCGGCATCGGCGCGGCCCAGCCGGGGCAGAATTCGGACAAGACGTAGATGTCCGCGCCGTCCTCGGCGGCGTCCCGGCGGATCTCGTCCAACGCCTCTTTGCCGTACCAGAGATTCCAGTGCACCAGCTCGAGCGGCGGGCCGTCGACGGCGGGGCGGGGCGGCCGGTGCCAGTGATGGTCGAGGAAAAACGCGGTCAGAAGCGGCGGCAGGGCCAAGAGCGAGATCAGCAGCAGCGTGCGCGTGCGCAGCACGCGCCATCCGAGCAACGCCACGACGAGGATGCCGACTCCCCACAGAAGGCTCGGGACGTAAAACAGCGGCGCCAGCAGCCAGACGCGTTCGCGCACGAGCTGCCCGACGAGCCAGAGTGCGAAGAGGGGGACGGCGAAGGCGGTAAAGACGCGCGCGCATTTACTCATCGGACGCCTTCTTCAGCGCGGCCCGCCAGTCGGGGAAGAAATAGTCCGCCGCCGCCGCCAGGTCCTCCGGCAGCGGCGCCTCGAGCCGCAGCGGTCGGTGCTCCGCCGGATGGGTGAACGCGACGCGCCAGGCGTGCAGCGCCTGCCGCGCGAGGCCGCAGGACTGCTTCGCCTCTGCGTTGGCCGGCCGCTCGCCGTACTGGTCGTCGCCGAGGATCGGGCGCCCCAGCGCGGCGGCGTGGACGCGGATCTGGTGGGTGCGGCCGTGGTGCGGACGGAAGAGGAGCAGGCTCGCTTGCGGTTCGCTGCCGTCGCGCGAGGCGCGCAGCAGGCGATACCGCGTCACCGCCTCGAGCCCTTTGCCGCCCTTGGCCACCTGCACCGGCCGGCGTCCGCCGCGCCACTTCGAGAGCGGACGGTTGATCGTGCCGCCGGCGCTGCGGGGCGCGCCGAGGCAGATCGCGAGGTAATCCTTATGCACCTCGCGCTGCCGGAACAACTTCTCCAGCGGCTTGCGCGCCTCGCGCGTCACGGCGAAGAGCTGTACGCCGCTGGTATCGCGGTCGAGCCGGTGCACCGGGGCCAGCTGCGGCAGTTCGAGCCCGCGGCGCATCAGGCTCGAGAAGCACCGGCGGCCGCCGCCCTCGACGATCGTTTCCCAGCCGGGGGGCTTGCACGCGGCTACCAGCGTCTCGTCGCGGTGGATGAGGCGGGCTTGCGGTTCGCTTCCGTCCGGATTCATTCCTCTATGATACCGCTTCGCATCCGGTGAAAAAAGCCGGTTTCTTGCTTTCGCACGCCCGGACGGGTAGGCTCGGGCGCAGCGAAGATGGAGGCGAGCGTGCTCGAACTGCTGCTGAACCTGCCGGCGCTGCTGAAGATCCTCGGCGCGCTGGCGTTGATTCTGGCGCTGAACGCCGCGCTCAAGAGCCTGACCGCGGCGACGCTGATCGCGGCGCTGGCGCTGGGAGTCTGGCTGGGGCATCCGCTGCTGCCGGGGGCGGACTCGCCCGGCGTGGGGCGGATCGCCTTGGAGCGGCTGATCTCGCCGGACAATCTCATGCTCGGGACGATCATCGTGCAGGTGGTCTGCCTGAGCTACATGATGGCCGAGTGGGGCGTGATGGAGGAGCTCGTCGGCGCGGTCAAGCGGCGCATCAGCCGCCGCGCGGCGATGGCGGCGCTGCCGGCGATCATCGGCTGGCTGCCGATGCCGGGGGGAGCCTACTTCTCCGCGCCGCTGGTCGACCGCTGCGACCTCGGCCAGCAGATTCCGCCGCTGATCAAGACCAAGACCAACTACTGGTTCCGGCACATCTGGGAGTACTGGTGGCCGCTCTACCCGGGGGTGATGCTGGCGCTGATGCTGACCGGGCTGCCGCTCTGGCAGTGGGTCTTGCTGATGCTGCCGTTCAGCCTCGCGGCGGTGGGGGTGGGCTACCTGTACCTGCTGCGCCGGGTGCCGGAGGAGGTCGGCGCCGCGGCCGGGACCGACGCGGAGGGCGGGTCGCTCCTGGCGCTGGTGGGGCCGATTCTGCTGACCATCCTCCTCTACGCGCTGATCCAGGTCGCCACGCCGCGGGTCTACGAGGTCAACCGCTACCTGCCGATGGTGATCGGGCTCTGCGGCGGGATACTGCTGCTGGCGCGGCAGCGACGGATCGGCAGCGGGCAAACAGGCCGGATCCTTCTCAAGAGCAACACGTTGAAGATGGTGGTCATCGTCTTCGCCGTGCGCGTCTTCGGCGCCATGATCGACGCGAAGCTCCCCGGCGGGGTCGACCTCGGCGCGCGCATGAGCGAGGAGATCGCGCGCTGGCACATTCCCGCGCTCCTGATCGTCATGATCGTGCCGTTCGTCTGCGGGCTGACCACCGGCATCGCCATCGGCATGGTCGGCGCGGGGCTGCCGGTGGTGGTGCTGCTGGCGGGGAAGGATCCGGATCCGGCGACCTTGCTGAGCTACACCGCCCTCGGCTACAGCTTCGGCTACATCGGCATCATCCTCTCGCCGGTGCATATCTGCCTGCTGGTCTCCAACGAGTACTTCAAGGTCAGGCTGATGCACAGCCTGGTGCGGCTCTTGCCGCCGTCGCTGACGATGCTGGCGCTGACGGTGGGGTATCATTTCCTGATTCGGTTCGTCTTCACCCCGTGAGCGGCGAGTTGCGCGCGCGTATCCTCGTCCGCCGGCGCGGCGATGAAGGTGCGGATCATCCCGGCTCCTTGACAACGGGGCGGTTTCCCTGTTTTATACATATTCCCGCGCCGCACGCCAATGCCGGAGAAGCACGTGATTCGCAAAGCCCGCGTCACCGACATCCCCCGGATCCACGCGCTGGTCAACGCCTTCGCCAAGGAGGAGTTGATGCTGCCCTTGTCCATCGGCGACATCACCGAGCGGCTGCGCGATTTTCATCTCGCCGAGGACGACGGTGCCGTCGTCGGCTGCGTGGCGCTGCACGTGGTCTGGGAGGGGCTGGTGGAGGTGCGCTCGCTGGCGGTCGAGCGCGGGCGGCAGAAGCGCGGGCTGGGCGCGAAGCTGGTCGAGGCGGCGCTGGCGGAGTGCGCGGCGCTGGGCGCGACCGAGGTATTCACGCTGACGTATATCCCGGAGTTCTTCGAGCGTTTCGGCTTTCGGCGCGTCGAGCGCAGCACCCTGCCGCACAAGGTCTGGCAGGACTGCACCAAGTGCACCAAGTTCCCCGACTGCGGCGAGATCGCGCTGACGCGGCCGGTGGCATTACGGGAGTAAACCATGGCCAAACTCTGGAAAGGGCGCTTCACCGGCGGCACGCACCCGCTGCTGGAGGCGTTCAGCGAATCGATCAGCTTCGACCGCGAACTCGCGGAGGCGGATATCGACGGCAGCCTCGCGCACGCGAAGATGCTCGCGGAGGTGGGGCTGCTGGCGAAGAAGGACCTGCGCGCGCTCCGCAAGGGCCTCGAGGAGATCCGCGCCGAGATCCGGAGCGGCGCGTTCGAGTTCCGCGCCGCCGACGAGGACATCCACATGGCCGTCGAGGGCGCGCTCAAACGCAAGATCGGCGAGCCCGCCGGGCGGCTGCATGCCGCGCGCAGCCGCAACGACCAGGTGGCCACGGACCTGCGCCTCTGGACGCGGCGCAAGATCGACTGGCTCGACCGCTTGCTGCACGAGTTGCAGAAGTCGCTGCTGAGCGTGGCCGAGCGCGAGAAGGATATGGTCATCCCCGGCTATACCCACCTGCAGCGCGCGCAGCCGGTGGCGCTGGCGCAGCACCTGCTGGCGTATGTGGAGATGCTGCAGCGCGATCGCGACCGCCTGCAGGATGCCCGGACGCGCGTCAACCTGCTGCCGCTGGGGAGCGGGGCGCTGGCCGGGACGACGCTGCCGATCGACCGCGAGGCGGTCTGTCGCGAACTCGGCTTCGCCGGCCTCTGCATGAACAGCATGGACGCGGTCTCCGACCGGGACTTCGTCATCGAGACGCAGGCGGCGCTGGCGCTGCTGTTCGTGCACCTCTCGCGCTTCGCCGAGGACGTTATCCTCTGGGCGAGCGCGGAGTGGGGGCTGGTGGAACTCGACGACGCGTGGAGCACGGGCAGCTCGATCATGCCGCAGAAGCGCAACCCCGACCTGCTGGAGCTGACCCGGGGCAAGACCGGCCGCGTCGTCGGCGGGTTGATGGCGCTTTTTACCGTGGTCAAGGGCCTGCCCATGACCTACAATCGCGACCTGCAGGAGGACAAGGAGCCGTTCTTCGACGCGGTGCGCACGGCCGAGGAGACGCTGGCGTGCCTGGCCGAGTTCGTGCCGACGCTGCGCTTCGACCGGGAGCGCGCGCGGGCGATGCTGGCCGACGGCTTCCTCGACGCCACGGTGATGGCCGAGTACCTGGTGGAGAAAGGGCTGCCGTTCCGGGAGGCGCACGGCGTGGTGGGGCGGCTGGTACGGCTGGCCGAAGGCGAGGGCGTCGCCCTGGCGCGGGTGCCGTTGACGGCGATGTTGGACGTCTGCGATCTCTTCGCGCGCGATATCTACGCGCGGCTCGACCCGGCCAGGGCGGTGAAGGCGTACCGGGCCGCGGGCGGCGCGGGCGGGCGCGAGGTGGGCAAGGCGTTGCGCCGCTGGAAACGGCGGCTGCAAGGGTAGGCTTTCTCGGCGCGCCCGAGGCGGCGTACGCATCCTGAAAGGAACGAGCATGTCCCCGAAGGACAATGGCGACGGGAAGCTGACCTTCCTCAGCGCCTGGGTGGAGGACCTGGAGTCGCGCATGAAGATCCAGGAGGAGCATTTCCAGAAGCTCAACTTCGAGTCGCTCTCGGAGATCGTCAACTTCATGGTCGACGTCAACACCTCCATCGCCAGGCTGAAGAAGACGGTCGAGGGCATGGACGAACGGCTTGCCGCGCTCGAGCGCGCGCACGCGCAACCGGAGGAAGGCTGATGCATCCGCGCTGGCAGGTTCGGACCGAACGTTTCGTCTATATTCCCATGCGCGACGGGGTCGAGCTGGCGGGCGACCTGGCGCGGCCGAAGAAGGACGGCTGCTGGCCGGCGGTGCTGATGCGCACGCCCTACGGCAAGGGTGGCGACCTGCGCGAGCTGGCTTCGCACGGTTTCGCGGTGCTGCAGGTCGACGCGCGCGGCACCGGCGCCAGCGGCGGGCGGTACGACTACTACAACATGACCGAGGGCCTCCACGACGGATACGACCTGGTGGAGTGGCTGGCCGCGCAGCCGTGGTGCGACGGGCATGTCGGCACGCTCGGCGGCTCGGCGTGGGGGATCTACCAGGTGCTGACCGGCGCCCTGCGGCCGCCGCATCTGACATGCATGTGCTGCGGCAGCTATCCGCTGGACTTCTACACCGACCAGTGGTACCCCGGCGGCGTCTTCCGCACCCAGAACCGTCTGGGCTGGATCGGCGGCATCCGCGGCCGCATCGCCGCGCCGGCGGTGCATGCGCAGACGCTCGCAGACGGCGAGTCGATCGCGCCGGAGAACGAGGCGCGGCGCGAAACTATCTACCGCGAGCGGTTTCGCCGGACCGAGCGCGAGCGGCGCGAGGGGGCGGACCTCGACGCCTGGGCGCGGCCGTACCTGGACACGCCGGTGCGGAGCGAAGTCTGGGACCGGATCGACCTGACGCCGTTGATGCGGGAGGTGGCGGTGCCGGTGCTGCATTCGGGGGTGATGTACGACCACTTCGGCATCGGCACGGTCCGCGGCTACCGGGAGCATCCGGGCCCCAAGCGGCTGGTCATGCGCCCGGGCGCGCTCGGCTACGGCGACGAGGAAGGCGACATGCCCGAGGAGGACCTGCGCTTCCTGCAGTACCACCTGCAGCACGCGCAGAACGACGCCATGGACGCGAACGTCGCCTTCTACGACACCGGCGCAGGCTTCTGGCGCGAGTTCGAGGCGCTGCCGGAGGAGACGCCGGCCAAGCTCTACATCGACAACCGCGGCGAACTCGGCTACAGCGCGGCGGATCTCTCGCCGACGCCGGTGCTGAGGCACGATCCGGAGGCGCCGGCGGCGAGCGCGCCCGGGCGCGATTACCGCGAATTCGAGCGGCAGGCGAACGTACTCGTCTTTACCACCGCGCCGCTGGTCAAGCCGATGACAGTGCTGGGCGAAGCCGAGCTGAACCTGACGCTGCGCGCCGACATGCCCGACGCGAACGTGATCGGCCGGCTCTGCGCGGTTTCGCCCGACGGCGTTTCGCACCAGCTCAACTTCGGCGCGCAGAGGCTGACCCTGCGCGAAGACCTCTCCAGCTCCACGCCGCTGCCGAGAGGCGACGCGTTCACGGCGACGGTGAAGTTCTGGACGGTCTCGCACACCTTCGCGCCCGGCACGCGCCTGCGGCTGGTCCTCTCGCTGAGCGACTACCCGTTCTTCGAGAACGCGCCACACGCGGGCGAACTGGCCGTCGAGAAGGGCGAGCTGACGCTGCCGTGTTTGTAGCGGGCGGGGGCAGGGGGCAATCGCGACCCGTTATTGCAGCGCCGCGAGCGCCTCGTTCAGGGAAAACCGGGCCGAGTCGTCCACCGCCTGCGCCAAGGCTTTCCGGTCGAACGCCAGCCACCCGGCAGCGTCGAACTCGAGCGGAACGAAAGCGACACGCGTATCGAGTATGCGCCGAGATACCAGGCGCACGCGATGTCGTGCAAAACGGTCGTTGTGGCCAGGAGGAACAATTGCCGCGTTGCGTCAAGGCGCTGGATGTCGCGGAGATACGCTTCCCGCAACCGGAGGAAGTTCTCGCCGAAGACTTTCCGCGATAACGGAGCGGCGTAATCCGCGAGTCAGGTCGACATGCCCAGTTGTTCGACCCCGAAGACATCGACGGGGTAATGTTTCTCGGTCAGGTGTCGATCCGCAATCCATTCCATGCCGGCAGGAGACGAAAACGCCGCGTCCTATTCCCACTCGATCGTGCTCGGGGGTTTGCTGGAGATATCGTAGACGACGCGGTTGACGCCGCGAACCTCGTTGATGATGCGGTTGCTGATGCGCTTCAAGAGCTCGTACGGCAGCTCCACCCAGTCGGCGGTCATGCCGTCGAGGCTCTCCACTGCGCGCAGGGCGATGGTGCTCTCGTACGTGCGTTCGTCGCCCATGACGCCGACGCTGGTCACCGGCAGCAGCACCCCGAAGGCCTGCCAGACCTTGCGATACCAGCCCGAGGCGTGGATCTCCTGCATGACGATGTCGTCGGCGTTCTGCAGGATCTCGACTCGCTCGGGCGTGACCGCGCCGACGATGCGCACGGCCAGGCCCGGCCCGGGGAAGGGGTGGCGCCAGATGGCGCCCTCGTGCATCCCCAGCTCCGTCCCCAGCTCGCGTACCTCGTCCTTGAAGAGCATGCGCAACGGCTCGATCAATTCCAGCCCCATCTTCTCCGGCAGGCCGCCGACGTTGTGGTGGCTCTTGATGACCGCGGTCGGCCCGCCGTGGGCGGAGACGGACTCGATGACGTCGGGGTAGAGCGTGCCCTGCGCGAGGTACCGCACGTCGGGGATCTTCTTGGCCTCCTCCTCGAAGAGCTCGATGAATTCGTGCCCGATGATCTTGCGCTTCTTCTCCGGATCGTTCACCCCGTCGAGTCTCGCCAGGAAACGCGCCCCCGCCTGTACCGGCACGAGGTTCAACTCGTAGTCGCGCCGGTAGCCCTCGACGACGCGAGCGAACTCGCCCTTGCGGAGCAGGCCGTTGTCGACGAAGATGCAGTGGAGCTGGCTGCCGATGGCCTTGTGCAGCAGCACCGCCACCACCGAGCTGTCGACGCCCCCGGAGAGCCCCAGCACGACGCTGGCCTTGCCGACGATCTCGCGCACGCGCCCGACGGTGGTGTCGACGAAGCTGCTGATTTCCCAGTCGCCGGCGGCGCCGACGATGTTATAGAGGAAGTTGCGCAGGATCTCCTTGCCGCGTTTGGTGTGGGCCACCTCGGGGTGGAACTGGACGCCGTAGAACTGCTTCTCCGGATCGGCGATGGCCGCGTGCGGGCAGGTGTCGGTCTTGGCGAGGGTGCGGAAGCCCTGGGGCAGGCGCGCGATCTGGTCGCCGTGGCTCATCCAGACGCGCAGGTCCACCGGCAGTTGCGAAAAGAGCGGGCTCTTGCCGGTGACGATGATCTCGGCGCGGCCGTACTCGCGGCTCCGGGCCGGCCGGACCTGGCCGCCGAGGCTTTCGCACATGAATTGCATGCCGTAACAGATCCCCAGCACCGGTACGCCCAACTCGAATACGGCCGGATCGGCCTTTGGCGCGTTCTCGGCGTAGACGTTGGCGGGTCCACCCGAGAGAATCAGGCCGGTCGGTCCGGCTCGGCGGATCTCGTCGATGGGGGCGGTGCAGGGGAGGATCTCGGCGTAGACCTTCTGCTCGCGCACGCGCCGGGCGATGAGCTGGGCGTACTGGCTGCCGAAATCGAGTACCAGGATTTTCTGCACGGGTCCGTTCATGCCGACCTCTTGAGTCTGTAGGAAGCGCGCGGCTTCCCGGTTGCAGGAACACACGCGGGGCCGAGCCCGCGTCGATTCCGCCCCAGCGCGATTCGAGTTCCATTCCAAAGCGCGTCGGTGCCTCAGACGCGGTAGTTCGGCGCCTCCTTGGTGATGGCGATGTCGTGCGGGTGGCTCTCGGTCAGACCCGCCGGCGAGATGCGGATGAAGCGCGCGCATTCGTGCAGCCCGGGGATGTCCGCGGCGCCGCAGTAGCCCATGCCCGAGCGGACGCCGCCGGCGAGTTGATAGACGTACGGCGCCAGC
This sequence comes from uncultured Planctomycetaceae bacterium, assembly GCA_964457365.1. Classification (GTDB taxonomy): domain Bacteria; phylum Planctomycetota; class SZUA-567; order SZUA-567; family SZUA-567; genus CAYWFP01. The sequence continues at coordinate 11,572 of CAYWFP010000052.1, forward strand.
GGCCCCTTGCTCGGCACGCGCCCCTCGATGCCCTCGGGGACGAGCTTCTCCGCGTGCCGGTCGCTCTGGCGGTAGCGCTCGCCGGAGGTGCCGTCGACCATGGCGCCGAGGCTGCCCATGCCGCGATAGCTCTTGTAGGCGCGGCCCTGGTAGATGATGGTCTCTCCGGGCGACTCGTCGGTGCCGGCGAGGAGGCTGCCGAGCATGACGCAGTCGGCGCCGGCGGCGAGCGCCTTGGTGATGTCGCCGGACATGCGGATGCCGCCGTCGGCGATGAGCGGCACGCCCGCGGGCCTGCAGGCCTTGCTCACCTCCCAGATGGCGGTCATCTGCGGCACGCCCACCCCGGCGACCACCCGCGTGGTGCAGATCGAGCCCGGGCCGATGCCGACCTTGACGCCGTCGGCGCCGGCGTCGATCAGTGCGCGCGCGGCTTCCCGGGTGGCGATGTTGCCGGCGACGACGTCGATCCTGTCGCCGTGCGCCCGCTGGTACCGTTTCAGCGCCTCGATGACGTTGCTGGAGTGCCCGTGGGCGGTGTCGACGACGACCACGTCCACGCCGGCGGCGACGAGCGACGCCACGCGCTCGTCATCGGCCACGCCGACGGCGGCGCCGACCACGAGCCGGCCGCGGTCCTCGCGGCAGGCGTTGGGGAACTTGTCGAGGTTGTTGATGTCCTTGATCGTGATCAGCCCGGCGAGGCGGTCGTCGTTTTCGACCAGGAGCAACTTCTCGACCTTGTGCCGGTGCAGGATGTCGCGCGCGGCCTCGAGCGAGGTTTCCGGCGGCGCGGTTACCAGGGGCGCCTTGGTCATGATCTCGCCGATCTCGACGTCGTCGTCGACCTGGAAACGCATGTCGCGCTTGGTCAGGATGCCGACCAGGCGGTTGCCTTCGACCACGATGGGGATGCCGGAGATGCTTTGTGTATTCATAATGTCGCGCGCGCGGGCGACGGTGTCGGTGGGGCCGAGGGTCACCGGGTCGGTGATGACGCCGTTCTCCGAGCGTTTGACCTGCTCGACCTCGATGGCCTGCTGCGGCGGTGTCAGATTCTTGTGGATGATGCCGATGCCGCCCTGTTCGGCCAGGGTGATGGCCAGCCGCGCCTCGGTGACGGTGTCCATGGCGGCGCTGGCGATGGGGACGTTGATGGTGATTCTGCGCGAGAAACGCGTCGACAGATCGGTCTCGGCGGGGACCAGGTCGCTCTTGTTGGGCACCAGCAGTACGTCGTCGAAGGTAATGCCGTCGAGCTCGGACAGTATCTGCATGCGTTCTCCTGCGCTTGCGGGACCCGAAGGGAAAAGTCCAACTATATCCGGAGAAAACGGGTTGTCAAGGTTGCAGGCGCGGCGTTTCAGACAGAAGCTAACCCGAGAAGTTCCAGCGCGTTGTCGCGGCCCATGCAGCACAGCGCAGCCGGGTCGGCGCAATTCAGATTTTGCATATATTCCACGCAGCCCTTGAGGCAGGCGCTGCTGCCGGCGAGAAGACCGGTTCCCGCGAGCGAGATCCGTCCCGAGGGCTCCAGGTCCACCGCCGCGCCGAAGCTTTCGTACCGCCCGGGCGGGCAACCGGCGATCGGCGCGGCATCGCTGGTGAGGATGATGCCGCCGCTTCCCTTGACGTGAAAGACGGTGCGTAGAAACGCCGGCGGCAGGTGATGCCCGTCGGCGACGAGCATCGCCTTCAGCCTCGGCTCGGCCAGTTGCGGCCAGAGCGGATTCTCGTGCCGGTCGATCCGGCGCGGGATGCCGTTGCCCAGGTGCGTCGAGAGGCGCGCGCCCGCGTCGACGGCTTCGGCGACATGCGCGGCGCCACAGTGCGTGTGGCCGATAGCGACGAGGACGCCTTGTGCGGAGGCGTGCGCGATCAGCTCCGCCGCGCCGGGGCGCTCGGGCGCGAGCGTCAGCAGTTTGACCGTGCCGTCCGCGAGGGACTGCAATTCGTCGAAACGGTCGGCCGACGGATCGAGAACGTGCTCCGCCGGATGCGCGCCGACGTATCCTTCCTCGGGCGAGATGAACGGCCCTTCCAGGTGCACGCCCAGCAGCTCCGCGCCGTCCGGGAGCGTCTCGCGCGCGGCCTCCGCCAGGAGCGGCAGCACGTGTGCATAGGCCGGCAGGGGCGCGGTGACGACGGTGGCCAGGAAGGCGCCGGTGCCGCGGGCGAGCAGGTCGCGGCGCACGCGGCGGATTTTGTCGGCGATAAGGTCGGGCGTGCGGAAGTCGACGCCGCCGAAGCCGTTGACCTGGAGATCGACGAGGTCGTTCACGTCACCGCACCGTTACGCAGCGCTGGCGGCAGCTTCGACGCCGCCGGTTCGTCCAGCAGGAGCCAGCATTCGCCGTGGGTGCGCAGGATCGAGGCCGGCACCTCCGGCGAGACCGGCGCGGTGGCGGTGTTCTTCACCGCCTCGGCCTTGCGTTCGTCCGGGACCGAGACCACCAGGCGGCGCGCCTTGAGGATCTGCCGAACGCTCATGGTGATGGCCGTTGTCGGCACGTCGTCGAGGGTCGCGAACCAGCCTTCGCCGTGCTGCTGACGGCGGCAGGCCTCGTCGAGTTCCACGACCAGGAACGGCTCCTCGGTCTCGAAGTCCGCCGGCGGGTCGTTGAAGGCGATGTGGCCGTTCTCGCCGATGCCGATGCAGCCGACGTCGAGCGGTCGCGGCGGCAGCAGAGCCCCAAGACGCGCGCACTCGGCTTGCGGGTCGTCCGCGTCGCCGTCGACGTAATGGAACGCGCGCAGGTCCGGCAGCTTCTCGACGAAGCGTTCCTTCAGGTAGCGGCGGAAGCCGGCCGGATGGTCCGCCGGCAGGCCGACGTATTCGTCAAGGTGAAACGCCGTCACCTTCGACCAGTCGACGCCGTCGGCGCGCACGAGGTGCGCGAGCGTCTCGAACTGGCTGGCGCCGGTGGCGACGAGGAGAAACGCCTCGCCGCGCTCGGCGCTGGCCTGGCGCAGGGTCTCGGCCGCCAGCGACGCCGCGCGGGCTCCGAGGGCGGGTTGGTCGGGAAAGATTTCGATCTGCATGGTTTTTCCTTCCGATCGGCGGAGGTAAAGACGCGTCTCATTGTCATGTCTGCCCATATCCTAGCAAGAGGTGTGGATTCCCACAAGGCGGGGCGCGGCCGGCCCGCGTTTCTTTTCCGCGGATTCGGATTTTGGTAAACCCCGGAGCGAAGCGACCGCGTATGCAAGGCATCCCACACTGGGCGTGGGTGCTGAATGCTGTTTCCTGGATTCCTGCAAATGGTTGTCATGAAGTCGGTTTGGGGCGAAGGATGGAAGGGGCGGAGAGAATGGGCAGGAAGAGAGCGACGGGCAGTTGGCTGGCGGCGGTGCTGCTGATCGGCCTGGCCGGTGGAGCGGGGTTGTACGCGTACGAGCCGCCGCGGGACGGAACCGAAACGGCGCGGTTCACGCAGGGCGACCAGGATGGGGAGGAAGCGAAGAAGGCCCGGACGATGCCGGCGGAACCGCCGGCGGAATTCGAGCTGCGCGAACTGGCCGAAAGCGGCAACGCCTTCGCCGCGGCGCTGTACGCGGAGCTGGCGCGGAAAGAGGAGGGCAACCTCTTCGTCTGTCCCTTCGGCATCCGCACGGCCCTGGCGATGACCTATGCCGGCGCGCGCGGAGAGACCGCCGAAGAGATGAAGCAGGCGCTGCGTTTCTCCCTCGACGACCGGCGGTTGCACGCGGTCTATGCGCGCCTGCGGTTGTACGGGGCCTATGCGCGCCTGATCGAGGGCCTGGACGCGCAAGACGCCAGCCATCAGTTGGAGGTGGCCAACGCGCTCTGGGGGCAGAAAGGCAAGACGTTTCTCGAGCCGTTCGTGCGGAGGGTCAAGACCTGTTACGACGGCGGGCTGGAGCGGCTGGACTTCAGGAAGGACGCGGAGGCCGCGCGCGGGATCATCAACGCCTGGTGCGAGAAGAAGACCAACGGGCGTATCGAGAACCTGATTCCCGCGGGCGGGGTCACGGCGGCGACGGAACTGGTGCTGACCAACGCCGTCTGGTTCAAGGGACAATGGGAAACGGAGTTCGACAAGACGCGCACAAAGGAACAGGATTTCTTCGTCGCGAAGGACAAGACCGTCAAGGCGGAGATGATGGCCCACGCCAAAGGGCCGAAGGTGAAGAGCGCGGTTTTCCGCTACTACGAGAACGAGCTGCTGCAGGCGGTGGAACTGCCGTACAAGGGCGGCGAGGTGGCGATGCTGATCCTGCTGCCGAAGGAGAAGGACGGTTTGGCGGCCGTGGAGAAGGCGATGACGCCGGAGAATCTCGCGGCGTGGCTGGGGAAGACGGACGAGCAACACCCGCAGAAGGTGAACGTCGTCTTGCCGAAGTTCAAGCTGACGTGGGGCACGAAAGACCTGGGCCCCAAGGGAACGGACGTCCTGCCGGCGCTGGGCATGAAAGCGGCGTTCGTGGGGGGCGAAGCCGATTTGAGCGGGATCGACGGCAACACGACCCGGCCGCTCTTCATCCAGTCCGTCTTTCACAAGGCGTTCGTCCAGGTGGACGAGGAAGGCACCGAGGCCGCGGCCGCGACGGCGGTCGTCGTGGCGCCGACGGGGCTCCCGCGCCCGCCGAAGGAGGTGGTGGCGGACCACCCGTTCCTCTTCCTGATCCGCGATACCGGGAGCGGCATGGTTCTCTTCATGGGCCGGGTGAACGATCCGACGAAGTGAGGCGACGACGGGCGCCACGCCGCCGGCGAGGGGATCGCGTCGCTTACCGTTTCAACTCCCGGGTCAGCGCCTGCATCAGTTCGGCCCGGCGGAACGGCTTGGCGATGAAGCCGACGAGGCACGGGTGCGCCAGACCACCGCCAGCAGCGCCAGGTCGTTGTTGCGTTCGCGCAGGAGGTTGAGGATACGCAGGCCGGTCTCTTCGGCCGCGGCGGCGCATTCGCTGCGTTGCAGTTGCCCGGCCAGCCGCCGGCTCGAGCGCCAGGCGAACCAGTTGATGCCGAGCAGGACCAGCAGCAGCACCAGCGGGGCAACGAGGATACGCATGCGCATTCGCCGTGACTCGTCAATGCCGGAGAGTCGTGACGTTGGTGAACGACTATGCCTCAACCTGATATGCGGCATGACGTTGAGGCGCCACAAAGCACCGCATTCACCAGGCCACCGGAGCATGCCGTATGCAAAGGAAATTCGAATGTTGCGCGCGCAAGGAAGTCGTGGATTTGTCTCGCGATACGGCCCGGGAAGAAGAGCGTTGGAAGCAGCGACATGATCACGCGGGTCCGGTCGGCCCTTGCGTTTCGTGTGGCCGCGGTTAGACTGTGAGGCATGATCAACTTCAGCCGAAAGCCGACGGTCACCAACGCCTGCTGGACATTGGCGGCGACGGATCCGGCGGCCGCGCGGACGCTGGCCGACGAACTCGCGATCCATCCGGTGGTGGCGCGGCTGCTGGCGCAGCGGCTGTCCGCACCGACGGCGGCGGCCGCCCGTTCGTTTCTGCAGCCGCAATTGTCGGACCTGCACCCGCCCGAGGATCTGCCGGACATGGACCGCGCCGCGCAGCGCCTGGCCGCGGCGGTCGGGGAGCAGCAGCGCGTCATCGTCTACGGCGATTACGATGCCGACGGGGTGACCGCGACGGCGCTGACGGTGCGGATGCTGAACGCGCTGGGGCTGCAGGCGGGGCATTACCTTCCCTGCCGGCTGGAGGAGGGCTACGGCATCTCCGACCGTTTCGTCGAGCAGGCGATCTCCCAGAAGCCGGCCCTGATCGTCACCGTCGACTGCGGCACGGCCGAAGCCGAACGCATCGCCAGGCTCGTCGAGGCCGGCATCGATGTCATCGTCACCGACCATCACGAGGCCGGCAGCGACGCGTTGCCGCCGGCGCTGGCGGTGGTCAACCCCAAGCGCGAGCGGGAGGGGCGCGAACTCGCGGGCGTGGGCGTGGCCTTCAAGCTGGCGTGGGCGACCTGCCGGGCGGTCGTGGGCGCGGAGAAAGTCGGCGAACGGCTGCAGCAGGCGCTGCTCTCGATGCTGCCGCTGGTGGCCGTCGGCACCATCGCCGACGTCATGCCGCTGCTCGGGGAGAACCGGGTGCTGGCGGTCTACGGCATGCAGGGGCTGCGCCGGGGCTTAGCCGGCCTGAAGGCGCTGATGCGGATCGCGCGCGTGGAACCGAACGAGATCACCGCGCGCGCGGTGGCCTTCGGGCTGGCGCCGCGCCTGAACGCGGCCGGGCGGATGGGCGAGGCGGAGCTGGCGCTGAAGCTCCTCTTGGCCGACGACCGCGGCGAAGCGGGGGAACTGGCCGAGCGGCTCGACCGGCACAATCGCGACCGGCAGGAGTTGTGCCGCGCCATCCAGGACGAGGCCAAGGCGGCGGTCGAGGCCGAACTCGGCGAAGACGCCGCGGCCATCGTCGTCGCGCGCGAGGGCTGGCACGAAGGCGTCATCGGCATCGTCGCCGGGCGGCTCGCGGAGGATTACGGTTTGCCGGCGGCGGTGATCGCTCTGGACCGTTACACCGGCACCGGCAAAGGCAGCGCCCGCAGCGTCGACGGCCTGAACCTGTACGAAGCCATGGACGGCTGCCGCGAGCGTTTCCTCTCCTTCGGCGGGCACGAGCAGGCCGCCGGCTTCGCCATCGCCGCGCAGGAGGTGGACGCCCTGCGCGCGGCGCTCGACAGGCGCTGCCGGCAGCAGGCGAAGGAGAAAGCGCTCCAGCCGACGCTGGCGCTGGACGCGGAGGTGGGGCTCGATGATCTGGACGAGCGTCTGGCGAGGGCGCTGGAACTGCTGGCGCCGTTCGGCGAGGGCAACCCCGAGCCGCGTTTTCTCTGCCGCGGCGTCACCGTCCGCGGGGAGCCCGCGACGATGGGCCGCGAGAACCGGCACTTCAGCTGGCACGCCGAGCGCGGCGGCGCGTGCTGGCGCGCTGTGGTCTTCAACAACACCGACTGGCTGCGCGCCATCGACGCGGGTACGCGCTGCTGGGACATCGTCTACACGCCCTACATCAACCGTTTCCGCGGCAAGGAGTCGCTGGAACTACGCATCGTCGTTATGCGCCCGGCGGGGTAGGCGGCGCGCGAGGGCGGTTTTTCCGGCCATCCGTTTTTTCATGGCCTCGGCTCCGATCTGGCTTATAATACGCGCTTTCGCCCACAATGCCAAGGCGCGCATCGCCGCGTGACGTTTCGGCCGCCAAAGGAGTCCGTATGCCCGTTCCCACCGTCGACCTGCAGGCAGGTCAGCAAGTCCACGGCTTCACCGTCACCCGCGTCACCCCCGTCGAGGACGTGCGCGCGGTCGCGGTCGAGCTGACGCACCTGAAGAGCGGCGCGCAGGTGATGCACGTCCACGCGGACGATCCGGAGAACCTCTTCGCGGTGGGCTTCCGCACGCCGCCTCCCGACGACACGGGCCTGCCGCACATCCTGGAGCACTCTGTCCTCTGCGGCTCGGAGAGGTACCCGGTGAAGGATCCGTTCGTCGAGCTTCTCAAGACGAGCCTCGCGACGTTCCTGAACGCCATGACCTACCCGGACAAGACGGTCTATCCGTGTGCGAGCATGAACGAGAAGGACTTCTTCAACCTCGTCGGCGTCTACTGCGACGCGGCGTTTTTCCCGCGCATCACGGAGATGCATTTCAAGCAGGAGGGGCACCACCTCGACTTCGAGGAGCCGGGCAACCCGCAGAGCCCGCTGATCGTCAAGGGCATCGTCTACAACGAGATGAAGGGCGCCTACTCCGATCTCGACGGCACCATCGGTCGCGAGGAGAGCCGCCGCATCTGCCCCGACAACGCCTACGGCAAGGACTCCGGCGGCAACCCCGAGGCGATCCCGGAGCTGACGTACGCGCAGTTCGAGGCGTTCCACGAAACCTATTATCATCCGGCCAACGCGCGCATCTTCATCTACGGCGACATCCCGACGGAGAAGCACCTGGCGTTTCTGGACAAGGAATACCTCGCGCGCTTCGACCGCATCGACATCGACACCAACATCGGCGAGCAGCCGCGCTGGACCGAGCCGGTGCGGGACACCCTTCCGTATCCCATCGGCGAGAACGAGGACCCCAAAGGCAAGACGGCGGTGACGCTGACGTGGCTCACCAACGACGTCGCCGACGCGGTGACGACGCTGGCGATGAACGTGGTGGAGTACTACCTTCTGGGCAACGCCGCGGCGCCTCTGCGCAAGGCCCTCATCGACAGCAAGTTCGGCGAGGAGCTGACCCACGCGGGGTATGCCGACTACCAGCGCGACGCTTTCTTCACCGTCGGACTGAAAGGGGCCGAGCCCGACCGCGCCGACAAGATCGTCGGGCTGGTGATGGACGTGCTGCGCTACGAAATCGAGGCCGGCTTCGAAGCGGAGAAGCTCGAGGCCGCGTTCCACCGGCTGGAGCTGGCGAGCCAGGAGATCGGCTCGGCGTATCCGCTGCGGCTGATGGACCGGGTGTACCGCTCGTGGTTGTACGAGCAGGACCCGACGCATCACCTGCGCATCCGGCAGCGCCTGGCGGAGTTGCGGGAGCATTACCGGAGCGAGCCGCGTTTCTTCGAGAGCGTTGCCGCGAAGATGCTGTTGGAGAATCCGCATTACGCCGTGCTGACCTTTCTGCCGGACAAGCGGTTCAGCCGCGAGCGGGAGGAGAAATTCCGCGCGCGGATGGACGAGTTGCGTGCGAAGCTGAGCGATCAGGACGTGGCGCGGATCGTCGAGGAGGCGCGCGAACTCGAGGCGATGCAAGGGACGCCCAACCCGCCCGAGGCGCTGGCGACGCTGCCGAAGCTGACGCTCCAGGACGTCTCGCCCGATCCGCTGCCGCTCGACACGGAGGTGCTTGCGGTCAACGGCCGGCCGCTGCTGGCGACCGACGTCTTCAGCAGCGGGCTCTGCTACCTGAACCTCGCCGTCGACCTGCGCGGACTCGACGACGAGCTGTACGATTACCTGCCGCTCTTCACCGAGGCGCTGAGCAAGATGGGCGCCGAGGGCTGCGACTTCGTCGCCATGGCCGAACGCGAGGCGGCCTGCTGTGGCGGCATCCACGCCTCGGTCTCGGCCAACGGTCGTTTCGACGATCCGGCGCACCTGCAACCGTTTCTCACCGTGAGTACGCGTTGCCTCGAGCGCAAGTTCGGCGACATGCTCGGCGTCCTGGACGACCGGTTGCTGCGGTTCGATCCGACCGACGTCGAGCGCCTCAAGGACGTGATCCTGCAGGGGAAGGTCCATTGGCGCAGCCGGGTAGTCCCGTCGGGCAACCGCTTCGCGGCGCTCCGGGCAGCGCGGTATCTCTCGCGCAACGCCGCGCTCGCCGAACGCTTCAGCGGCATCACCCAGGTGCGTCTTTTCGAGAAGCTGGCCGCGATTTTCGACAAGGAGCGCGACGGCCTGATCGAGAAGCTCAGCCGCATCCGCGATTTCCTGCACGCGCGCGGCCGCTTCACCGCCAGCATCGTCGCGCCCGACAGGGCTGCCGACGGCCTGCGGCAATGGTACGGCGATTTCCTGGCGCTCCTGCGGGACGATACCCCGCCGGCGATGGACGGCGATTACATGAAGGTACAGCAGGCGCAGCGCGAGGGCGTGGCGTTGCCGGCGGCGGTGGCGTTCGTCGCGTCGGTTTTCCCGGCGGTGCCGCCGACGGACGAACTGGCGCCGGCGCTGCTCCTTCTCGGCCAGCATTTGAGCTACGGGTATCTCTGGCAGGAGATCCGCGCCAAGCGCGGGGCCTACGGCGCGCATGCGCATTACACCGGATACAACGGCGTCTGGGGCTATTTCAGCTATCGTGACCCGTGTATTGTCGAGACCTTGCAGGCCTACGCCGGCGTGGCCGACCATGTCGTCAACGAGATGGACCTGAGTCCCGCGGGCGTCGAGCAGGCGGTGATCGGCACGGTGAAGACGCTCGATCGTCCCATCCGCCCGGGCGATGCGGTGGGCGCGGCGATGGCGCGCTATCTCGGCGGGGAGGACGACGCGTTTCGCGCGGACTTCCGCCGCCGCCTGCTGTCGCTCACCGGCGAGCAGATCCGCCGCGCGGCCGAGGAGGTGCTGCGGCCGGGCTTCGCGAACGCGCCCGTCTGCGTGGTCTCCAGCCGCGAGAAGCTCGAGGCCGCCAACGCCGTACTGGGCGAGAAGGCCCTGGCGGTCGAAGATTTGTAGGGGACGTCATGGCGCGCGCGTTGAAGGTTCAAGCCATATCGTGCTGATACAGATACCCCAGCCAGGCGTCGGCGGCGAAGCCGCGGCTGCCGTCGGCGCGGGCGAATCCACCGTACTGGCCGATATGGTTGCCCTTGCCGTCTTCGCCCGAGACGGCGAGGTAGTCGATATCGATGCTCTCGACGCCGGCTTCCCGCAAGGTCAGCACTTCCTCGAGCTGGTTCACGCCGTCGCCGTTGAGATCCTGCCAGAGGCGGAGGCGCTCGTAGACGCTGTCCTGCGCGTCGATGACCTGGTCGCCGTTCATGTCGTGGGTGGCGAGCTTGCTGAAGCCGTTAGCGTGGCCCTCCTGATTGCCGAAGAGCTCCTTGCCGCTGTCGGCGACGCGGTTGCCGTTCTCGTCGAGGAAGAGAAACGCGTCGTCCCCTTGGATAAATCCGGTGCGCACCGCCTTCCCGTTTCCGTGCAGGTCGAAGTCCACGCCGTCTTCGACGCCGCGGAGTTCGATACCGTCGCCGTGCAGGTCCAGCACCAGCGGATCGCCCTGCTGGACGGACATGTCGATGCGGACGCTCAGTCGCTGATATGCCGCCGACATCCCCGCGCTCTCGGCCTGGCTGGCCGCCACGCGGTCGACGACTTCGAACAGCCCTTCGAGACTGAAACGCGCGCCGAACGACGCTTCGGCATTGCTCGCGGCGATGGAGAACGACAGTCGGCTCGACTGGACCGTGCTCGTCCGGCCCGAGAGCCCTTGCATCATCTGCTGCGTGGATTCGACGAGCTGCTTGAGGCATTCGGGATTCTCCTCGGCCATCATCTTCATCAGCAGCAGCACCGTGCTGTAGAGCTTCGGGTCCATCGCCTGCAGCTCGTCGGCGAAGGCGTTGAAGGTATCGACGACCGGCGCGTCGGAGCCGAAGCGCTGGCCGAGCATCTCGCCGATGGACGCGCGCACCGTCTGCGGGTCGAAAGGAGACGGCTCCGGCTGCGCGATCCCGGCGCCTTCATTCTCACTCGCGTCGATCTCGGCCTGGCGTTGCGCATTGACCTGTTGCAGCAGGCGCTCGCGCACGGCGTAGATGCCGCCACGGAGTTCGATTGCCGGATTCTCTGGAACGGGGCTTGTAAGCTGTCGGGACGAGATCTCTACCCGGTCTGCGGTGAAAGAGATCTCGGATGCAGCACGAGCCGGCACTTCTGTAGCGCCGCGTTTCGGGGACGCCAGGCGAGAAGGCTCCGTGCGGGACTGCCGCTGAGAAACAAGATCCCGTGCGGGGTCGAGCAGACCTGGTCGTGCCGATTGTAGAGCCACGTATTTCCTCCGTGAAACGGGCGCTACCATCCGAGATGCAACAGCCTCCTTGCTGTCATCTCTGAATTAGCGGCAGATATTTCCCGTCTTGAGCGTTTTTTCCGGCAATTATCCCCGAAATCCGGGCGCGTTCGCTTATCGGACTCCATGGCAAGGAGTTGCGCGAAAAGTTTTTTTTCTTGTTTTTGTGCCTGCGGCTGATTTCCTAAGCCGTATTGGCATGAATGATCGCGCACGGGAGAGCGGATGAGCAGAAAGGAGCGCCTTCATACCGAACGGGTCACCGTGGCCCGGCCGTTCCGGCGGGAGCAGCACGAGGAGCTTGAGCGCCTGATCGCGCGCGAGCGCCAGTCGTGCAGCAGAGCCCGGGTCACGCGCCGCGCTCGCCGTTTGCGTTCCTGCTGCGTCAATCCCGGCTCAAGCTGCCACTCGATGCACGACCGCACCTGCCCCGACTCCGCGCGCTACGTCAACTGGCTCTTCATGGAATGCAGCGTCTCGGACCGGACGGAGAAGTGGGAGACGATCGAGGCGACGTTGCGCTGGGCGGAGAAGCGCCTGCGGCGGCCGCGCCGGAACTGCCTGGAGACGTGGTATGCTTCTGGAAACTGGAAGAGGAGGAAAGTCCATGGCGCCTTCGGCGACGAGTCAAGTGACGGACGCGGACAAAGCGGTGCTGCGCGAGCTCGGCGAGGCGTTCGCCCGCATCGGCAACCTGCCGGTCCAGCGCGAGAAGGCCGAGCTCTGGCGCAGGCTCAACGACGGCGAGGCGGTGCGCCCGCTGGTGTATATCAACGAGGAGCCGTGGCCGGAGCTGGCCGAGGCGAATGCAGACGAACTGGCCTGCGTCTGCGCGGATCCGCTGCTGCGGCGCATCGAACAGGGCATGCGCGTGACGCTCTACCGCTGGCGGCATTACCCCGTCGACAGCATCCTCCTGCCGCAGATCGAGTGCGCCAAGGTCTGGTCCAGCACCGGCATCGGCATCTCGCAGCAGGGCGAGACGATCCAGCACGGCGCCGTCAGCGCCCAGCACTTCACCCCGCAGATCGAGTCCGTCGAGGATATCGGGAAGATCCAGATGCCCGAGGTACGCTACGACGCGGAGGCAACCGCGCGGCGCGAAGCTTTGCTGAACGAAATCTTCGCCGGCGTTCTGCCCGTGCGCGTCGGTGGGATCAAGCATATCTGGTTCACGCCGTGGGACAACCTGATCCGCCTGGTGCATCTCGAGAACATCATGATGGACATGCTCGACGATCCGGAGTTCGTCGACGCCATGGTCTCGCGTTACGTCGATGCGAAGATGCACGAGCTCGACCGGTTCGAGGCGCTGGGCCTGCTCGACGCCGGCGCGGGGCCCTGCCGCGTCGGCTCCGGCGGCTACGGCCATACGCGCGAGTTGCCGGAAACGGGGCAGGCGCTGCCGTGCGCGCAACTCTGGGGCTGCGGCAACGCGCAGATCTTCTCCGAGGTTTCGCCGCCGATGCACTGGGACTTCTCGCTCAGGCACGAGTTGCGCTGGCTGTCGCGCTGGGGCATGACCTACTACGGCTGCTGCGAGCCGCTGCACCTCAAACTCGGCATACTGAAGCGCATTCCCAATCTGCGCAAGATCTCGGTCAGCCCCTGGTTCGACATTCCGCAGGGGCTGGAAAACGGCGCGGGCGACTACGTCCTCTCGGTCAAGCCCAACCCGGCCATTTTTGCCGAGGACGACTTCGACGAGGCGCGCGCGCGGCGGGAGATCCGCAAGCTCCTCGACCAGGCCGCCGGCTGCCGCGTGGAACTGATCATGAAGGATATCTCCACGGTCCGCAACGATCCGACACGCCTGTGGCGCTGGGCCGAGATCGCCATGGAGGAGGCGCAGCGCTGAGCGTGCCGCGTTACGTCATCCGCTTGCGATAGATGCCCGGCGTCATGCCGCTGACGCGCTTGAACCAGCGGTTGAACTGCGCCGGCGCGGGGAATCCGAGCTCCGCGGCGATGCGCTTGAGCGGCATCTCGCCCCCCACGAGCAGCGCGCTCGCGCGGCGGCCGAGAATCTCGTCGTGGACCTGTCGCGGCGTCTTCTGCAAATGCGCCAGGAAGAGCCGGTCCAGGTGCGCGCGGCTCAAGCCGGTCGCTTCGCCCAGCCGGTGGTACGGCAGGCGCGGCACGTGGTCCAGGTCTTCCAGGATCTCGATCGCGCGCGCGACGCGTTCGTCCCGGACGAACCAGGGCATCGGCTCGCATCCTTCTCCGCGCAACGTGCGGAAGAAGGCCGCCAGCCAGCGCCAGCGCGCTCCCTCCCAGGCGGCGAACGATTCCAGTCTCACGCTTCGCCGGAGCGGATTGTCGCGCAGCAAAGATTCCGCGGCCTGGCCCAGTTCGGGCCACGCCTCGACCGGGCGGACCAGGAGGCCCGGAACCGACAGCAGCGGTCGGTGCCCCAGCCAGCCCGCCCAGAGATGCAGGCTCAGGATCACTGCGTCGTCGGAGAAGATATGCTCGCGCGGGTAATCCGGCGGGATCAGCACCCAGGTGCCCGCCGTGGCGACGAGATCGGGCGCTTGCGGCAGGCGCAGTCGGACGTGGCCGGCATCGAGGCGCCAGAGAACGTAATGCGGCATGGTGGATATCAGGTGCCGGGTGTCTTTGCGGACCTGGCGATGGTAGAGGCCGAGAAGGCGATAATCCAGCCGCTCCCAGGCCTGCGGCTCCATCTCCAAGGTATGCATGGCCGGCGGCTGCAATGCGTTCATGCGCAAAGATGATAGCGAAATGATGAAAAATGGCAATAGAAATAATGGCCAAGCTGTTGTATAACCGGAATGACATGATAATCTTGCGAATGGTTACTTCTTCCGGATTGAAGAAAAAGGGGTTGTTATGACCATCGACGTGCCGCTGCTCAAATCCGTTGACGTGCTGATTCTCGGAGGTTCCACCGGCGCGGTCGCCGCCGCGCTGGCTGCGCGCGCGAAAGGCTCCGGCGTCTGCTGCGTGAGCGGCTACACCTATCTCGGCGAGGATGTCTGCGCGCATTTCCGTTACTGGCCCGAAGCCGCAGCCGAAGCCGGCGCGGAGGCGGATCTCTTCGCCAGACTCTTTCCCGCCGGGCGCGAGGCGATCCCGAATCCGGGCGCGGTCAAGCGCGCCCTCGAGAGCGCGCTGATCGAAGCGGATGTGGGCTTTCTCTTCATGAGCCATCCGATTTGTCTTTTGCGCGACGACAAGGGGCAGGTCGCCGGCGCGGTCGTCGCCAACCGCAGCGGCTTCCAGGCTGTTCGCGCCAAGGTCGTGATCGACGCGACCGAACGCGCTCAGCTCGCCCGTTCCGGCGGCGCGCCGTTCCGTCCGTTCGTTCCGGGCGAATACCTCGCCGAGCGGATCGTCGCCGGTGGCGCACCCGAAGCCGCAGGCGGCATGACGGTGGAGAAGCTGCCGTTGCCGGTGGTGGTGAACGAGCGCAGCCTCGAGGCGTGGCGCTGCCGCGCGGCGGTCCCGATGGATGCGGCCACGCCCATGGCCTTCGCCGAAGCCGAGACGCGGATGCGGTTGACGACCTGGCACCCCGACCAGCTCGTCGCGTCCGACCGGATCCGCCTGAACCTGCCGGATCGGCTGCAGGCCGGCGCGACGATCCGCGGCGCGGTGGCGCCCGATACGGACCTGGGGGCGTTCCGCGTGCCGGGATTGTTCGTACTCGGACCGATGGCCGATCTGGACGACGAGGCGGCCGCGTCGCTGGGCGAGCCGGCGGTGCTGCTGGCGCTGGGGCGGCGCATCGGCGCAGCCGCCGCTGACGAGGCGGGTGCGGTGCGGCTCGAAGGCGGGCTGCGGACGCGACTCGGCGCGGAGCGGATCGAAGAGATGGACATCCGCCGGCAGGACCGGTACTTCCGCGCCGACGCGGAGGAGACGGTGGCGCTCGATCTCAACGCGCTGCCGCTGCTGGCGCGGTACGACGTCGTCGTCGCCGGCGGCGGCACCGCCGGGGCGCCCGCGGGCATCGCCGCGGGACGCAAGGGCGCGCGCGCGGTCGTGCTCGAATCCACGCCGTCTCTGGGCGGGATCGGCACCGAGGGGCGCATCGCGCGCTATTATCACGGCAACCGCTGCGGCTTCACCACCGGGATCGACGAGGGCGTTCACGCCATGGGTCCGGAGCCGGAGTTCGCCGTCGACAGCGGCGCCTGGAATACCGAGTGGAAAAAGCACTGGTACCTGACGCAGAACCACGAGGCCGGCACCGCCGTCTGGTTCCAGACGCTGGTAGTGGCCGCCGGCGTGCGCGGCAACGCGGTCGCGGGCGTGGTCGCGGTCTGTCCCTACGGCGTTGGCGTTCTCGGGGCCGAGGCCGTCGTCGACGCGTCCGGCAGCGCCGACGTGGTCGCCGCCGCCGGGGGGGAGACGATCACCCTCGGCAAGGCGCACGTGGCGGTGCAGGGGGCCGGGCTCTCGCCCTTCGTCCCCGGCAACCATTGCATGAACGCCGATTATACGTTTATCGACGACAACGACGTCTACGACGTCACCCGCGCCTTCGTCCTCGCGCGCGCGAAGTTCCGCGATCTCTTCGACGCGGCGCAGATCGTCAATTCGCGCGAGCGGCGGCAGATTGTCGGCGCGTTCTCGCTGGATCCGCTGGACTTCCTGGCCCAGCGGACCTATCCCGACACGATCGTCACCGCGCGCTCGGATTTCGACAGCCACGGCTTCACCGTCCACCCGGTCTTCATGGCCAAGTCGCCCAACCGTGGCGAATCTCTCGACGCGCACGTGCCGTACCGCTGCCTGCTGCCGAAGACGCTCGACGGCGTACTCTCCACGGGTCTCGGGGTCAGCGCCCACCGCGACGCCATCCCCGTGGTGCGCATGCAGCCGGACGTGCAGAACCAGGGCTACGCCGCCGGTTGCGCCGCCGCGACCGCCGCGCGCGCAGGCATTGCCTTGCGGCGGATCGATATCAAGGCCTTGCAGGCGCATCTGGTGGAGAAGAAGATCCTCGCGCCGGATGTGCCCGATCATGTCGACAATTTTCCCCTGCCGCACGCGGAGGTGGAGAAGGCCGCCGCGGACGGGATCGAAAACCGCCTCGGCCTTTCGATTCTCTTCGCGTACCCGGACAAGGCCGTGCCGTTGCTCAAGAAGCATTTCGCCGAAGCCGTCGAGCCCGCGCGCAAGCTGCGCTACGCGTTCCTGCTGGGGCTGATGCGCGACGACACCGGCGTCGAGGAACTCGTCGCGGCGACGGAAGCATCCGCGTGGGACGAAGGGTGGAACTTCACCGGCATGGGCCAGTTCGGCATATCGCTGAGCGAGGTCGATACGCGGCTGGTGGCCCTGGGGCGCACCGGCAACGTCAGGGGGATTCCGGCCATGCTGAGCAAGCTCCGCACGCTCGAGCCGGGCATGGCCTTCTCGCACTTCCGTGCCTGCGCGCTGGCCTTCGAGGCGCAGCCGGCGCGCGAGGCGGGGCCGCTCTTCGCCGCGTTGCTGCGGGACGAACGCATCCGCGGGCGGCACCTGCACGACCTGCCCGCGATGTTGCGCGACATTCCTGGAGAATGGAACGACACGAGCGAACGCAACCGCGAGTTGACCGAGATCGTCCTGGCGCGCGGGCTTCTGGCCTGTGGCGACGTCGACGGCCTGGCGCGGCAGGTGCTCGAGAATTACAGCCGCGACCTGCACGGCCATTACGCGCGGCACGCACGGGCGCTCCTGGGCGCGCCGATCGCCGCGAGCGCGTAGACTCGCGTCGTATTCGACCGCTTCAGTTCACGTCGATCTCGACGCCCTCGCCGCCGTAGAGGTTCAGCGGGCCGTCG
>CAYWFP010000053.1:0-28783 GCA_964457365.1 uncultured Planctomycetaceae bacterium
GTAGAGGTTCAGCGGGCCGTCGAGTTCGATCTTCAGGACGGTCACGTACTCGTCCAGTGCCTCCCGGGGCACGTCGATCCAGATGGTGCCGGGGACGTTCATCCACGGTGCGCCGCCGATGCGCTTGTGCGCGCACTCCGCGCCGTGGCCGAGGACGGTGACGCGCTTGATCTGGTTGTGGATGCCCTTGATTGACGTGTCTTCCTTCGGCGGGTGCGCGACGTAGAGGTAGATCGTCTCGCGCGCCTTGTCGAGGCTGCTGAAGTGATAGGCGTAGCCGTGCGGCAGGCCGCGGACGGTGCCGCAGACCGCTTCCTCGTGCTTGCCGACCCAGGCGCCGAGGGTCTCCAGCAACTCGACCTGTTGCGCGGGGATGACGCCGTGCTCGTCCGGGCCGACGTTCAGCAGCAGGTTCCCGCCCATGCCGAGGCACTCGCAGAACATGGTGATGATCTCGTAGGGGCTCTTGTACTGCTCCTCGCGGCCGGTGAAGGACCAGGTGTTGTTGGTGGTCATGCAGAGCTCCCACTTGCCCCTGGGCGGCTGCACGGGGATGAATTGCTCGGGCGTCTCGTAATCGCCGTGCTCGGCGAGGCGCGAGTTGATGACGGTGTCGGGGCAGACGCCGTGGATGAAGTCGCGGATCGCGGCGGTCTGGTAGTCGAAGCCTTCGCGGCCGAGCATGACGTCGAACCAGATCAAATCCACCGGCTTGTAGTTGTTCAGGAGCTCGCCGAGCTGGGCGCGGTGGAACTCCAGGAAGCGTTGCCACTTGGCCTGCGCCTCCGCGTCGTCGGCGATGTATTCCTTGAAGTTCGTCCAGGCCTCGCGGAAGTTGGTCGGCTGCTGGCGCAGCGCCAGCAGTTCCTCGCGCGACTTGCCGGTGATGACCGAGAAGTGGTCGAGGTTCGACCAGTCGGTGTGGGAGAAGTAGAGCCCGACCTTCAGCCCCTTGGCGCGCACCGCGTCGACGTAGCGCCCCACCAGGTCGGGCAGGCCGGTCCGGTTGGGGATGCTCGGGCCGTCCTGTTTCGTGGGCCAGAGCGCCACGCCGTCGTGATGCTTGGTGGTCAGCACCGCGTACTTCGCGCCCGCGCGGGCGAAGAGGTCGGCCCAGGCGTCCGGGTCGTACTCGCTGGCGTCGAAGGCATCGAACTGCGACATGTACTCGTCGTAGCTGACCTGCGCGTTGACGAGGGGCCACGACTCGCCGCCGCGGCGCTGGACCGCGTAGATGCCCCAGTGCACGAAGATCCCGAGCTTGGCGTCCTCGAACCATTGCTGCATCATCGTTCTTCTCCCGGCCGGTGAATGGTCGATCCTGTTGGCCGACATGAAAGCGAGGACAGGCGGGAAAGTCAAGGCGGAAAGCGGGGCGTCAGATCCGCGTGTACTGCCAGCCGGTGGAGGTGTCGCCGGCATAGGGCATGTAGCCGTAGAAGACGCGCGGGTCGGAATCGAAGACCAGCGGCAGGAAGTGGCGGTCGCCCTCCCACATCGGCAGGTCCATCATCGACGCGCGCGGCACCCACTGGAGCGGGCCTTCCTCGTTCTCCGCGAGCGGCGCGCCGGCGAAGGCGGTGATCAGGAAGATAAAGCCGAGCCAGTCCTCGCCGTTGGGGCCGAAGCCGGTCCAGTTGATCACGCCCCGCAGCGCCATCGCCGTCACCTCGACGCCGGCCTCCTCGCGGATCTCGCGGTGCATGCAGGCGACGACGTCCTCGTCGGGGTGCATCTTGCCGCCGAGGCCGTTGTACTTGCCGAGGTGCGTGTCGTCCGCGCGGGCGTTGCGGTGGACCATCAGCACCTGCTCGCCGGCGGGATCGAGGATGTAGCCGAGCGTGCCGACGATGGGGGTGTAGGTCATGGGGAATCCTTCAATACGCCAGCTTCCGGTCCATCGCGCGGTACTGGATCGCTTCGGAGAGGTGCTCGGGGGCGATGGCGTCGGCGGCGGCGAGGTCGGCGATGGTGCGGGCGACCTTGAGGATGCGGCTATGGGCGCGCGCCGAGAGGCCCAGCTCCTGCACCGCGCTCTTGAGGAGCATCTCGCATTCGCGGTCGAGCGCACAGTGGCGCTCGATCATCGCCGGCAGCAGGCACGCGTTGATGCCGCCCTGTCCGCGCGCGTCCTGCGCCCCGCGCGCTGCCTGTACGCGCTCGCGGATGGCGGGGGAGGCTTCGCCCGTGCGGGGCCCGCGCAGATCCTTGAACTCCACCGCCGGCACCTCGACGTGGATGTCGATGCGGTCCAGGAGCGGCCCCGAGAGGCGGCCGACATACTGCTCGATCTTCTGCGGCGTGCAGCGGCAGACCTTCCGCGCGTCCCCCCGCCGCCCGCAGGGGCAGAGGTTCATCGAGAGGACGAGCATCAAACGCGCGGGAAACGTCTGCGACGCGGCGGCGCGGCTGATCGAGACGACGCCGTCCTCGAGCGGCTGGCGCAGCGTCTCGAGGATCGGACGGTTGAACTCCGGCGCTTCGTCCAGGAACAGCACGCCGTGATGCGCGAGCGACACCTCGCCCGGCGTGGGGAACGAGCCGCCGCCGATCATCCCCGGCGCGGAGATGGAATGGTGCGGGCTGCGGAAGGGGCGCGTCCGTAGAAGGCCCTGTCCCGGAGAAAGCTCGCCGACGACGGAGTAGATCTTGGTCGTCTCCAGCGACTCGGCGAAGGTCAGCTCCGGCAGGATCGACGGCAGGCGCTGGGCGCACATGGTCTTTCCGCTTCCGGGCGGCCCCATCATGAGCATGTTGTGCCCGCCGGCGGCGGCGACCTCCAGCGCGCGCTTGACATGCTCCTGTCCGCGGACGTCGGAGAAGCAGAGTTCCGACTCGGGGCGGGTGTCGGGCGTCTCCGGCGGCAGCGCCGGCGCGGGGGTCGAGCCGGTCAGGAAGCCGACGGCCTCGACGAGCGTGGTCACCCCGACGACGTCGAGATCGCCCAGCACCGCGGCTTCGCGGGCGTTGGCGCGCGGAACCACGACGCCCTTGTACCCGAGTTGGCGCGCGGTGATCGCCGCGGCCAGCACGCCCCTGACCTCGCGCACCGTGCCGTCGAGGGCGAGTTCGCCCATGACGAGGTACCCGCCGCAGCGGTCGCTCTCGATCTGCTCGGACGCCAGCAGCAGCCCCAGCGCCAGCGGCAGGTCGTAGACCGCGCCTTCCTTCCGGAGATCCGCGGGCGCGAGATTGACCACCACCTTGCGCGCGGGGTACTGGTAGCCCGCGTTCTTCAGCGCCGCGCGGACGCGGTCTCCCGATTCCTGCACCGCCTTGTCGGGCAGGCCGACGATGCGCAGGCCCGGCATGCCCTGGCCGACGTCGACTTCGACCTCGACGATCGCCGCGTCGATGCCGTTGATGGCGCAGGAGAGCAGCTTGCCGAGCATGGGGCCCCTTTCAATGAGAGCGGTGGCGGAGCACGTATGCCAGAAACGATCCGAGCCCGGCGCAGTGCACGTGAGGACATGTCTCTACGGCTTCATCGTGCGATGCAGGGCGAAACGTTCAGGTCCTTTCGGAACGATTCGACAATCCCCCGTGTCTCGGGGGCGGCGCTGCGGTTACGGGTTTCCCATGGATCGTTGAGGCGGTCGAAGAGGATTTCGATTCCCGTCTCGGGGACGTCGAAGTACTTCCACTCGCGGCAACGACCATAGCCTTCGTCTGCGAGCAGCGAGAGATATTCGTCCCGTTCGGGATTCGTCTGCTGGGGATGTTCCTGCCGTTGGCGCGTCTCGAAGCCGCGCAAGGCGCCGATCTCGGGCGTGAAATGACACTTGCCGATGCCGTGCGTCCGATGGCCCGCCCGGGTTAACGATGCGACGAAGCTCTCGCGTCCATCCAACGGCATTGGGTCGCCGTTCGCAAAACAGCCGGTGTGTGCGGGATATTGGCCGTAATGCATGGCGCAGCGTGCGGGCACGCAGACAGGCGAGGGCGTAAATGCATTATCGAATGCGGTTCCCTCTCGAACAAGGCGATCCAGGTTCGGGGTTCGGATGGCGGCGTTGCCCAAGGTATGTACGGTATCGAACCGCTGCTGGTCGGTAAAAATGAACAGGATGTTGGCGCCGTCTCTCACGGTTGCTCCCGACGGGCGTCATGTCGACATCGATCGCCCTCCTCCAGCATAAACGCGCCGTATCACCGCGTCAACCGTGCGGGCGGAACATTGACCTGCGGCGGCGCATGGGTATAACGGAAACGGTCCGTGCCGGACCGCGGCGGTTGTCCCAATCGCCTTTGTTGTCGAAGCCGAGGAGCAAGCGGCGCCGTCTGGAGACGTATGGCTTTTCCCCTGCTGCTGACGCTCTTCATCGCCGTGCCGGTGACGGAGTTGTACCTGCTGTTCCGGATCGGCGAGGTGATCGGCGGCGTGGAGACGGTGGCGCTGGTGATCGTCACCGGTATCGTCGGCTCGGCCCTGGCGCGCGCGCAGGGGCTGAAGGTGCTGACCGACATCCAGACGGATCTCCGCGAAGGGCGCATGCCCACCGACAACATCCTCGGCGGCGTGCTGGTGCTCGTCGGCGGGGTGCTGCTGATCACGCCGGGGGTGATGACCGACGCGGTGGGGCTGCTGCTGATGGTGCCGCCGGTGCGGGGCTTGCTGGCGCGGCTGCTGAAGGCGCACTTCCGCAAGCGCATGCATGTCGAGGTCGGCCCCTCGCCGTTCCGGGGAGAAGCGTTCGGAGCCGAACCGTTCGCGGACGGCATGGCTCCGTATCCGGGGATGAACGAATCGCCGCGGGTCAAGGAGGTGGATATCCGCGAGGTGGACGAGAACGACGAGAAGGGCGCGCCATGAACTGGAGAACCGCCTGCACGCCGGCGAACCTGATGACGCTCTTTCGACTGACGGCGGCGCCGCCGAGCATGCTGCTGCTGCAGTGGCACGAGCCGTACGGACCGGCGTGGGTCGCGGTGGCGACGGTCGTCCTCGGCGCGCTGATCTTTCTGAGCGACTACTTCGACGGCAAGGTGGCGCGCTGGACCGGGCAGGTCAGCGACTTCGGCAAGGTCATGGACCCGGTCGGGGACAGTTGCGTGGTCATGTGCGTGCTGCTGGGGATGGCCGCCTCGCCGCGGTACGAGGTCACCGTCTGGTTCGCGGCGGTTTACTTCTTCCGCGAGGTGGCGATGCACGTGCTGCGGCGGATGGCGGCGCTTCGAAACGTCGTCCTCGCCGCGGGCTGGGCGGGGAAGGTCAAGACCTTCGTGCAAGGCGTCGCGCTGCTCTTGTTCATGCCGGCGGTGATGCTCAACGACCTGCAGGTCGTCGATCTGGGCGAAGCGCTGCTGAAGGAGGCGGCGTGGTGGGTGGGCGGCCTGATCGCGGTTTCGAGCGTCCTGAGCCTGATCGCCTACCTGCGGGGCATGCCCGCGGTCTTCGCCGAAAGCGAATCGGCATGAGCGCTCCCCGCGTCTCGCTGCGGCGCCAGGCCGACTACGGCGAGGCGCTCAAGGCGAGTCTCGACGATCTGCTCGCGCCGCTGGGCGGGATGGGCGCGTTTCTCAAGCGCGGCGACAAGGTCGTGCTGAAGCCTAACCTGGTGATCGGCTTTTCGGTCAAACGCGCGGTGACGACGCACCCGGCGGTGGTACGGGCGGTGGCGGAACTGGCGCTCGACTGCGGCGCGCGCGTCACGCTCGGTGACTCGCCGGGCTTCGGCAGCGCGCGCAAGGTCGCCGCGAGCTGCGGCATCCTGCCGGTGGCGGAGGCGCTCGGCGTCGAGGTGATCGAGTTCGCGCCGGTCGACCACGTCGACGAGACACGCACTTTCAAGCGGCTGACGCTGGCGCGCGAACTGCTCGAGGCCGACGTCGTCGTCAACCTGCCGAAGTTGAAGACCCACGCGCAGATGAATCTGACCATGGCGGTGAAGAACCTCTTCGGCGCGGTGGTCGGCGCGGAGAAGTTCCAGTGGCATTACCGCGCGGGCCTGGACAAGCTGCGCTTCGCGACCATGCTCTACGAGATCTGTCGCGCGGTCGGGCCGCGACTTACTGTCGTCGACGCGGTTGTCGGCATGGACGGGATGGGCCCGACCAACGGCAAACCCAATCCGCTGGGCTTTCTCGCCGCCGGGGCGGATCCGTGCGCGGTCGACGCGGTGCTCTGCGATATCGTCGGCGTCGAGCGCCAGACGTTGTGGACGCTGCGCGCGGCCGCGGCGCTGGGCGATACGGCCTGGCAAGAGGCCACGACCGTCGGCGAGGATCCGGCCGGCCTGAAGCCCGCGCGGTGGAACATGCCGGCGACGCAGACGCTCTCGATGACCGGACCGCTGCGGTACCTGCCCGGCATCGACCGCTGGCTGCGCAAGCGGCTCACCGCCTTCCCCGTGCCGATTCCGGAGAAATGCGTTCGCTGCGGCGCGTGCGTCAGGGTCTGCGCGGCCGGGGCGATGACGCTGCCCGAAGGCGAGCTGCCGCGGCTCGACAGGAAGGAGTGCATCCAGTGCTACTGCTGCCACGAGCTCTGTCCGCACGGCGCGATGGAACTCAAGCGCGGCTGGCTGGGGCGGTGGGTGATGGGAAGGTGAACTTTCAGGCGCACTTCTCCAGCGCGCTCTTGAACAGGTCGGCGTAACGGTTGACGATGTACGGCCGGTCGAGAAGGCCGGGGAGGCTCTCGGAGAGGTCCTTGTACGAGAGGCTGGTGATCTTGGCGTCGAACTTGACCAGCGCCTGACTGATCGCCGCGGCGTAGAGCACCGCGCCGGTGCGCTGGGTGGGGCTGGGGAAGACCGGCATCATCATCGTCTTGCCGTAGTCCTTGAGGATCCGCAGGTGCCGCTGTTCGACCGCCGGGTTGAAGACCGCCTCGGTGAGCGTCTTGCCCTCGAAGTAGCCCACGGTGTCCTCGTCGACGTTGCCGATGCGGCGGAAGGAGAACGGTCCGTCCGCCTCGGTGCGTAGCGGCGACTCGAGGTCGATATAGAGCATGCGCAGCTTGACCATGTCGTCCTTGGACTTGACGCGCTCGAGCGCGCACCAGTTGTACTCGGCGCGCTCGAAGACCTGCTCGTCGTCGCCGAGGACGTTCTCCACCCGCTCCTCGCTGACCTGCCGGCCGGTGAGAATGCCGACGGCGTTGCGCATGCCGAGGTGGTCCTCGAGATACCACGCCAGCCAGCGCGAGAGCGCCTCGCCCAGGTCGACCCCGGTCAGCAGGCGCAGCTCCTCGATCACCGGGCGGCGCTCGTCGTCGCTCTCGAGTCTGGCCAGTTCGCGCAGCAGGCAGGCGACTCGCCCCTCGGTCTCGATGCTCCAGTCGCGTTCGGATTCGGCCACCGGATTCTCCGCTCGTCATTGCCAGAAGACCGCTTCAGTCTACTCAAGGAAACGGGATTCGAAAACAACTTTTTCGACAAGTTGCGGCACAACGCACGCTTGCCGCGCGGCGCCCGCAGTAGTACCATGACGACAGTCGTCGCGAGCGGCATCGCCAACCCTCGACGAGAGAGCGGATTATGATCTGCATTCCACTCATGGCCTCCACCATGGACGAAGCGCTGGCGCTGCTGCGCGAGTCGCTGCCCGGAGCCGACTGTATCGAATTCCGTATCGACTGCTTGCGCGAGGAGGCGGATGTCCGGGCGCTGCTTCACGCCTGCACGGTACCGGCGATCGTGACCTGCCGGGCCAAGCGCGAGGGCGGCGCGTTCGCAGGCGGCGAGGACGAGCGACTGGCGCTGCTGCAGGACGCGGTGGACGCGGGCGCGGCGTATGTCGACGTCGAGGCCGATACGGTTGAGCGCATACGCCGCCGCGGCGCGACGAAGCTGATCGCCAGTTGGCACGACTTCGACCGGACCCCGCCCGATCTGACCGCCCGCGTGCGGGCGATGGCGGCGCTGCCGTGCGATGTCGTCAAGTTCGCCACCATGGCCACGGATCTTGCCGACAACCTGCGCTGCTTCGAGGCGCTGCGGCAATGCCCCAAGCCGGCGATCGGATTGTGCATGGGGGAGCTCGGCGAGGCCAGCCGCGTCCTGAATCTGCGTTACGGGGCGCTCCTGACCTTCGGCGCGCTGGCTGCGGGGAAGGAGAGCGCACCGGGGCAACTCGCCGCAGGGGAGTTGCGCGATCTGTACCGGATCGACAGGATCGGCGAAACGACCACGCTCTACGCCGTCGCGGGCGATCCGATCGCGCACTCCATGAGCCCGGCGATTCACAACACCGCCTTCGCCGCGCTCGGCCTGGACGCGGCGTACCTCAAGTTCCGTGTCGCCGATTTCGACCGCTTCCTGCGCGATATCGTCGAACCGCTGGGACTGTCGGGGCTCTCGGTGACGATTCCGCACAAGCAGGCGGCGCTGCGGGCCGGGACCGAGATCGATCCGCTGGCGCAGCGTATCGGCGCGGCGAATACGCTGAGCCGGATCGAGGGCGGCTGGCTGGCGGAGAACACCGACTGCGCGGCGGCCACCGAGGCGATCGCGCGGGAGGCCGAACGGACCGGGCTGACGCTGCATGGCGCCGAGGCGCTTCTGATCGGCGCCGGCGGCGCGGCGCGGGCGCTGGCGGTGGGGTTGCTCGACCGCGGCTGCAAGCTGACCGTCGCCAACCGCACCGTGGCCAAGGCCCGGGCGCTGGCGGAAGAACTCGGCGGCACGGCGATTGCGCTCGAGGAGATTCCGGCAAAACGCTACGCCGTGGTGGCCAACTCCACCGCCGTGGGCATGCATCCGCACGTCGACGCCTCCCCGGCGCCGGCGGAGATCTTCGCGCCGGGCATGGTCGTTTTCGACGCGGTCTACAACCCCAGGGAGACGCGGCTGCTGCGCGCGGCGAAAGAACGCGGGGCGGCGGTCGTCGACGGGGTGGCGATGTTCGTCGGGCAGGCCGCGGCGCAGTTTGCGCGCTGGACCGGTCGCGACGCGCCGCGGGAAATCATGGAGCGGATCGTGGTGGAGAAGCTCTCACGCGGTTGAGTCTTCCTTGAACTCCAGGAAATGCCCGCGCGGGAGGACGATCTGGAAGCAGGCGCCCGTCCCGCTTCCGTGCAACACCTCGATGGAGCCGCGGTGATCCTCGACGATGCGGCGGACGATGCCCAGCCCCAGCCCCGTCCCCTTCTCCTTGGTCGAGTAGAAGACCTCGAAGATGCGCTCGGTGTCGCCGGGGTCGATGCCGATGCCGTTGTCCTCGACGAGGACGTGGATGTGGTCGACCGTCTCCTCGGTGGCGATGTGGATGACGCCCTCGATGAGCTGGCTCTCGCGCTCGCGCCGCTGCTCGATGGCCTCGCGCGCGTTCCGCAGCAGGTTGAGGATGACGTGGGTGAACTGATTCTGGTCGATCACCACCGGGTACATGTCCGGCGCCAGGTCGGCGACGATCTCGACGCCGGCCTCCTCCATCTCCGGCCGCGCGAAGTCGACCAAGTCGCGCAGGAAGAGGTTGATGTCCGTCGGCGTCGGATCCGGCCGCGGCGGGCGGGCGAAGGTGAGGAAGCTCTCGAGCGTCTTGGTCAGCGCCTGCACCTCGGTATAGATCCGCCGGCTGCGCCGCTCGAAACGGTGGCGCAGATCCGGCGAGAGCCGGTCGACGTCCTCGCTCAGCATCTGCGCGTTGAGCTGGATGGCGTGCAGCGGCGTGCGCACCTCGTGCACCAGCGCCGCGGCGAGCGCACCGACGTAGGCCAGTCGCTCCTGGCGCCGCTTCTCCTCCACTTCCTTGTCGCGGCTACGGGGCATCGCTCGTTTCCTTCGGCGGCAGGAATTCGATCCTGCGGATGTAGCCGAGTTCCTTCAGTTCCCGGCCCATCGCTCCCTTGTCGCGCGGCTTGACGACGAATTTGCGTTCGACGCGCTCGTTCGTCTCCGCGTCGCGATACGAGATCGTCAGCGGAAAGCCGCTGTCGAGCCGGCCGCGGCGCCGCGTGCCGTGTGCAAATTCGAGGATAATGCCGTACTTGCGCCACGGGTAATCGCGCCCGGTGTGGATCTTTTCGTTCGAGCCGCCCTCCTTCCAGCGCCACTCGCGTTCGATGCCTTCGTCGAGCACGGTCACCTCCAGCGCCGCCAGGTCGGCGAAGGGGATCGACAGGTGTTCCCTCTCTTCCGGCGCATAGAACGAAATGCGCAGATCCGCGCGCGCCTCGACGGTGGCTTCGGCAAGCCGGCCGAGGGGCGCGTGAATCACCGTCGCTTTCCGGCCCGCGGCTTTGCCGGCGTTGCCGAAGGGCTTGACCGGGGCGTCCCCGGCGGCGGCAGGGAGAAGAAGCAGGAGGCAGGCCGCGCCGGCCAGCAGGCCGCGGCACAGGGACGCTTGCATAACGGACCTCGTCAGTGGGCGGATTCGGGGAGCGATTCGCCGGCGTTGGCGGTGATGTACGCCGCGGCCTCCTCGGGGCTGTCGGTCAGGAAGATCATTTCCATGTCTTCGGGATTGATGTTGGACTCGGTGCGCAGCATCACCTCCTTCAGCCAGCCCAGCAGGCCCGCCCAGTAGTCCGAGCCCATCATCACCAGCGGCACCGGCGGCACCTTGTTGGTCTGCACCAGCGTGAGGATCTCGAAGAGTTCGTCCATGGTGCCGAAGCCGCCCGGGAAGGTGATGATGGCCCTGGAGTATTTCGAGAACATTACCTTGCGTACGAAGAAATAGCGGAACGAGACCAGCTTCTGGACGAATTCGTTGGGCTGCTGTTCAAACGGCAGGTCGATGTTGAGGCCGACCGAGACGCCGCGGCCGCTCTCGCGCGCGCCGCGGTTGGCCGCCGCCATGATGCCGGGGCCCCCGCCGGTGATGATGTTGAACCCCGCCTCCGAGAGCAACCGCGAGGTCTCGCGCGCCATCTTGTAGTAGGGGTGATCCTCGGCGGTGCGCGCCGAGCCGAAGAGGGCCACGGCGGGGCAGATCTTGGCCATCTCCTCGAAGCCCTCGACGAACTCGGCCATGATGCGGAAGACCCGCCAGGGATCCATGTGGCGGAAGTCGCGCAGGTCGTCGTAGCTGTCCATGCGGTGTCCTTACACGAGTGTCCGGATCGTTTATTGTAGCTCGCGATTGCGGCAGGACAAGCCAAAAGCTACAGAAGGCTGACCGGGTCCACGTCGACCGCCAGCCGCACGCCGCTCTGCCGCGGGGCGGCCTGCTCGAGCGCGTGGAGCATCTGCCGGATCTCCGCGGGCGTGCGCGCCTTGATCAGCACCTGGTGGCGGTGCTGCTCCTGGATGCGCGCGAGCGCGCACGGCGCGGGGCCGAGGACCATCAGCGGCCGCGGCGCGGCCCGCGTCAGGATATCCTTGACCCGCCGCATCAAGTCGGCCACCTCGGCCTCTTTCCTGCCACGCGCGACCACCCGTGCCAGCCGGCCGAACGGCGGGTACGCCAGCGGCTTGCGTCCCTTCAGTTCCAGTTCGGCGAAACGTTCGTAGTCCTGCGCCAGGGCGCACTGGACCGCGTCGTGCTCGGGCTGCAGCACCTGCACCAGCGCCCGTCCGCGCTTCTCTGCCCGACCGGCGCGGCCGACGACCTGGGTGATCAGTTGAAAGGTACGCTCCGCGGCGCGGAAGTCGGGGAGGTTGATGGCGCTGTCGGCCAGCAGCACGCCGACGAGGGTGACGTTGGGGAAGTCGAAGCCCTTGGCGACCATCTGCGTCCCGAGCAGGATGCCGTACTCGCCGGCGGCGAAGCGCGAGAGCGCCTCGACGTAGGCGTCCTTGCCGGTCATGGTGTCGCTGTCCATGCGCAGCAGCTTCGCTTCGGGAAAGAGCTCGCCCACCTCCTCCTCGACGCGCTCGGTGCCGGTGCCGGAGAAGCGGATCTGCGCCGAGGCGCAGACCGGGCAGCGTTCGGGCACGGCGATCCGGTAGTCGCAGTAGTGGCAGTGCAGCCGTTCGGTCCGGCGATGCAGCGTCAGGCTGATGTCGCAGTGCGGGCAGCGCAGCGCCTCGCCGCAGCTTACGCACTGGCCGAAGGTGTGAAAGCCGCGCCGGTTGAGAAATAGGATCGCCTGCTCGCCCCGGTTGAGCGTGTGGCGCAGGGCCTGCCGCAGCGGTTCCGAGAGGGCGCCGCCGCGTTTTTTCTCGCGCCATTCCGCGCGCATGTCCACCACCGTCGCCGTTGGCGTGCTGCCGGTGGCGCGTGCGGCGAGGCGCAGCAGCTCGTACTTGCCCGTGCGCGCGTTGCGCCAGCTCTCCAGGCTCGGCGTGGCCGAACCGAGCAGGACCACCCCGCCGCATTCGCGCGCGCGCATCACGGCCACGTCGCGGGCGTGGTAGCGCGGGTCGTTGTCCTGCTTGAACGAGGGCTCGTGCTCCTCGTCGACGACCACCAGCCCCAACTCCGGCAGCGGGGCGAAGACGGCCGAGCGGGCGCCGACGACCACGCGCACCTCGCCGCGCTGCAGCCGCCGCCAGTATGCCGCGCGCCGCCCCTCGGAGAGATGCGAGTGCAACACCGCCACCTCGCCCACGCGCGCGCGGAAGCGCGCCACCGTCTGCGGCGTGAGGCTGATCTCCGGCACCAGCACCAGCGCGCTGCGCCCCAGGCGGAGCGTCTCGGTCAGCGCTTGCAGGTAGATCTCGGTCTTGCCGCTGCCGGTGATGCCATGGAGAAGAAACGGCGCGAACTCCGCCGACGCCAGCGCCGGCCGGACCCGCGCCAGCGCCGCCTCCTGCTCGGCCGTCAGCGCGATCGTCTTCTCCGCTTCCCGGTAGACCGGCCCCGATTCCTCCGCGTCGACCGCGTCGAGGCGCAAGAGTCCCTTCGCTTCCAGGCCGCGAAGCGAGGCGCGGGTGGCGCCGGTGTGGCGTTCGATTTCGGCGGCGGGAACGCGCCCCTCGTTGGCGAGCAGCCACCTCAGCACCGCGCGCTGGCGGGTGGCGTTCTTGGGCAATGTCGCCAGCTCCGCCTCGACCGCCGCCCGTTCGGCCGCCAGCGAGACCACCGTCAGCGGCGGCGTGCGCGTGCCCTTGCGTACCGCCGAGGGCACCGCCGCGGCGAGCGCCGTGCCCCAGCCCGCGCGGTAGTAGGAGGCGACCCAGCGCGTCAGCGTCAGCAGCTCTTCCGGCACCGCCTCCTCGGGCGGCCCCGCGTCGATCACGTCCTTGAACCGGATGCGCTTGCGCTGCTCCGCGTTCAACGGGCACGCATCGTGCACCGCGACGCAGAAGCCGCCGATGCGCCGATTCCCCAGCGGTACGCGCACGCGCTGCCCCGCGCGCAGGGTGGCGGCGAGCTCTTCGGGAACGGTGTAGTGATAGACGGTCGTGACCGGCGCTTCGACCACGACCGAGGCGTAGCGGCTCATGCGCTCCTCCAGGCGCTTCAGTATACCGATCCGCCGGGCGGAAAGAAACGCGCCCGTGCTTGACCGCGCCGCGGGCAGTTCATACCATCAGCGTAATACGGGAAAGGAGATATCGTGAACGCATCCCCCGCAC
Source organism: uncultured Planctomycetaceae bacterium (assembly GCA_964457365.1). Taxonomy (GTDB): domain Bacteria; phylum Planctomycetota; class SZUA-567; order SZUA-567; family SZUA-567; genus CAYWFP01. The sequence goes on from CAYWFP010000053.1 coordinate 13,410, forward strand.
CGGTGCGCGTCGGCGAGGCGAGCTTCGGCGGCGACGGGCTGGCGCTGATCGCCGGCCCGTGCGTCATCGAGAGCGAGGCGCATGTCATGACGATGGCCGAGGCGCTGTGCGGGCTCTGCCGCGAACTCGAGGTGCCGTTCGTCTTCAAGGCCTCGTACGACAAGGCCAACCGCAGCAGTCTCGCGAGCTACCGCGGCCCCGGCCTCGAGAAGGGGCTGCGCATCCTCGCCCGGGTGCGCGAGACCTTCGACGTGCCGGTGCTGAGCGACGTGCACGGGGTCGAACAGGTGGCGCCGGCCGCGGCGGTGCTGGACATCCTGCAGATTCCCGCGTTTCTCTGCCGCCAGACCGATCTGTTGCTCGCCGCCGGCGAGAGCGGCAGGGCCGTCAACGTCAAGAAGGGGCAGTTCCTGGCGCCGTGGGACATGGCGCCGATGCTGGCCAAGATCGCCTCGACCGGGAACGAACGCGTCCTGGTCACCGAGCGCGGTGCCAGCTTCGGCTACAACAACCTCGTCAGCGACATGCGCGCGTTGCCGGTTCTGCGCCGGCTGGGGCGCCCGGTGATCTTCGACGCCACCCACAGCGCGCAGCTCCCCGGCGGGCAGGGCGAGCGCTCGGGCGGTGACCGGGAAATGGCGGCGGTGCTGGCGCGGGCGGCCGTGGCCGCGGGCGTGGACGGGTTGTTCCTGGAGGTGCACGACAGGCCCGACGACGCCCTCTGCGACGGGCCGAACATGCTGGCGCTGGAGACGCTGCGGCCGCTGCTGAAGACGTTGCTCGCCATCGACGCGGCGGTGCGCGAAGATCACAAGCCGGCGTAGTCGCCGCGTTTCTCGCCGAGCATGCGCTCGTAGCCGCGGTAGATCTCCGCCTCCAGATCCGGCGAGACCTTGTACCCCCGGCGCTCGAGGTACTTCAACTGCTTGTACGCCTTGCCGTAGCGGCCGATGAGGTTGTAGAGAATCATCATCGAGAGGTGCGCCTTCTCCATCTCCGGCTGCTGCTTCAGCACGCGCATGAGACGGTACTCCGCGTCCTCGTAGCGGCGCTTCTCCAGGAAAAGGTGCCCCAGCTCGTACTCCGCGCGCGTCGTCCTGTCCCCGGCGGCGATGGCCTTGTGGTAATAGTCGATGGCGTCGTCGGTCTTGCCCACCTGCCGCAGCAGGTCGCCGATGTTGGTCAGCACCTCCGGGTCGTCCGGCGCTTCCTCCTTGGCCTTCATGAACGCCCGCAGCGCCAGGTCGTAGCGGCCGGTCCAGTAGAGCGCGCGGCCGAGATTGTTGAAGTAGACCGGTTTCTCTTGAAGCTCGATCGCCTTGAGGAAGAGGTCCGCCGCCGCCTCGTAGTCGCCGCGCTGGCAAGCCTCGAGCCCCTGCAGGTGCTTGAGCTTGGCCGCCTCCTTCTTCACCATCTCGTTGCGTTCGTCGTCGGGCAGGTCCCCGGCGGTGTCCTGCATGCATCCGGCGAGCGCGACCGCCGCCAGTATCGTCAGCGCGAGAAATCGTCGCATGATATCCTCCACACGTGCGTCGGGATCCGGGGCGATACGGCCCCTTCCTCGTTTTATCGGCCGAGATGGGGCGGAAATGCAGGAAATCGTTCAGGCGACCGGGTGCGCGGTCAGCCAGGCGCGGGCCTCGTCGGCGATGTTGCCCCGTCCCGCGAGCGCGAGCGTGCGCTTGAACTCCTGCCGGGCCTGGCCCACGGCGCCGGCCTGGGAGAGGGCGATGGCGAGGTTGCGCTGCGCGGCGAGACAGTCGGGCGAGAGCTTCACCGCCTCGCGGAAGCAGCGCACGGCTTCCGCGTGGTTGCCGAGCGTGCGTTCGATGCAGCCGAGATTGTTGATCGCGCTGGCGTCGTGCAGGTCGTGCAGCAGTGCCGTGCGGAACGACTCGGCCGCCTCCTCCAGACGCCCCAGGCGGCGCAGCACCACGCCGCGGTTGTTGTGCGCCGAGGCCATCGACTCGTCGCAGGCGACGGCCTTGTCGAAGACCGCCAGCGCGGTCTCGTTCTCGCCCAGGCGGGCCAGCGCGATGCCGAGATTGGTGAGGATCTCCGCGTCGCCGGGGGTGAGGGTCAACGCCTGCTCGAAACAGTCGATCGCGCCCTCGGTATCGCCGGCGCTGAGTCGGAGGTAGCCGACGTTGTTCAAGAGCCGCGCGTCGTCGGGTTCGCGTGCGACCAGATCGCGCAGTACCGCGAGCGCTTCCTCGGTGCGGCCGAGGTGGAAGCACGCGCAGGCGTAGACGTTGGCCACTTCGATGTTGTCGGGCTCGGTCTTGAGCCGCTCGGCCAGGAGCGCCAGCGCGGCGGCGCCTTGCCCCGCGGCGAAGAGCGCTTCGGCCTGTTCGATCAGCTCCGGCACGGTAGCTACTCCATGTCGAAGGGCAAGCCGCGGCTGATATCGTAGGGGCTGTTTCCCTGGGGCTTGCCGCGCATCTTCACGTCGCGGCTGAGCGTGTTGATGTAGATCTTCGGCGCCTGGAAGCGCCGGCCCAGCGGCGGCGCTCCGGGCCGACGTTCGGCCAGGATCGCCTCCGGCGCTGGCGGCCCGCCGGTGAGCAGGATGTTGTGCCGGACCACGTCGTAGTACGCCTCGTTGCTGCGGGTGTAGACGGTGCGTCCGGGGCGGAAGGAGCCGGCGGCGACGTCCATGCCCTCGGCGATGGGCTCGAAGTTCATGAAGCGGACGTCTCCGGCGGCCTCGATGGCCAGGATCTGCATCTGCATCCGGTCGAGCCCCGTGTCGCGCAATCCCTCCATGTCCGCGCTCTTGTTCAGCAGCACCGTCAGGTGGTCGCAGCGGCCGCGGACGTTGGCCTGCTTGAGATGGACGTTCTTGTCGAAACGGATCTTGCGCGCGAGCATGTTGTAGACCAGTTCGCCGTCGTAGTTCAGCGTATAGACCGTCTCCCGGACGGTGCTGGTATCCAGGCTGGCGATCTGCACCTCGCCCGGTCCGTCGGCGATGACCACCCCGGCGCCCTGCTTGACGGTGATTTGCGGGGCGAAGAGGCGCATGCCCTGGTTGTCGCGCACCTCCGCGCGGCCGCGCGGAGGTCCCTTGAGCGTCATGACCTCGCCGATGGGGGTGATGTCGACGATGCCCTCGGCGCCGGAGGCCTGGCGCTGATCGCGGGTGAGGATGACGACGTTGCCGCGGACGATGACGCGCTTGAGCTGCTGGTTCAGCACCGCCGACTCCGAGGCGCCGCCGGGGCCCCCGGTGGCGGGCGTCGTCGCCGGGAGCGTCCCCTTGCCCTCGAGCTGCGCTTCCATCTCGTCGCCGGTGACGGTCATGTCCGGCCGGCGCATCACCACGTTGCCCTTGAAGACCACGCGCCCGCCGCGCGCGCCGGCGGTGTAGATGGCGTCCTTCTCGTAAGTCACCACCGCCTTCTCGTCCCGGGGGCCGTCGTTGAGGGTCAGGTCCCCGCCGCCGTGGGAGTAGACCCAGCCGCCGTCGGCGCGGGCGCGGATCATCAGCGCCGAGAAACGCGGTCCGCCTTCCTCCCAGATACGCGCGTGCTGGGTGCGCAGGCCGTAGAGAACGATTTCGCCCTGTCTCTCGTCGCGGTTCTCCGCCCATTTGTGGACGATCTTGTGCCCCTCGCAGTGGCGCTTGCCCCAGTGCAGCGTGGCGTGGCCGACCGCCTCGAGCATGCGCGGAGTCTTGCGGGTGCTTTGCTCGCGCCCGGGGGTGAGGTCCTGGATGCGCTTGAGCGTGATGATCAGTTCGTCGCTGCGCAGCACCTGGCCCTCGCTGTTGGCGAGGACGTTGCCGGCGAAGCGCACCTTCTCGGTGGTCTCGTCGTAGAGCATCCGTTCGCTGTAGCGGACGATCACCGACTGCTGTGCCGCGCCGGCCTCTTCGGCGCCGAGGACCCGGGTCGTGCCGTCGGGGTCGTTGGCCTCGCGGTTGAAGACGCCCGAGCCGGGGCCGACGGCGTCGATGGTGGTCTGCAGATTCGGCGAATCCGGCACGGCGAAGCGCTTGAGCACGATCTGCGGGGCCTGGAAGAAGCCGCCGTTGCCCTCCATCTCGATCTCCGGGGTGGGCGTCCCGGAGAGGACGACCTTCTCGCACAGGATCGGCTCGAGGTTTCCGGCCTCCCGCAACGCCGTCGGCTGCGGCAGGAGTTCCATGCGGGAGCTGGTCGCCCGCCGCCCCTCGCTGGTCAGCACGACGTTGCCCTCGGCGAGCGCGCGCGCGACCTCGGGTGTCTCGCCCTCGGTGAACTCCACCCGCAGCGAATCGCAGACCAGTTTGACGCGGTCGTTGACCAGTGTCACCCCACCCTCGAAGAGCGCGTAGCGCGCCCCGCGGTCGTAGAAGAGCCGTCGGCGGTAGTGGATCGTCGTCGGCGTCTTCCCGCCTTGGGGCGAGGGGCCGAGCGTGCCCGTGCCGCCGGCGAGGCGGACCTTGCCGCGGCCGCCCTTGGCCTGCAGCTTGCCCCCGTCGACGTGGAAGATGAGTTCCTTGTCCGAGATCTCGTGTTCGCCCCACTGGGCCACCGGCACGCGGTCGCGCCGCCGATCTTTGAGCACCAGCAGCTTGCTCTGCTGGTCGAAGTGGGCGTACTCGCCGCGGGCGGTGTAGCTGACCGGGCGCTCGCCGCTGGCGGTGTCGCCGGCGCTGCCCTTGATTCTCACCTCGCCGTGCTTGGTGCTCCAGGCGATGATCTCGCGGATGGACTGGGCCGACTCGGGGTTCTCCCCGAGCGAGGCCTTCAGGTAGTCGCCGAAGATCTCGATGCTGTCGCGGTTGACGTGGACGTCCTTCTCGAAGCTGACCTCGCGGTGGTCGACGTCGTACTTGGCCGGCCCGCGGCACTTGACCTCGGTGGTCAGGGACGCGCCGCCGTCGGGGGCGGATTCGCGGGAATACATCATCACGTTGCGGTAGAGCTCCACGCCGCCGCCGGGGTTGTCCTCGCTATCGAGGAAGTGGCTCGGCGCGGGCGTCTTGTCGCCCTCGGTGCGCATGATGTAGCGGTAATCCGTGCCGGTGATGGTGGTGTTGCTCGCGCCTTCGCCGGTCTGCAGCACCACTACGCGCACCGGTCCGGTGCCGGTCAGCACGCCGAGGCGGTGGTTCCACGTGGCGTTGTCGCACTTAACCTCGGTCTCCGGAGACGCGTCCGTCCCGGGTTGTTTGGACGGGACGTAGCGCTTGACCGCGACGTTGCCCTCGAGGCGGGCGATATCCTCCTGCCCGTCGCCCGCCTGACCGCGACGTTCGAAGACGCCCCGGTCGCTGGTGATTTCGGCGGTGAGCGGGGGCTGCTCGTCCCGCATCAGTCCCGTGGGCGAGGTGGGCAACTTGTCGTAGACGAGGATGTGCACCTGGCGCAGGTTGATGACCGGGTGGTTCCGCATGGGGTTGATCGCGTCGGCGCTGCGGGCCTTGAGCATGGCCTTCAATACGTTGTCCTCGTAGACCGGCAACTTGATGTCCTTGTGCCGGTCCATCAGATCCTCGCCCGCGTGCGCGTGCGCGAGCAGGCAGAGCAGCAGCGCCGCTCCGAGCGCAATGCCGCGCTTCGTCGATTCGATCACGGCTGCGACTCCCTGCTCTGCGCTTCGTCGCCGTCTCCCTCGGGGAGATAGCGCCGCATGATCCGATGCCACAGGTTCTGCCCGCGCAGGATCGTCTCGATCACCTCGCGCACGGCTCCGCGGCCTCCCAATGCTTCTGTCACCGCCCGCGCGGCATCCTTTGTCGCGAGGGTGGCGTCGGCGACGGCGATGCCGAGGCCCACGCGTTGCAGCACCGGGATGTCCGGCAGGTCGTCGCCGACGTAAGCCACCGCCTCGTAAGGCAGATCCAGCCGCCGGCAAAGCCGCTCGAGAACCGGGAGTTTGTCCTTGGCGTTCTGGGCCACGACGGTGATGCCGAGTTCCGCCGCGCGGCGCGAGACCGCCGGCGACTCGCGCCCCGAGAGCAGCGCCACCGTGTGCCCCGCGCGTTGCCAGTATTTCAAGCCCGCGCCGTCTTTGGCGTCGAAACGCTTGAGTTCCTCGCCACGGTCGGTGTAGACGATGCCGCCGTCGGTGAGCACACCGTCGACGTCGAGGATCAAGCCCCGGATCGGGGCGAACAAAACCGGCGGCACGTCGGCCAGAGCGACTGGAGGCAAATCCACAATTCCCGTATTGTCAGAAAGATACGATGGAATACGGCTAGGGTTGATGGTATCCGATTGCGTCGGCGAGTCAAGCGCATTCTGCTTCGGCGCCGAGGCGTCCGCGCAGGCGATTCGCCAGCGCCAGACCGCGCCCCAGCAGCGTCCGCGGATTGTAGGCGAGCAGGGTGATCAACGGTACCGGCTGCGCGCCCCAGTCGCGCTTGTACGGCTCGGGTCCGCGCAGCAGGTCCAACTCCTCCTCGCCGCGCTCGCATGCCCTCTCGAGCACCGCCTGCAGCAGCAATGAACCAGGGGAGTACTGGGCGAAATCCGCATCGTACGCGACGGCGTAGTAGTATACCCGCCCGGTGTGGCGAAACGCCAGAACCGAAGCCACAACCGACTCTTCACTAAGGAGTTCCAGCAATTCGAGCTTGTCGGTATCAAGACCTTTTCGGGCCATTGTCCGGGCGAAAACCTGTCCTTGCTCCCGGGAGAAGATGCCCTCCGGCCACTTCTGTGCGTGGCGCGCGAGCAGAATCGACAACGCGCTCTCGATCGCCGCGGGCGTGGTGCAGGCGCGCAGGCGAAGCGGGCCGCGCGCCTCGAGTTGCCGGCGGGCGCGGCGGAGGTTGTAGCGGCTTTTGCCGCTGCGCAGTTGCTTGAGCAGGGGCTCGTAAGGCAGGTTCAGCGGAATGACGAACGTCTGCCCCTTCCGCGTCCAGGCGCAGGGCCAGCCGAGCTGATGCGATACCGCCGCGCGCAACCAGGCTGTCGAGGAAAGATCGCCGCGCAGGTGGCGCAGCCGCAGCCGCGCCGCGCCGGTCTTCGCGAACGCCAGCTCCAGCAGCGCCGCGGCGGCTTCGGCCTCGTGCCCCGGCGCCAGCAGCAGGCCGCCGTAATCGCCGAAGTCGTCGCCGAGGCCGACAAGCATCAGCCGGTCGCGCAGCCGCAGCGGCAGCACCCCGACCAGTTTTTCGCCGCTGAAAGCCATGCCGATGCGCGGGCGCGCCGGGGAGAACGCCCTCACGCCGGCGCCGAGCCAGTCGGGGCCGAGAAAGAGATTCTCCGCGGCCAACTCGCGCCACGCCTGACTGTGCGAGGCCGCCTCGTGCCAGTCGGTGAACAGCCGGGTACGCAGGCTCATGCCGTCTCCCGGCCGAGACGACAGCGCAGGCGGTGGTGCAGGTCGTACCAGAAACCCAGCCGGTGCGCGAGGCGCCTGCCTTGCGTATCGGGGCGGATAAAGACGCGGCGAAGGCGGAAACGCTCGGACGGATAATGCCGGTTGCCCTTGCCGGTTCCGACGGCGGCGGCGAAGCCGGCGGCTTCGACCAGCCTGAGCGTCGAACTGTCGTAACGCCCGCGCGGGTAGCAGAAAGTCCTCACCCGGGCTCCCGTCGCCGCGGCGAGCGTGTCGCGGCTCTCCACGATCTCCCGCCGCCGCGTCTTTTCATCCAGCGTCGGCAGGTCCGGGTGGGTCAGGGTATGCGCGCCCGCTTCCCAGCCGGCCGCGACGAGTTCGCGCAGTTGCTCCCGGCTCATCAGGGGCGCGCCGAAAAGATCGTTCTCCGCCGGGCGGTCTTTCTGCAACAGGCCGATCACGGGAAAGACCGTCGCCGGCCAGCCGGCGTTCGCGAGCAGGGGATAGGCCGTGGTGAAGGTGTCGAGGTAGCCGTCGTCGAAGGTGAAGACCACCGGCTTCGCCGGCAACGGACGGCCCGAGAACGCCTCGCCGAGGGTGAGGCCGCGGTAGCCGCGTTCGGCCAGCCACGCCACCTGCGCCGCGAAGCGCTCCGGGTCGACCGCGGCGCGTGAAAAACGGGCGCCGTCTTCCTTGGGCGCGATGCAGTGGTACTCCAGGATCGGCAGCCAGCGCCCGCGCGCCATCACTGCCCTTCCACGAGCCGTTCGGCGAGATGGTCGTCCAGTTCCGGCACGGCGCGGAAGCGCGCGACGGTCTTGTCGATGTCGTAGGGCACGCGGACGTAGCGCACCGCGCCGTCCTCGACGACGACGTAGCAGGCTCGCGGGTCGCCGTCGCGGGGTTGGCCGACCGAGCCGACGTTGACGATGGCCCGCTCGCCCGGGTGCGGCCAGACGTCGCCGATGTCGGCCGGATGCAGGAATTCGTAGTCGGCGTTGATGACGCCGGGGCGGTGGGTGTGGCCGACGAAGCAGGCGCCCTCGATCAGGTCGAAGAGCGCCTCGATCTTGGCGCTGGGGCCGAAGCCCATGTCCAGCGTCTCCGCCTCCTCGATGTATTCCATGATCGGATCGCGCGGCGAGGCGTGGACGAAGAGCATGCCGTTCTCTTCGCGGCGCTCCGGCGCGTTTTTCAGAAAGCGCCAGTTGCGCCGGACCCCGGGCCAGGAGTACCAGTGCGGCTTGATCTGCCGCCGGGTCCAGACGCTGGCCGCCTTGGCGACCTTGTTGAATCCCAGCGGCTCGGTCAATACCGCGAAGTCGTGGTTGCCCATCAGCGACAGGGCGCAGTGGCGGCGCACCAGTGTCAGGCAGGCCGCCGGGTCGGGGCCGTAGCCGACGACGTCGCCGAGGCAGAGGATGCGCTTCACCCCGCGGGTGCGGATATCGGCCAGCACCGCTTCGAGCGCGGCGAGGTTGGCGTGGATATCGCTGATCAGGGCGAAGGCGTTCATGCGCGAAATCATACGGCCAAACGCATGCGCTGGCAAGGGGGGCTATTTGCCGTCGACGAGCCGGTCGCCGAGGAAGTTGTCCAGCGCGGGGACGCCGTAGATGAACTTGCGCGTGACTTGCGGGTCGTAGTCGACGCGGCGGTAGACGACCGAATCGCCGTCGAAGGTGACGTAGCAGGCCTGGGGGTTCTTGTCGCGCGGCTGGCCGACCGAGCCGACGTTGATGATCGCCTTGATGTCGTACTCGAGCATGTAGACGTTCATCAGCATCTCCTCGGGACAGACGAAGGGCAGACCCTCCTCGATGACGCCCGGGAAATGCGTGTGACCGATGAAGACGTAGCCCTCCATCACGTCCCACTGTTTCTGCATCTTGGCCTGGTTGCGCGCGTCGCGCGGCATGATGTATTCGTCCGTGGGCTCCGAGGGCGAGCCGTGGACGAAGAGGATGCCATCGCGCTCGAAACTCTTGGGCAGCTTGCGGATGGCCTGGAGAATCTCCTCGCCGTCGGCCTCCTCGCGGATACGGGCCTCGGCCCACTCGATGGCCGAGCGCGCGCGCGCGTGGAAGCGGTCGGCCGAGCCGGTGACGCAGGCTTTCTCGTGGTTTCCCATGATGACGATGGAGCACGCGTCCGTTACCCGGCGGTAGCACTCCACCGGCTGCGGGCCGTAGCCGATCATGTCCCCGAGGCACCAGATCTCGCTGACGCCGACGCGCTCGATATCCGCGAGCACCGCCTCGAGCGCGGCGAGATTGCCGTGAATGTCGGAGATGATGGCGCACTGAGTCATGCGATGCCGATCCGGATTCTCGCGGCCGAGAAGAATTAGCCCGCCAACATACAGGTTTCGGCCTGTTTTGGCAAGGGGTTATGTCCTCGCAAAATGCCTTTTTCGCGCCGCCGGCGGCTACGGCAGGCCGTTCTCCTTGAGCACGTGCTCAAGCCGCGCGCGCCCGGCCGTGGTCATCTCGCAGAGGGGCATGCGCAGGGGCGACTTCAGGCGGCCGACCATCTCCATCGCCGTCTTGATGCAGATGGGGTTGGTCTCGATGAACATCGCCTGCGCCAGCGGCAGGATCCGGTAATGCAGCTCGCGGGCCTTGGCGAAGTCGCCGGCGAGGCCCGCGTCGCAGAGGGCTTTCATCTTCTCCGGGATCAGGTTGGCCACCACGCTGACCACCCCGCGCCCGCCGACGGCCATCATCGGCAGTGTCAAGGCGTCGTCGCCGGAGACGACCTCGATGTCGCAGCGCTGCAGGATCTGGCTGACCTGGTCGACGCTGCCGCAGGCCTCCTTGATGGAGACGACGTTCTCCACCTCGTTGCTCAGGCGCGCGACGGTCTCGGGGAGGATCTTGGTTCCGGTGCGGCCGGGGACGTTGTAGAGCATCAGCGGCAGGCCGCACTCCTCGGCGATCCGGCGGTAGTGGCGGTACTGCCCCTCGGGCGTGGGCTTGTTGTAGTACGGCGTGATGACCAGCGCGCCGTCGGCGCCGACGTCCTTGGCCATGCGCGTCAGGCGCAGCGCCTCGGCGGTGCTGTTGGAGCCGGTGCCGGCGATCACCTTGCAGCGTCCGGCCGCGGTCTCGACGGCGAAGCGGATGACCTTCTCCTGCTCCTCGTGGCTCAGCGTGGCCGCCTCGCCGGTACAGCCGGCGGGGACGAGCCCGTCGGTGCCGCTGGCGATATGCCACTCGATCAGGTCCTTCAGCGCGTTGTAGTCGACCGCCGAGGCGTCGGCGGTAAACGGCGTCACGATGGCGACATTGCTTCCGGAAAACATGATTCCCCCCTTCTCTCGTCCTGCTCGCGGCACGCGGCCGCCTTCCCTATTCTTCCATGCCGGCCGCGCTGGCGCGCCGGGCCTCGACCATCAGGCGTTTCATCTCGCGTACGGCCTCGCCCATGCCGGTGCGGACGGCGCGGCTGACGATGCTGTGGCCGATGTTCAGCTCCTCGATTCCCGCCATCGCCGCGATCGGGGCGACGTTGACGTAGTCCAACCCGTGGCCGGCATTGACGCGCAGCCCCGTCGCGCGCGCGCGCGCGACCTCCGCGGCGATACGAGCCAGTTCCTTGATCCGGGCGCTCTCGCGGGCGTACGCGTGAGCGTAGGGCCCGGTGTGGATCTCGATGAAACGCGCTCCGGTCGCGGCCGCGGCTTCCACCTGGCGCGCCTCGGCGTCGACGAAGAGGCTGACGTCGATGCCGGCCTGCTGCAGCGTCGTGACCGCCGTGCGGGTGCGTTCGGGCGCGCCGGCGACGTCGAGACCGCCCTCGGTGGTGATCTCCTCGCGCTTCTCCGGCACCAGCGTCGCCTGCTCGGGCTTGAGACGCAGGGCGATCTCGACGATCTCGTCCGCCAGCGCCATCTCGAGGTTGAGCCGCGTCGTCACCGTCTGGCGCAGCAGTTCGACGTCGCGATCCTGGATGTGCCGCCGGTCCTCGCGCAGGTGGACGGTGATGCCGTCGGCACCGGCTTTCAGCGCCAGAAACGCCGCCTCCACCGGGTCGGGTTCCGCCGCTCGGCGGGCCTGGCGCAGCGTGGCGACGTGGTCGATATTCACCCCCAGGCGGATCATGGCGCGTTCCCTTTCTCGTCGTTCTTCGCGTTCTTCTTCGCGGTGTCCGCGGCCGGCTCCTTCGGTACGCGCGAGACCCAGCGCACCTCCGCAGGCTGGATGGCGCGGACGTAGACGCCCTCGGGCGCGAGGCTCTTGCACGGCAGCAGATACGCCGCCTGCTCGGCCGCGCTCATGTCGCGCGTGTCGACGTAGACGGTCAGGCTGCTGGCCGCGAGCGACTCGACCAGGTCCGGCCGCCCCTCCACGGTCACCTTGACCGCCGAGGGCTCGAAGGTGTGGGCGCCGAGTTCCTTCATCGGCGTCGCCCAGAGCAGCCGCACCGGCACGCGTTTGAAGACCCGGCTCACCGATTTCTCGACAATGTCTATCTGCACGAAGACGGTCTGGTCGACCTGCCGCGTCTGGGTCTTGAGCTTGATCGGTTGCAGCGGCACCATGCGGTCGAAGTACTCGCGCCGGCCGGCCAGGTCGATGGGGACGGTCTTGACCACCTCGCTGCCGGTGAATTCCTCCTCCGGGGCCCAGACCGGGACGAAGCGCTTGCTCAGCAGCACCGTCCCCGCCTCGTGCCCTTCGGCCGGTTCGTTGACGAGGTTCTGCTCCACCTTGATGTAACGGCGGACGAGACGGACGAGCTTCAGGTCGACCGTCGCCGGCTCGATCTGCATGATCGAGACGTCCCGCGGCAGACCGCGCAGGTCCTCCGGCTGCAGTTCGATATTGAGGCTGACGGCATTGCCGCCCTCGGGTTCGACGCGGCGGACGACGGCGAGCTGGTCTTGCTGGATGCCGCCGACGATCTGGCGCGGGCCCCGGACCATCACCTCCGCGAGCACGGGCGGGGTCTCGTCGTAGATATCCCAGCCGTCGGGAAGCTCGAAGACCAGCGGCACCGTCAGCAGCCGATCCTCGGTGCGGCGCGAGTCGACGTAGAACCAGATGAAGATGGCCACGACGACGGAGACGCCGATGGTCAGCGGATCCATGCGGCGGCGGACCGGTTCGGGGCTCTCGAAGTAGGCGGTGTCGGAGCCGGGGCTCATGCGATCTTCTCCCCGTCGGCGAAACCGTTGACCGGCGTCTCGGGCACGAGATGCGCGCGCAGGTACGCCCGCAGGCGCTCGTAGTCGAGGTCGCGGACGATCTGCCCCCCGTTGGCCACCGAGACCGCGCCGGTCTCCTCCGAGACGATCACGACGATGCTGTCGGCCTCCTCGGTCAGGCCCACCGCCGCGCGGTGGCGTGTCCCCATGCCGCGGCAGACCTCGACGTTTTCCGAGAGCGGCAGCAGGCAGTTCGCCGCGGCGATGCGGCCCTGGCGGATGATGACCGCGCCGTCGTGCAGCGGCGTGTTCTTGCTGAAGACCGTCACCAGCAGCTTGGCGGAGACCACCGCGTCGACGACCACCCCGCTCTCGATGTAGGTGCCGATCTGGGTCTTGCGCTCGAGCACGAAGAGCGCGCCCACCTCGCCGCGGCGGGCGACCTCGAAGGCGGCGTCGGCGATCTCGTCCTCGATGGCCGCGCCGCGCCCGGTGTAGAAGCGCCAGGCGCTCTCGCCGATGTGGATCAGCCCGCGCCGGATCTCGGGCTGGAAGATTACCAGCAGCCCCACCAGCGAGACGCCGACGAGGTTTTCCATGATCCAGCGCAGGTTCGGCAGTTGCGCGTATTGCGCCACGAAGAGCGCGGCGAGGAAGATGCCCAGCAGCACCAGCAGCGCCCCGCGCGCGATGCCGGCGCCGCGCGTGCCGCGCAGGGAGTTGATCAGGAACGCCAGCATCGCCGCGATAATGGCGATCTCGACGACGTCCTTCAGCAACTGCATGGTGAATACCGCGCGGAGCGTCTCGATCATCTCTCGTCCCGTATTTCAGGATTCATGACCGCCGCCAGCACCGTCAGCGCCTGGACGGTCTCGCGCACGTCGTGCACCCGCACGATCGCCGCGCCGCGCTCGGCCGCGAGCGCCGCCAGCGCCACGCTCCCCCCCAGTCGCTCCGCCGGCGCGTCGCCGGTGCAATGGGCGATCATCGACTTGCGACTCATCCCCACGAGCACAGGATACCCGATTTCACGGACCGCGTGAAGATGTTTCAGCAGGTTTGCGTTGTGCGCGAAGGTCTTGCCGAAGCCGAATCCCGGATCCAGCACGATGCGGTCGGGGGCGATGCCGGCCTCCTCGGCCCGGCGCGCGCGCTCGCGGAGGAACGCGCAGACCTCGGCGACGACGTCGGCGTAGACCGGCTTCCGCTGCATCGTCCGCGGCGTGCCGCGCATGTGCATCAGCACCACCGCCGCGCCGGTCTCGGCGATCAGGGCGGCCGTCTGCGGCCCTTCTCGCAGGGCGGTAACGTCGTTGACGATGTCCGCGCCGGCCCGTAGCGCCTCGCGGGCGACCAGGGGCTTGCGGGTATCGATGCTGAGGGGCGCGTCGGTGCGCGCGCGCAGCGTCTCGATCACCGGCAGGACGCGTTCGAGCTCCTCCTCCGGGGAGACGTCCCCCGCGCCCGGGCGGGTGCTCTCGCCGCCGATGTCGAGGATGTCCGCGCCGGCCTCGACGAGCGCCAGCGCCGCGTTCGCGCGTTCCGCCGCGGATTTGTCCGGATCGCCGTCGTAGAAGGAGTCGGGGGTGCAGTTGACGATGCCCATGACCAGCGGTCGCCGACGCCACTGCAGCCGCCGGCCGTCGCGCAGGCGCAGTCCCGGGGTGCCTGCGGGCACCGCTACGCCTCCCCGAGCGCGGGGCGGGCGTCGTCGAGCGGTTCGCGCCGGCGCGGCGTATCGGCGAGGGCGTTCTCGTCGCCGGTGTCCTGCGGCTGGTCCTTCCGCGTCTTGGCGTGGCGCAGCTCGCGCACCGCGTCGATGGACTTCTGCTCGAGGATCAGGTCCACCTCCTCGCGGCTGAGGACCTCGAATTCCAGCAACGCCTCGACGATGCGGTTGACGTCCTCGGCGTGCTCCTGCAGCAGGCGCTTGGCGGTCTGGTAGGCCTCGTCGATGATGCGGCGAACCTCGTCGTCGATCTTCTCGGCGGTGGCCTCGGAGTATTCGCGCGTCTCGAAAAGGCTCGTCTCCGAGCGCCCGCGGTCGGCGTAGTGGACGAGACCGAGATTCTCGGACATGCCCCACTCGCAGACCATCGCCCGCGCCAGCGCGCTGGACTTCTCGAAGTCGTTCTTGGCGCCGGCGCTGATATCCTCCTGGAACAGATCCTCCGCCGCGCGCCCGCCGAGGGCGATGGTGATCTGGCCGATGACGCGGCGCTTGGCCAGGTCGTACTCGTCCTTCTCGGGCAGCATCATGGTCAGGCCCAGCGCCCGCCCGCGCGGGATGATGGTCACCTTGTGCAGCGGCGTGACGTGCGGCAGCAGCTTGGTCAGGAGCGCGTGCCCGGCCTCGTGGACCGCGGTCGCGCGGCGGTCCTCGTCCTGGAGGACGCGGCTGCGGCGCTCCTTGCCGAAGCGGACCTTGTCGAGCGCCTCCTCGAAGAACTCCATGCTCACCTCGGAGTGGCCGCGCATCGCCGCCAGCAGCGCCGCCTCGTTGACCATGTTCTCGAGTTCCGCGCCGCTGAAGGTAGGCGTGGCGCGCGCGAGCGTGTGCAGGTCGACGTCGTCGGCGAGGCGGACGTTCTTGACGTGGACCTTGAGAATGGCCTCGCGCCCCTTGACGTCGGGCAGGTCCACCGTGATCTGCCGGTCGAAGCGCCCCGGCCGCAGCAGCGCCGGGTCCAGCACGTCCGGGCGGTTGGTCGCGGCGACGACGATGACGTTGTCCTCGGAGGTGAAGCCGTCCATCTCCACGAGGATGGCGTTCAGCGTCTGCGCGGTTTCCTGTCCGCTGCCGGGCAGGTCGTTCATGCGCTTGCGCCCGACCGCGTCGATCTCGTCCAGGAAGACGATGCACGGCGAGCTGGATTTGGCCTGGTCGAAGAGGTCGCGCACGCGGCTGGCGCCGACGCCGACGAACATCTCCACGAAGTCCGAGCCG
>CAYWFP010000054.1:0-28491 GCA_964457365.1 uncultured Planctomycetaceae bacterium
CCTCGGCGGGAGCGCGCTCCTCGTCGGCGATGCTCTTGATCTCCGCACGTGCGAACTGGTTGGCAATATCGGTGACGCGCTCCTTGGTCGTGATGATGGTCAACGGCAACACCGTGCCGGGGGTTATCTTGCGTACCTCGAGGATGTTCCGCAGTTGCTGGAACTCCTGGACGCGGCTGTCGAGAATGATCGCATCCTTGGGCGGGTACTGCGTGGCCAGGACATACCCCTCGTAGCCGGAGGATGCCGTCAGCGGCAGGATGTTATTCTGCTCCAGATAGGTCGCCAGACGGTTACGCATGCGCAGATCGGTACTGACGACCAGCGCCACGGTCTTCTTGTTGTTCTGCGCGCCCACAACCAAGAGCGGCAGCGTGCGGGCGTAATCCGGATGCTGCGGTGGCAGACCGATGCGCACGAGGCAGTTGGCCGCCGCCACGCGCACGCGCATGCTGTGATGATCCAACGCACTCAAAACCGGGTGACGCGTGGGGCCCACCTCCTGCTCGAGCATGGCGTCGGCCTCGGCCTTCTCGGCACGCGCTTCCTCGATCGCTTCCAGCTCTTCGGCGGACGCCGGCGGTTTTTCTGCCGTCTTCTCGTCCTTCTCCGACATCGCGCCGGCCGGCTCGGATTCATCCGGCTTCTTCTCGGACGGCACCTCGCCACCAGCAGGAGCGGCCATGGGCTCGATTTCGAGATTCTTCCCGGCCAACGCGGCGTGCTGCTTGGTCTCCGCGCCAAGTCCCGGCACGTTTCCGGGGGTCTCGCTGGCGACCACCGGCTCGGGCGCCTCCCGCTTCTGCGGCTTGAAGAGCTGCGGATGCTGATAATCGGCGATCAGATTCCATCCATGTGCGCCGCCGATCTCCACGATACTCTCCAACGCCGCGATAGCCACCTCGGACTTGCCGTCGAGCATGGCTTTGTCGAGAACGGTGACCATGTGCTTGGGCCCGAGCGTCCAGGCGATCACGAGATTCTTGTAGACACGCCGGTGCCAGTAGGCGACGTCCTTTTTGAGCTGGGGCACGATGGGGAGGGTGATATCCTGCAAGTCGATGATCTTGCTGAGCATGCGCACTTCTTTGTATTGCTGGAGCAGCGAACTGGCCAACAGCACCTGGAACGGCCCTTTGTCCTTGGCCAGCTCCATCCCCGTATAAATCAATTCCTCCGCGAACATGTCGTTGAGGGCAAAAGTGGGCACGTAGAGCTCGCGCAGGTTGCCGTCGCCCTTCCGCCCGGCCTTCGGATCCCACACCCAGAAGGTGTGGTGCATCTCTTCCATCTCCTGCTCGACGATCTCGTCGCCCATATAATAGCGGTTGGCTTCGGCGAGATAATACTCCTCGACCGGCAGCAGAGCGGCGACCGGTTGGCCGGTGATCTTTTCGAGCGCACGCTTGGCCTCGAGCCGGTCGGTGGCCAACGCGTCCTCGTTCTCGTAGATTCGTTTCAGATACGGCAACGCTCGCCGGTCGGTCGGACGGATGTCGGCGAGGACCATGCAGATTTGCGCCTTGAGAGTCGAATTGTCCGTCTTGAGCGCCTCGCACAGCGGGATCACCACCGAACGCCCCATGGTGCGCAGGATGAAGGCGGCGTTGGTGCGGGGGATGTCCTCTTTTTCGTCGCGCAGATATTCCAGCAACGCCGGCACCGCGTAGGGCCCCAGACGCGCAACCTCGATCAAGTACCGCCGGTTGCGTTCCGGATCGCGGACCACTGCGCCGACGATATTCCAGATGTGGTCCGGATGGCGCAACTCGTCCTGTTCGTGACGCTGGGCACGCTGCAACAGCAGCAGCGGCGCGTTACCCAGATACTGATACTCTTCCAGCCAGTTGCGCAACTCTTCGAGCACTACGTGGTAAGCCGGGTTCTTCGGTTCGGGCTTCTTGATCGCTTCGATCTTCTTCTTGAGGGTGCGGGCTTTCAGCACCGGCAGCGGCATCGTCGCGAGGGTATCCTCCTCCGCTGGCATCTCGTCGGCGAAGAGCTTATCGACCGCGTCCATCTGCGCGGCGGCCTTGGCCTTGTCGCCGCCTTCCAGCGCGTCGACGGCCTGATTGAGCAGGACGATCACGTCACGGTCGCGCTGAGTGAGTTGCACGCGCATGTTGAAATCCTGCATCTGCAGGAGAATGCGCTGACCGAAGAGGTCGCGCAGGCGCCAGGCCTCCTTGTCGGTCGGGTTCTCGGCGACCAGTTTATTCAGCGCCGCGCGCGCCTCGACCCAGCGGCCGAGTTGGAAACGATCGACCGCCAGCATCATCAGCTTCTCCAGCTTCTCCTGGCGCGGCGAGATCTCCTCGCCCTCGCCGGCTACGGCACCACGAAAACCGGCGCAGAGCAGAAGGGCAAACCCGGCGAACAAGACGCGTAAACGCATGCGACGACTCCTTGTCTGGTGAACTCGCCCGCACCGGCGGTCGGACGGACAGATGATCGATCTCCGTAGCTCGCGACAACGGTCAAGAAACGCATTCCCTGCGCTTAAAGCCGCCGATCGCATACCGCTTCGTCTGGTCTATCGACTAAGCAAGGCGTTTTTCTTTATACAATATACGCCCCGAGTGCATCGCTTTCCTGCACACAACAATACCCGCTGCTGCAGCACAGCCCCCGCGCCACGTTGACAACGAGCGCATGGCGTATGTCCATGACTTGCCGATGCTTGCCCGTTTCTTTCGGGGTTCGGTCAGTATACCGTTACATTGCTGTAGAAAAAAAGATGTTTTTCGCTCGGAATTGCCTCTCGCCAGCCGTGTCGCATAGCGGGATGAGAGATTATGCGCCGGCTTTGCTGCGGAGCAATTCGACCTGTTCCCGCGCGCGCAAATACTCGTTGAACGAGAGGTTTTTCGGCACGGCGGCAGCACCGGCATACTGCTGGACAAGGTATCGGGCACAGACCTCAAAGCCTCGACTGCAATAGAGTTACATGGATATGATCATCTTGGTCACGGTCGGGTTCTCGGCTAGAAACGAACACGCGCCGAGCAACGGGCAATGCCGGCTCCTGCTTGCGGATCCTGAATGCCGCATTTACTATGCCCTCCGAGCGGTTGGCGCCGGTCACGAACACCATCTACAATCTACCGCTAATCAATCGCTAACACAAATCAAAACAAAAGCCAAGCGCAATCCGAAGAATGCACACATCATAACTTGTTATGAAAAAATGAATTAGGCTGCTTCGACACGGGAAGCGACCAGTTGCTGGGCGCGCACGAACTCGAAGGGGCGTAGATCTTCGGGGAGATAACCGAGTTCTTTCTGCACGATGTAGCGAGCGCAACTGGAGCAGGCACCCTCACAATAGATCGACCGACAAAGATTATCCAGATCGCTCGAGGCATCCAGTGGGCAGCGGTCGAAAAGCTCACACATTGTCGTTCTCCTGGCGCTCCTGTCTTGGCCTTTGTATCGACGTTTCACCGCGACACTTTAGGGAAAACGGGCGTCCGATAACGATTCGCTTCCGACGTCCCGAACGCCGCCGGGACAACCCGGTCAAGCGCGACGCGGAAGCGGCGGAAGCGGGATATCGGATACGAACGGCAGGAGTGGGCTCTGTGCGACACTACCAAAGCGTCCCTACAGCCTCGGCAACGCGACCCTGTCGCCAACCCGTTGCTGCCAGGCGCGGATTCGTCCGGCCAGTTCGCGCAGGCGCGCTTGCTGCGCCGGATCGTGCGCGAGGTTCGTCGTTTCCAGCGGGTCGTGATTCAGGTCGTACAACTCGTGCTCGCCCAGCGGACTGCAATTGAATTTCCAGCCTTCGGGGGTGATCACGGAGCGCACCGGATCGGTCATGGCCGCGCGAAGGGATTCAGCGTCGGTCATCTCGGTCATCCACGGCGGTAATTGCACCTCGCCGGCCACGTCGCCGAGGCCGTTGTTGGGACCGTTCCATTCGATAAAGACGTCGTCGTCGAAAGCCACTCCCTCGCACACCTCGGAGCGGCGGCTGCAACCGGATAGGTCTTCCGGGACCGGTTGGCCCATCAAATCCAGCAGCGTCGGCACAAGATCGATCTGACTCACCGGTCCGCCGATGCGTCCGGCGCGATCCTGTCCGGGCAAACGCAGCAGCAGCGGAACGCGCACCGCCTCTTCGTACATGACGCACTTGGCCAGCAACCGATGGCTGCCCATCATGTCGCCGTGGTCTGAAGTGTAAACGATAATCGTATTCTCCAGGAGTCCGCAGTCCTCGACCGTGGCGAGGATTGTGCCGACATGGGTGTCCACCAGCGAGCAGAGCCCCCAGTAGTTGGCGATCATGCGCCGCCACTCCGCCTCGTTCCCGAGCGGCAGACCGCTGTTTCCGTGACGGCGGTAATGCTCGGCCAATAGCCGGGCCTTGAGCGAACTCCCCTCGCCGAGACTGGCCTCGTAATTTGCCGGCAACGCGATATCGCCGGGCTCGTACTGCCCGTCGCGCTGACTGAAGAACGGCATGTGCGGCTCGAAGAAATTGACGTACAACACGAACGGGCGGTTGCGATTCTGGCGGATGAAGCGCGACGCCTCGCGCGCCAGAAAAGCCGGCTTGCCGAATTCCTCCGGGCAGCGGAGAGCCTCCCCGCGGCTGAAGACCGTCCCGTCGGCCGGGGTGAAGTCGTTCTCGACCAGGAAGTGATGATAAGCCGAGCGGGCGCTCGGATCGCGGTCGGGGCCGTAATGCCCGGCATACGTATCCTCGATGGCGACCCACTCGTCGAAGCCGTGCTGACGGAAGATTTCGTCGCCGAGGTGCCACTTGCCGTGATAGGCGCTGACGTAGTCGTCGCGCAGCAGTTCGTTCAAACACGGATACTCCGCCCCGAGTGGGAGATTGTTCTCCATGCACCCGTTTTCGTGCGGCCACAAGCCGGTCATGATGCTCGAGCGGCTCGGCGTGCAGACCGGCTGGGTGACGTACGCCTGCTCGCAGACCGTCGCACGTTCGGCGAAACGGTTCAAGTTCGGCATTTCGATCCGGTTGTTGCCGTAGGCGGCAAGCGTGTCGTAGCGCTGCTCGTCGGTGAAAAGGAAGAGCAGGTTGGTCGACGGCATGAAGGCCCCCCGCGCCAGTTCGAAGGCAATCGGCGGCGATCGCTCCGTGAATCGACCCGCCGGTCCCGGACAAGAGCTTTCATTTCTCCAGGATCTTCTCGATTCTTGCCGAGAGGTTGGTCGCGATCTCGATCATGCCCATATCCGAAGGGTGGAGCATATCGTGGTAGAGCCCGCTGAACGAGAGCAGATCCGGACCGTGAACGTAACGGACATTCTTGTGCGGCGAGGCTTCGCAGATATCCCGCAACGCATCCCGGAACTCCGTGGTCTTCCGGGCCCCGTCACCACCCCAGTAATGCCCCACCCCCCACGGGAGGATGCTGATGCAGACGATCGGCGCCTCGGGATGACTCTCGGCCAGCTTGTTGACCATGTAGGTCGCGCGCTTCTTGAACTCGGGGGTATCGAAGTTGCCGACCATGTTGACGGAGATCTCCAGCACGCAGAGTTGCCAATCCTGCGCGGCGATATAGTCGGCCATCGCCTTCTCGCAGAACGCGGTGCCGCTCGAGCCGAGGTTGACCACCTCGTACCCGAGCATCCGCGCCGTCAGCGAGTTCCACTGCAAATCACTGCGGCTGGCGTTGTATCCCTGGGTGATCGAGGTGCCGTAACTCATCATGACCGGCGGCAGTTCCTCGGACTTGGGCGGGCGAACGTCGCCGGTAATGCCGCGGAAGCTGACCTCGTCGCCTTCGACGATGACGCGGCAGACATGGTTGGCGAAACGCCCCTTGGGATACTTGTCCATCAGGTTGTACAGAAGGCCGTGGCCGCTCAGACCGAACGGCTTGGCCTTGCCCCCTCGTTGAATGCGACGCGTGCCGGAGTAAACGTCGCCCCAATAGAACGTGACGTTGGCAGACGCATCGGTCTGTAAATCGAGTTTCACGTTCTCCACCTTCTCCCCCGGATTGAGCACGAAGCGGATCTCGCTGTGCCGGGCCTGGCGCATCGTGTCGGCGCCGGTCTTCTTGCTATTCTTGTTGGCCTCGGTCAACTGGTCGCGCACCGACTTCGGCACGCGATAGAGCATCACGCCCTGGCCGTCCTCGGTCGGTTCGGCTCCGCCGCAGTTGTGAAGCTGCACCTTCGAGACGAACTCCGGAAGCGCCGGCGCCTCCCCGGCCATCAGCGGCGCAGCCAGGCCGAATACGACCAGAAAAACGAAACTCCGTATCGCGCGCTTGAAAAGCATCCGCCAATCTCCTTTCGTTCACGATCTCAGACGTCCGCCGCCACGGAGCCTCGCCCCGCATTCGCTGTCGGTCAGGGCAATCAATATAGCCTGTTTTTCGATCGCAGTCGATAGCCCACTCGCTCGCAAGAGGGCATTTTCACGAGACAAACCCGAATGGCATCTCATCACGCGTAATCGGGGAAGTTATGGTATGGCACGGAGGCCAATAGTCAGGCGACGGTGCCGTAGGCCTGCATGGCCGAGAGGCGGGCCATCATCTGCCCCGCGGAGGCGATGACCGAACCGACCGAAGCGGGGGACGACTCGTCCTTCTCCTCGGGCCGAATGGCTTCGTTCAACTTGGCGAGCATCCCGCCCTCTTCGCCCTCGGACGGGATTACAGCGATGCTTTCCTCGTTTTCGCCGTTCGGTACGAGCGCGGAAGCCTCCCCGGCGGGCGCGACCAAGCCCGGCGCCTCGTCGTTGCCGGTCGGGGCGATACCCTCCACCGGCTCCATCTCGCCCTGCCCAATGTCCGGCGCCTCGGCGCCAGGGCCGGCGCTCTCTGGCGCGGCCTGGGATGAACGTTCCGCCTCCTGCCGCTCGCGCACGGCTGCCTCGAGAAGTTCCGCCCGCGCCTGCATCTCCTTGCGCGCCGCCGCCGCGGCGACGCTGCGATCCTGCGAGGAGGGCTGGGCCGGCGCCAACGCCGCACGCTGCACCGCCTGCATCTTGCGCACCGTCTCCTCGGGAGTGTTGCCCGCGGAGATATCGATGCTGACGTCGCCGCCGACGGCGTAGCGCTTGCCGTCCGGGCCGACCTGATACTCGAAATGCGCGCCGCCCCGGGCGTGTCCGCCGGACGCGGCGATATGGGCCATCTCGTGACGCCTGACTTCCATGTCGCGCTGCTTCAGTTCCTGGACGAGTTGCACCTCATCGTCAGTCAGCGGTTCGCCGTCGCGTCCGGTCGGGCGGGACAGATCGGCTCCTTCCTCGGAGCCCTCGGCATCTTCCTCGCCTTCGACGCGGAAGCCCAGGCGGGTCTCTTCGCTCTGCTCCTCGGTTTCCTCGTTCGGCGCGAGCGCGTTTTCGCGGGTGCTTTCGGCGTCATGCCCCCCGGTGACAACCGCGTTATCTTCGGATTCCTCTGCGCCGAAGCGATAGCGCTGGCCCTCCCGGACCAGTTGCGAGATCGGGAGCCCGTAGGCGGTGCCGGGACGGGACGCGCCCTCCTCCTGCGGCGCCTGCCCGGTGCGGGCGGCATCGCGGGCTACCGGGGAGATGCGCACGTCGTCGGATTCGTCGGCAACGTCGACCGAATCGGGCGCGAACGCACGCTTCAACGGCCTCGTGCCGCTGACGGCAGCGATCAGCGAGTTGGTCGAAACCGACGCGATCGGGGTGATATCCATCTCACCTTCCCTGGTACGACAGCCAAGGTTTGCCAACCATGGCTGCCCAGCCGCCCATCCGTGGCGGTACTTCCTTTACTTTACACCGCTCCGGGTCAAGGCGCAAGTCGGAATCTGCAACGTTCCCGACGGGAAAACGAGACAGTTCCATATCGAATCATCGGCGGGAGGGCGCCGGGCTTGAGGCGATTTCAGAAAAAAAAACGCCCAGACATGCAACCTGTTAGCAGACAAGAAGATCACACAGCGGCGAAAAGAGCGTCCGCCGGGGAAAACAGGAGAGTGTCTATTTGCGGAATCGCACGACAACGACACGCGCATATCTATACCCGGGACACGGGCCGCCAACGCGTCAACGTGACTGCCTGCCCCGACCCGGGGTTAGAAGTTCGGGTCGGCCGCCTGGCAGGCGGTTACCGCGAAGGTGTCGACGATGTCCTGCACCGAGCAGCCGCGAGAGAGATCGTTGACCGGCCGGGCCAGCCCCTGCAGCACCGGACCGACCGCCGAAGCGCCGGCGAGGCGCTCGACCAGCTTGTAGCCGATATTGCCGGCCTGCAGGTCCGGGAAGATCAACACATTGGCCTTGCCGGCGACGGGACTGTCGGGCGCTTTCTTGCTGCCGACATTGGCCATGAGCGAGGCGTCGGCCTGCAGCTCGCCATCGACGCTGATGTCGGGATTGTTCTTCTTGAGCAATTCCGTCGCCTGCGCGACCTTGGCCACGAGCGGATGCTGAGCGCTGCCCTTGGTGGAGAAGCTGAGCATGGCCACGCGCGGCTCGCTCCGGGGCATCAAGGCCTGGTAGGACTTGGCCGTCATCGCGGCGATATCGGCGAGCTGTTCGGCGGTGGGCTCGGGCACCACGGCGCAGTCGGCGAAGAAGAACGTGGCGTTGGTCCGGGCGTAGGGGCTCGAGTCGGGGAGGATCATGATGAAGAAGCTCGAGACCGTCTTGCATCCCGGCGCGGTCTTGATGATCTGCAGCGCCGGACGGATGGTGTCGCCGGTTGAATGCACCGCGCCGCTGACGTAGCCGTCTGCCATCTGCAGCTTGACGAGCATCGCGGCGTAGTAGAGCGGATCCTGCAACACGTCGCGCGCCTTCTCCTCGGTCATGCCCTTGTGCTTGCGCAGTTCCACGAACTCGGAAACCAGCGCGGCGAACTCCGGGTCGGTCTTCGGATCGCGGATTTCCGCGGCGCCGATGTCGGCACCTACGTCCTTGGCTTTCGTCGCGAGCGCGTCGGGATCGCCGATCAACATCACCTTGCCCAGGCCTTCCTGCGCGATCAGACCGGTCGCCTTGAGATTCCGTTCCTCGTCGGACTCGGGCAGGATCACGACCTTCTGCAGCTGCCGGGCTTTTTCATTAATGGCCTCCATGATCGACATCACATCCCCTCCGGTCGGCTCGAAACAGCGGTTATCCACAAGCGCCCGCATTCTAGAATGCCGCTCCACGGCGTCAAGTTGGAAACATATTATCGCGGTCACGGCGGGAAGGGCGCCGTATACTCGCCTTCCTCCTCGACAGCGAAGTCCTCGAAGCTCTCGCCGAGACTGAGGTCGACCGCCTTGATCCGCCGCCGGGCGAGATTCCTGTCGACGCCGGGCATCGCCGCCTTCTCGAGCCTGTCGTTCAACTTCTCGATCAGTCTCTTCTTGAAGCCTTCCTCGTCGACGAAACGGGTATTCCAGTTGTCGTATCGCTGCTGCTTCACCAGCGGCTTCAGATCCTTCTGCAGTTCCGTCTCGGCCTTCTCCAGTGCCTTACGAAAGGCGTTCTCCTCCGACATGGTCATCGCACGCCCGTCCCGGGAGCCGGCGCCGTTGTTGTCGATGTAGATCGTCGCATTCCATTCGAGCGAGACGGCGTTGCCGTCGAGAGCGGAAACGTCGTGCTCGAACTCGAGCGTGCAGAGATTCTTCGTCCCCGCCGCCGGCGTGAAGACTTGCGGCTGCGTCATCGCCGCCATGTTCTTGCTCATCACGGCGAACATACCGCCGATGGTCAGCCCGTACGCGGCGTAGAAGAGGTAGACCAGCGTTACGGCGACCAGACCGAAGATCGTCCCGAGTACCGCCAGACCGTGTCCGCGCATTTCATGACCGGTATCGTCGATCTCCCGAACGGCGAAGAAGCCGACGATCAGGGCGGCCACACCTATCGGCAGCGCCAGAAAAGAGCCCACGCAGGTGATGGCCAGCAAGAGGGCAATGCTGCCGAAAATGATGCAGAGCGTCGCCAGCGTGCTCGAATCCCGTATCTTACGGGTCCTGGCTTTTCGCGGAGAACGGACTTGTCGTCGATCATCTGCCATATGACCATCCTACCCGCGGATCAACTTGCTGGCAACAGCATAGACCGCGTCGACGGAAAGGTTTTGGAGTCTTCCCGCCGGCGCCGCAAGCACACGCGCACCCGCCGGCGCCCAGACTTCGGGGCGTGTGGGACCGAACAGAAGCAGGCAGCGCTGCCTGCGGTCGGTTCCCGCCACCGACGCCGCGAGATGGCCGACACCGGAGTCGTTGCCGACATAAAGCGCCGCACCGGCGAGCACCGCCGCCAACTCCGGAAGCGGCGCGGTCTGTACGTGGACGCTTCCGGAAATGCTCGCGGCGACCCGCGCGCCAAGTTCCCCGTCGGCTTCGCCGCTGGTGACGACGACGGGGATGTCGAGCCGGCGGCCGAGTGAGACGAAACGCTCCGCCGGCCAGTTCTTCCGCGGCGAACCGGAGCCGGGATGCAAGACCGCATATGGCGCATCGACTCGATATTGCGCAACGCGGGAGCGGATCTCCCCGGACGAAATGGACAAAGGCGGCGGAGTCGCTTCGTCGATGGCGATACCGAGCAGTTCGCTCAAGGGCGCGGCCAGATGCGCATACACATGCCGATCGCCCCGCTCGTCCGGACGCGGCGGATAGATCGCGACGGCCAGGCCCAGGCGCTCCAGGTTGCGGCGGACCTGCCCGCTCGGGTCGTTCATGTAGGCCACCGCGCATGAACAACCCGCCAGCACCTCGGTCCACGCGACCGGTGCTTCCGTCTCCTCTTCGGCGAAGAGAAAGAGCGCCTCGCGCGTAGAGAGATCCAGCACCGCGTCAGCCAGATCCCGCAACAGTCTGCCGCGTTCACCGGGGCCGGCAAACACCAAACGCGCGCCCGGACGGTGCGCCCGTACCAGGCCGAGCGCGGCGCGCGTGGCCAGCACGTCCCCGAGAGCGCCGGGGCGAAGGATCAGAAATCCAGTGATCGCAGACATGCGGGGAAGATAGCGCAGGCACAGCCGTAGCGCAAGCCGATGAATGGCGAGCGGTCGCGTCGCGAACAGATCGAAAAAGGCGGCTCAGGCACAGAAGACGTGCCAGCCGTCTTCCTCGCCCTTGGCGGAGAGCACCGGTTCCTTATCGGCGTCGAGTTGCTTGGCGTGGCTGCCGGCGCAGGCGCGCTCGTACGCGCGGAGTACCGACTCGTGGATCTTCTCGCGGCAACAAGTTGTGATCGGATGAGCCACATCCACGTGGCTCTTCATCTTGCCGCCGTCTTGCCGGCGCTGATCCGGCGCCATCTTGCCGCCGCACTGATTGCAGAAGTTGGCGTGAACGGCATTCTTGCAGCCGCACTTGCTGCAACGGCGGGTAATCTTGCGGCTGGGCATGGCCACGAAGAGACCGCTGTGCCCGTCGATGATGCGCAGATCGCGCACGACGAAGCATTCGTCCATCGTCAGCGTGGCGAACGCGCGCAGGTTCTCCGCGTTCTCGTCCTCGATTAGTCGGATGCGTACCTCTGTAATCTCCATGATGACTCCTTCCCCGCAGTCTCGTCGATCAGACGCACGCCCAACATCCGTACGTCCCCCAGCCGCGCGACACCTTCGCGCAACGCTTCGATCCTCTCCGCTCCGCGCGCCAGGGCCCAGACGACCGAACCGCTGCCGCTCATGCAGACCGCTTCGGCACCGCTTGCGCGCAATGCGTGATGCAAGTCCCGCTGGCGCGGTTCTACCCGGAACGCTGCCGCTTCCAGCCGGTTGAACGCCTCGCGCCCGATAGCGACGCCGTCGCTGGAAGCCCATGCCCGCAGAAACGCCTCGCTCGATCGCTCGCCCGTCTCCGCCGCCGTCAACGTCTGAAACACACGCGCGGTGGAGATACTCCAAGGCGGCAGAATCAGCCACAACTCCGCCGGTCCCTGCAAACACAACGGCGTCACGCGCTCGCCCCGTCCTTCGCAGCGGCACGCACCGCCGTAAAGGAAAAACGGTACGTCGCTGCCGACTGTCGCGCCGATGTCGGCCAACTCCGCGAGCGACTTGCCCAGTCCCCAGAGCGAATTCACCCCACGCAACGTCGCGGCCGCATCGCTGGAACCGCCACCGAGACCGCCACCGAGCGGGATCCGTTTCTCGAGTTCGATCTCAACGCCCAGAGGCGAACCGGTCGCTTCACGCAAAGCGTCAACCGCACGCAGCACCAGGTTCTCGCCACCAAGCGGCACACCGCCTTGTCGGCAATGCAACAGCGTCTTCCCGTCCCGCCACAGACGCAGACGTACGGTATCGCCGAAGTCGATCTCATGAAAAATCGAGACGAGATCGTGGTACCCGTCGGCACGTCTGCCGCGCACTTCCAGAAACAGGTTCACCTTCGCCGGAGCGAACAAGACCTGCCATTCGCCGACTGATTCGTGCGGTTGCGTCACGGTTGCCGCCCGCCGTCCGAGTGCGTTACCGAAACGGCGCCGATCCAAGGGTCCCGTGCGTGGCTTACCACCTGTTCACGAGACGGAATTAGCCCGAATAACCATTGGTTAAAATAACCCATATAACGTTGAAAGGCAACTGCTTTTTGGCCTTTCACACCGCCTATTCGAGATTTTCCAGGATCCGCTGCGCATCGACGTGACGCGCAACCAGTTCGCAAGCCTGCTCCACTTTGTCCCGATCACCCACCCCGATTTTTACTATGAATTTCTGCACCGCCTTGGAAATGGTGTATGTGTCTTCTCCGCTGCTCATCACCGGCACGCCGGAGGCACGCAACAGCTCCATGATCGTAAAGTTAGGAATGAAACCGCCGGTCAGCAGGATGCCACTGACATTGCCTTCGGCATTGTCGCGACTGACAAGATGCTTGGCGATGCTGACAAGAATATTGTCAACCCGGTCACCGGGCGTGATGACCAAAGCGCCATTGGTGATAAACGAGATCGTGTTCTGCGGCTCCATCGCCGCGACAATGATCGAGAGCGCGCGATTCTGCAGATGATCCTGCCCCTCGAGAACGGTCAGACCGAGTTCGTCGACGAGTTGCTCCATGGTCGGATACGTCAGCGCCGCGCAATACGGCACCACCCCCAGGCACTCCAGCCCCTGGTTGGCCAACCCCTGGCGAACCACGCGGTCGATCTTCTCGTATTTGTTCGGCAGCACCTTGTTGATGATCACCCCGATCACATCCACGCCTTCGCGTTCGAAGAGAGCCTGGTTGAGCGCAACCTCGTCGATGCAGCGACCGATGCCACCGCCGCTGATGATTACGGTCTTGGCGCCGACATGGCGGGCGACCGCGGCGTTGCTGCAGTCGAAGACCGACCCGACGCCGGCGTGGCCGGTGCCCTCGATCAGCATCAGGTCCACGTCCCGGCCGACCTCGATCATCGCCGCGTCGATACCGGCGTAGAGGATCTCGGGCTTGGGATCAAAGATATACTCCTGGGTAAAGCCCCGGGGCACGGTCACCGGGCTCATCGCCGCCAGCGAGACGTCGTGATCGAAAAGTTCCTGGAATAGGTATGCGTCCTCGTCGACCTTGCAGCCGTCGTGCTCGATATAGCGCTGGCCGACCGGCTTGATGAAGTGAACGCGCTTGCCCATCTTCTCGAAAAGGCGATGGAGCCCCAGGCTCATGGTGGTCTTGCCGTCGTGCTGCTGGGTGGCGCTGACATAGAGGCGACTCATGCGTGCATCCTTTCGCGACGAAAACCGACTGACACCGGCGGCAGTTTGACGTATCATGCCCTGCATGGCAATAGCATTTCCGCGTGTGCAGACGAGAATGGCGTGAACGTCACCCTCCAAAAACCGACGCGCCAGCAGCATGCCCCGCGACCCGGCCGCGAGGCGGTGGCGGTGCTGATGAGCGGCGGAGTCGACAGCAGCGTCGCGGCATATCTCTTACGGGCCGGGGGTTACGACGTCGTCGGCATCACCATGTTGCTGCCGGCAACGGAGATCGCGGCCAGAAGGCGGGTAGTGGCGGTGGTCGAAGCGCTGGACATCCCCCACTACTTCGTCGATGCCGTGGCGGCGTTCAGCGCTTGCGTGATCGGGCGTTTCCACGAAGAATACCTTGGCGGCCGCACGCCCAATCCCTGCATCGACTGCAACGCCGAGTTGAAGTTCGGCCGCGTCTGGGAATGCGTCGAGGAAACTCTGAGCATAACGCGCATGGCAACCGGTCATTACGCGCTTGCGGTACGTCAGAACGAGCGTGTCTACCTCCGGCGCGCGCCGGACCGGCAGAAAGACCAGAGCTATTTCCTCTACGGTATCCCGCCCCGCCGACTGCCGTTTTTCCACCTGCCGCTGGAAGGACGGAGCAAACGCGAGATACGCGCGCTGGCACGGCGACATCATCTCCCCGTTGCCGAACAGAGCGAGAGCATGGACCTCTGCTTTGCCGGCGGCGATTACCGCGCGATCCTGCCCGCAAGGGCCGACGCACCGGGGCCGATCCTGGATCCCCGGGGTAAACGAATCGGCACTCACCAGGGCATCCATCATTACACTGTCGGTCAACGCCGCGGACTGGGTGTAGCACTGGGGCATCCGGCCTTCGTCCTGCAGATCCGACCGGAGGAAAACGCCATCGTCGTCGGTACGCGCGCTGAAGCCTCGCACTGGGAACTCGTGTCCGGACCGATGAATATCCTGCTCCCCGGGGCGCTATGCCCCGGCGCACGCTTACGAGGCAAAATCCGCTCGGTCGGCGAACCCCTGCCCTGCACGGTCACAAGCGCTGCCCCGGATCGTTGTGTAGTTGAATTCGATGAGCCGGTTTTCGCTCCCACGCCGGGGCAACACTTGGTTCTCTACGATTCACACGACTCGGTCGTCGCGGGCGGGGTTATCAGAGAAGTCCTTGTTTGACAAGTGCTTGCACGCACAGTATAGTATATTCGCCTTTTATTGTCGCGGAGCCGCGATGAGATTTAACCATTCCGCCTTTTCATCCATCTGTGTTTCGCTGCTCGCCTTCTGCTTCCTGCCGAACCTTCTTCACGCCGGCGACGAAACGACAGCGGCACCAGGCTCCGAACAGCGCGAACTGGCTGTCTCGATCTACCGGGAAGTGATTCCTCTACTGAAAAACAAGGAGTTCGACAAGGCGCAGCCCTTTCTGGAGCGCGCGCTCGAAATCGATCCGGAATGTTACCAGGCCGCCTTGGCGCTGGCGCGGCTGCACGAATTCAGCCAGCGCATGGAAGATGCCAACGCGTATTACAACAAGGTCAAGACGATCCTGTCCGACAAGGGCGAACTGGAGCCGGACGCCCAGTCGGCTCTCAAGCACGCCGAAGCGAAATTGAAAGGACTCGGCCAGACGATCGGCAAGGTCGACGAGGTGCGCCAGACCTCTATCAAGCCGCTGCTCGAATTGGCACAGGAACACGAGAACGGGAATCGACTCTTCAGCGCCATGACGGTATACCGTACGATTCTGGACCTGGATCCGACCAACCTCAAGGCTCACCAGAGTTGGGTCCGGCTCCGCAAGCGTCTGGGCGACACGCTGGCGCTGGCCGCGAATGTCAACGGGTGGCAATCGCTCTGCGTCCCGGGCGACATGTCCGACTGGAAGGTGCGTACGGGGCTGTGGGAGCCACTACCCGACGATCAACCCGGATTGCGGCAGCCCTGGGACGGACACAACGCCATTTATTACAAGGCCCCGACACGGAGAAACCTCGTTCTCTCCGCAGAGGTATTCCTGATGTACGATACAGGCGGTTCGCACGCCCTTGTTCTTGCGCGCACTCAGCCGAACGACGGCGCCTACGGCTTCGGCATTTCGCTGGATTACGACTATGATCGCAAGCAAAGAGTCTACTTCAACCGCTCGCAGAAACTGGTCTTCTTCCGCCGCGACCGCTGGGGACGCACTCACCACTTCGTCAACGAACTGCCCCGGGGCTTCGCCGTCCGAGACAAGTATTGGCACCGACTCGAACTCGAATGCGACGGCAAGCAGATCGTCGCCCGCCTGGACGGACGGGAAGTGAAACGCGTCGAAGACGACACCTTCGCCGAAGGCGGCATCGGCCTGCAAGGCAAAGGCAACGACGACGAGAAAAGCTGTATGTTCCGTAATGTCAGAATCTTCGGCCTGCCTTGAGCGGGAGACGCCATGTCACGCTACAACCTTTTCGCGATTGCGTTCTTCCTGATTGTTTCCGGCGTTTTGGCCGGCGAGAAACCGGATGCGCGCGTCGCCCCTATCGACAAGGGCCGCCAATTGATGAAGAAAACCAAGTACGTCGAAGCGGTCGCCCAATTCGAAGAAGAGTTGCGCTTGCGCCCGCACAACCTCGACGCACTCGTTCATTTGGTCGAATGCATGGAAAAACTAGAACGCGAAGACGAAGCGATGGGCTATTGGCTCTGCCTTTACAACCGCACCGAAAGCGCGCCCCGCGAGGACAAGGAGGCGCGCAAGCTCAATCGCGAAGCCCGGCTGCATCTGCGTCCGTTCAAGGAGATCGAACGCGCCATCGAAAACGCGCAACGTGATTTCGCCCGCGGCTGCGGCCGGGTTCTACGTGAAGCCGAACGCGAAAAGCAGATCGAAGTGGTGGCCGACATCACTCGTACGCTGTTGCGCATCGATCCGCAAGACCGCACCGCCCGCAACGCGCTCGAGAGTTACCGCGAACTCGTCGCCGAACGCGACCACGTCCCCTACCCCGAAGCCCCGCGCGGCTATGAGACCATCTTCAACCAGCACGACTTCGGCGAATGGCAGGGGGTGACCGGCAACTGGGAAATTCGCGACGGCTTGCTTATCGGCCACTGGGGGACTATCCGCTGGCCGCACCGCTACGAAAGGTTCCACTTGCGCATGGAATACTACACGTCAACCCCGAACACGGAAGACCATCACAATTCCGTCACAATCCACCGCGACGGGCAACGCTGGTCCGGCGCCAACATCATGATCACCGGACCACAGGCCGGCCTGGCCAACGTCAACCACGTGCCGCCGGACCGGTCACTGGTCCATGTGATCGAAGCCGCAAAGGAACGGGACCCCGATATCGGCGAATTGAAGAAGCCGACGTCGTATCGCGAAGGCGCGTGGAACGTGATCGAGATCAGCGTCAACCGCACCTATATCGAAGTCTTCATCAACGACGAACCGGTATACCGCTCGGTCAAGGGCGGGAAGATCCGCGGCTACGACGGCCGCCACGGCACCACGTTCCCGGGCATGATCTACATCAATGCCCGGCGAGACCTGCAGATGCGCAACATCTACCTGAAGAACTGAAACCGGCGCGATTCCTACTTTCTGGCCTCGAGCGCACAGACGATACGCCCGTTCTCGGTCGCGGTGAAGACGAACGGCAAGCGGTTGTTGGCCATGAACGGAGCGAAGGCATCCATCGGCACACGCCACGCCTCTTGCGGGGGACGAGGCGTGCCCCGGAGTTTGTCTTCCTGCTTCTGCTTCTCCGACCGCGGATCTTTGCCCGAGACCCGAAGCGCGCCGAGCGAACCGTCTTCATTGACGACATAAACCACGGTCTGATCGCGCGGCATTTGCGCCTCGTCACGAAACAGACCGACAATCCGGATGCCGTCGGGATACTCCCAGAACAATCGCCCGTCGGCATTGTCCAGACAAGCGAGCGGGCCGTTCTGGCCCACCTTGAGGAAGACGTAGAGCTTCTCGAGTTGTTGATCGTCGACGAATTGCACCGGTTCGTGCAACAGATCCTGCGCGATGTAACGCCAGATAACGCCACCGTCACGATGGGAGAGGCAGTACAGCGTCTGATCCTGCGAGGGCGCGTAAACCGCCGCCCCACGCGCATTCACACGCGCGGTATTCGGTCCGCTGGTGCGGTGCGTCCACATCTTCTGGGGCTTGCCTTGACGGATCTCGCGCAGGTTGATGCCGTAGATGCGCTGGTTGAAGCTGCCGGCGAAGAGATGTCGCCCAGAGAGCGTCACTTCATCGCTGATCACGCCATGACTGTGATATCGCCAGAGGACGCGCGGATAATACCGTTTCATGGTATAATCCTTACGACTCAACGTCCCCAATCCTTCGGCGGGAGGCCAGATATCCATATGGACATCTATGGAGTACAACACCCCGTCGAGACCGGGCATGTAGATCACCGGCTCGGTTCCGCGCGTCTCGACCACGGTCGGACCGGCCGCAGGAGGAAACGGCAACTGCACGTTCCAGATCAAGTCACCCGAATAGCGCTCCAGACAGGCCAGTCGTCCCCGGCAGTTGGCGTAGACCTGGGCTTCGCCAAAAAAGACATTGCCGGTGATCTTGGCGGGGAAACGCGTCCACCATCGGACGATGCCGGTATGTGTTTCCACGGCAATCAGGTCGTGCTTCTCGGTCTCGATCAAGTAATAGGGCAACTCCAGCACCGGCTCAGGAAGCCACATCCGGATCGCGCGCCGATCCCGCAGATCCAGCGCCCAGCGCACCCGCAGAGGATGATCCAGCGGAAAGCGATCCTCCAACTCCTGGGTCAACACCAGCGTGCTGGTGTCATCGACTTTCCAGTTATCGGAAGCGCCTAGTTTCCGCTGCAGATCGGGGTTCGCCGCCCCATCGCTCGCCGAGGTCGAATCGCCGGCACCGGCTGGGACCGAAACAGCCAGCCACAAGACGCACAACAGCGTCGAGAGCCTGATCGTTGCGTGCATTCCGCTCTCCCCTTGTCCGATCGGTAGTGAACCACACTTCAATCTATTATCGACATACCGCACACCATTGCTGGAGCGTTTTGTCCAACGCCGGAATAACACCGATGCGACATGCTCCCGAATGCGCGACGGCTGCCGTATCCGCCTGCTGACAAAAACCCATAACCCACTAAAAAACAACCGGTAATAGCAAAACCGACGAGACCAGCAGCGCCAGGAGAATTGCAACCACGGCGATCACCGCGCACAACGGGTATTTCCGCACGCGTCTGGCAATGTGCCGGGTGTAATGCGATCGGATGCAGTCGGTCGCCTTGCGACGTAGGCGCAACGGCAACGCCTCGTTGGAAGTCCGTGCGCTCGCGCGGACCGCCTCGGCCAGATCGCCGGCGACATGGACGTCGACGCCTATGTCGAGAATCTTCTGGCGTAGTTCCGCAGGCGTCTGCGGGCGATGAGTGCGACGCGGCGCCATCATATGCGCAATCAGATCGCTGAACGACCGCGATATCGCCGGGACGAAATGTGACAGCGGTTCGGGTTGCTGCCGCAGACGGGCGAGGACGATCTCCTTGCTGTCGGCGCCGGTGAAGGGAGTCCGGCCGCTGAGAAGGTGATAGAACGTCGCGCCGAGTGAGTAGATATCGGTGCGGCAGTCCAGTTGGTCGGGAAAGCGAATCTGCTCCAGCGAGATGTAATGCGGCGTGCCGCGTACGACGCGCGCGCCTTTTTGCGCCGCGACGGCCGCTTCCCGCCCCACGCGAGACAAGCCCAAATCGGTCACGCGCAGTTGCTGTTGCGCGTCGAGCATGAGGTTGGCCGGCTTGATGTCGCAATGGATGACATCGTGCTCCCACGCGTGCTCCAGCGCGGTAACGATTTGGTAAAGATAGATCAGCGCTGTCTTCTCCGACAACGGACCGTGCCGGGCGAGATACTCTTCCAAGGATCCGCCGGCGAGGAACTCCATACTGAAATAGTGACAGCCGCCCGACTCGCCGACATCGTAACCGCGCACGATATGCGGATGGTTCATCTTCGCGACCGCGCGTGCCTCGGACAGGTACTTATCGACCACCTCGCGCCGCGCGGTCAACTCCGGGTGCAACACCTTCAGGGCCACTTCTCGGTCCATCGAGATCTGTCGGGCCCGATAGACCGCGCCCACCGCGCCCTGCCCGACCCAGGTGATCAGATGATAGCCGGCAATCTCCGGCGGCGCGTTTTGCGGATCCGATGTCATAGTCCACTTGCCACTGGCGGAAGGGAAACCGCTTGACGAAACGACGGAATAGCTATACCACTATGTGCATGACCAAGAAACAGCGGCGCCAATCCCAGAACGGTCGCCTGATGCGCGAAATCCTAAACCGCCTCCGCGAATACGACGTCGAGGAGGTCCGCCTACTCTGCGAAAAATACAAGCAACGGACCTCGTTGGGCTGCCGCTCCTCTGGTCGGCGACGACGCCCCCAGTCCTGAAACGCCCTGTCATTGCTTGCGATACTGGTCGCTCGCCTTGCGCAAAAGATCCCGCTCGCGCGGGCTCAGGCTGTCCATTCCTTCTTGCTTGACCTTATCGAGAATCGCGTCCACCTCGGCATTGAGCGCCTCGCGTTCGCGGCGCTGGCGCTCCTGTCGCTGGGCCTCACGCTGCCGCTTCCAACGGGCGAAGAAGCCCGGTTGCTTTGCCTGCGGTTGCTGAAAGCCCCTCGCCGAAGACCAGTTGCCCATGCTCCACGGCTCGGGCGTCTCCTCGTTGCGCCAAGTCCAACGCCCGCCCTCGGAAACGTAGCGTTGGGCATACATGCGCGCCTGCATCTCCTGATTGCCCATGAGAAAGATATACCAGCCGATCAGCATCAGAATCAGGCCGTGCGGGTTGCCGGTGACGAGTTGGAACAACCCGAACGCGCTCAGCAGAATAACGCCCACCAGCGCGACCCGTTTCATCAGCGGAATCGCCCGCTCGGCGCCGATGGCCAGCACCGAGACAGCCGTCGCCACCCGTCCGCCGTCGAGCGGAAAAACCGGCAGGAGATTGAACCCGCCCATGAAGAGATTCGCCCAGAAGAAGACGTGAAAGAAGCTTCCCGGGCCGAGAGGAAAACCGCTCTGGGTATAGCCTGTCGCCAGCGCATGCGAAAGCACGTAGCAGAACGCAGCGAGGGCGAAATTGACCGCCGGCCCGCAGAGGGCGATGACGATCTCGGCCACAGGACCGGGGATCAGTCCCTCGAGTTGCGCCACGCCGCCGAGGATGAAGAGAACGATACGTCGCACGCGCACGCCGTATTGCATCGCCGCCAGCGAATGCCCCATCTCGTGCAGGAAGACGATCACCGGCACCAGCACCACCCCGAGAATGGCATATGGCGTGAAGGAGCCGGAACGAAGAAGCATCAGCGCCATGACGATATAGAGCGAGAACGCGATCTGGATCTCGATGCCCAGAAGGCTGCCGATCCGATGGCCGCGCAGAAGGACGTTGATCATCCGCTCGTCCCTTCCGCCCGGGCCTGCGCCTCGACCCAGGCATTGAAGACGTCCTGGACGAAACGCGCGCGACTCGTCTCGCCCGCATCGCCGAAGAAGAAATCGAAGCGCAGACCTCGCGTGCGGCTGGTACGCAAAATCGCACGGCGCGTCTCCTCCGAGAGCGTCGGATTATCTTTGAACAGCGCCGACGGCGTCTGCCGCAGCGCCAGCGTCAAACGATACCCCTCGCCTTCCCGCCGCCCCTCCCCTTCGATCAGGCCAAACTCCGGACTGACGGCCGAAAGCCGGCAGAGCGGTTCGCCGTCGGACCCGTTTCCGATCCGTACCGTCAGCGTCCTGAAGGTCAGCACCGAAAGACGCGTTTGCGGCACGGCAACTTCCGGAAGCGGTGTTTCCGTACGCAATGCATTGAGTGAACGGCGGCGCAGGTTCTCCACCTTGGTCATCGCCATCGGCAGGCGCGCCAGTTCGCGCAGGACCAACCCCGCGCCGTCGGTCTCAACCGACAAATCACGCAACTCCACCGCCAGCGACCAAGCGGACGCGGCCATCTCCTCGTTGAAGCCGGAGGAAATGCGGATCGTGCCGTCGCCGGCCACGGGAGTACAATGCAATGCCGACGGCAGCAGGCGGCGCAACGCCTTCGGCATCTTGGTAATATCCGGCACCGTCATCTCCACGGTATATGTTGGCGGTTCGCCTCGTCGGCCGGTCTCGCTCATGGGCAGCATCTGCGCGGCAACGACCACCTCGCCTCCGGCAAAGCTCCCTTCAAGGTCGACATCAACGCAGGAGGACGCACGCGGAGTGACGACGGCGTTGGCGTTCCGGATACGCAAATTCGCAAGACGCATCTCGCCGATATTCAGGCGCAAACGCGGAAAGCGCCGCAACAGCGAGAGCAGCCAATCGCAGCCGGGTTCCCGTATCGCGGCATGATCAAGATTCAGCGCTGCGCACCAACCGCGCAACTCGCCGAACTCGCCGTCTGCCTCGGGAGCGGTCTCGAGCAGCAAAAGGTCTCGCTGGCCGTTACGCGCGCGGACCTTGAACCGTACTCCTTTGTTACCGCCGCCCGAGTCCTCGTCGCTCATTGAGCGACTCAATTCGATCGCGTAGGTCGCCGGCAGACCGAATTGCGGTACCGGAGCGCCGCTGAGCATACCCTTGCAACGCCACGCACCGGGCGAGAAGGCGAAGGCGCCGGAAAAACGCGCACTCGAAGGCGGCTCGGGGCAGCCGGACATGAAGAATCCGACCATTTGCAGCGGAAGATCGCGGGTTTCACCCGCGATACGCTCGAGTCGAAGCGGCCACCCGCCGGTAGCGGGACGAAGCCGCACCCGCAGATCGGTTACCCGTCCGTGACATTTCGGCGTATCGTCGTCGCCGACGCAGAGCCCCCTGCACGAAAAGACCGTCTCCGCGATACTGCCGAAGAGGCGACCGTCGCGCAGGTCCATGATAAACTCGCCGCCGAGCGGAATATCAAGCCGCAGGTGCCGCCGACTGTCGTTCACGATCACTTCGCAATCGCGGAGCAGCATGCGCATTTGCCGCGCACGCACGCCAAAGAACGGCGGCAACGTCGCGTTCACCGGTTCGGCCACAGGCTCGATCAGCCCCGCGAGATTGAATTGACCCGCCGCGTCCCACTCGATGCGTAATTGCGCTTCGCGTAGTTCCAATTCCGGTACGGCCGCGAATATCCCGCCGAGAGTATAGAGCGGCGTACGCAGGCGCAGGCGATCGACATCCAGACACGGTTGCAGCGCGGCGGGGTTGGGCGCGTCGATTCGCACGTCGTGGACATAGAGCAGGCTGTCGCCGTTGAATTTCATCGCCAGATCCATGTTGCCCAGTTCGACCGCGGCTTTGTACTGAAGCTGCCCCTCGGCCCAATCGCGCAGTTCCGCGCGGATCGGACGCGTCTCCACCAGTCGCGGGACGACCTCCAGCAACATCCGATACCCGGCCACAATCAGCAGCAGCAGGATCAGCCGATACGTCCAGCGGTTGCGGACATAGCGGTTGCGCACGATTGCCCGCGTCAGACGACGGGTGCAGGAACGCAGATCGGACCGATTACTGTCCGTATTGGCTTTGGTATCGTTCATAGGCTTTCTTGACGTTGTCCGGATCGATCGGCACCGGCGCACCCATCGAGCGGGCGATGGCCATGGTCTTGGCCAGATCTTCGACGGCGACTGCGTTTTTGATCGCCTTGGCCGGCGTCTTGCCGATAGTGAAGACACCGTGGTTGCGCATCAGGATCGCCGCGCAGGAACCGATAGAGCGGACGATCTCTTCGCCGATGGCTTCGTTGCCGATGAGGCAGAAATCGCCAACCGGAATGTCGCGACCGAAAGCGTCGCACTGCGCGGTGAGACAAACCGGGATCGGCTCCCCGAGAGCCGCCCAGGCGGTGGCGTAGTTCGAGTGCGTATGTACCATACCGTGAATATCGTCGCGCGCGCGGTAGACCGCCAGGTGCGTATACGCGTCCGAGGAAGGTTTCAGATCGCCCTCGACGACGGCGCCGTCGAGTTCCATGACCACCATTTTCTCGGGTGTCAGATCGTCGAACCCGACCCCCGAAGGCTTGATGACCATGCGATTGCTCGCCGGGTCGCGCCCGCTGACGTTGCCGCTGGTGAGGACCACCAAGCCATGCTTCGGCAGTTCCCGGTTGAGGCGGCATACATCGCCTTTCAACTCATCGAGCATAAGTGCCTTTCTCTCTTCAAAACAGTTTCGGTATCGCCACGCGCGGCGCCGGTTTCACCGTTACCGTCGCGAACGCCGCCAGCGGATCGACAGCGCGCGCACGCGGTTTCGCTGTCGTCGCGATCCGCTTCTTCGCCGGAGTAAAGAGCGCCGCCGCCGGATTGGTCCCCCGCGGGAGCGAGATTCTTCCGGTATCCTGCCGCGGACGAACCACCGCTTCTTCATCAGCGGTCGCAGCACCAGGCAACTTTCGGACAGGAACGGATAAACGCGCCCGCCCGATTCCGACCGGCAGCGACAGGGACAAGAAACCCCGCGCGGCCCTGGTATCGAAGCAACGGCGCTGACCGACGGCTCCGGTCATCGCGGGAAAGAGCGCGAACGGCATGACGGAGAACCGACCGTCTTCCCGGCGTTTTTTACCGGTCGGGAAGAGTATGGCGAATACCTTGCGAACGCCGCGATCAATGCCGCCGGAGCGAACCGGTCGTATCGCCCTGCCCCGCTTCAGATGCAGAAAGCCAAGACCTGCCATGGCGGCGGGCAAACGCAACGGCTGCGCCGCACCGCGCGGAACCGGCTCATCGTCTCGCGTTTCGACGAAGATCTCGCTCCAGTCGACGGACTGACGCGCGCGGATCTTGCGCAGGCGGATCAACTCCATGATGGCGATGAAGAAACCGACCATCTCGCCCTTGGTCGGCTTGACCGAGAGCAGGCTCGAGAACGCCACGCGCTTCTGCGCCGCGACGGCCTGTTCGACCTGCAGGATTCGCTGTTCGGTGGGAATCTCGTCGTTGACGATCTCCTGCGCTTCGTGCGCGAGCATCGTCTGGACCATCGCCTGAAAAGCCGCGAAGAGGTCCATCACCCCGGCATCGTTGATGGTCGGTTCATCCTCCGGCAGCGCCCTCGGCGGGGCGAACCGCGCGAAACGCCGGGCGTGATCCTCGGCCATCTCGCCCAGGGCCGCCGCGATCTCTTTGAACCGCTTGTACTCCAGCAGCGCCTGGACCAGGCCCGCGCGCGGATCCAGGTCCTCGTCCTCGCCGTCTTCCTCTTCCTCCGAAGGCGGCAACAGCATCCGGCTCTTGATCTCGACGAGCATCGATGCCACGGCCATGAAGTCGGCGGCAAGATCCATGTCGAGTTGCTGCAACCGCTCGATCTCGTTCATGTATTCCCGGGTCAGATGAGCGATAGGGATATCATGGATATCGATCTCGTCGCGCTTGACCAGGAAGAGCAGCAGGTCCATCGGCCCGCTAAAGGTGTTTTCCACACTGACACTGTAGGCCATGCGAATCCCCGGTTGGCGGGAAAGGCTTATCCCGTTGCAAATCATTAGGTTAGCATACCTGCTGTACGAGTCAAGGATTAAGCGGCCGCCTGACGAGCCGTTATGTCTTTCCCTTGACAACGGCCTCGAACCAACCGAGAATGATCTCGATATCGGCGCATGCAACCAAAGGTGAAATCATGCTTTACAATGAATACGGCAGCACCGGCAAGACCGTCTCGGCCGTCGGCTTCGGCGGCATGCGCTTCGATCTGCAACGCTCGCAGGAGGAGAATGCCGAACTGATCCTCTACGCCGTGGAAAAGGGCATCACTTTTCTCGACACCGCCCCCGGCTACTGTCAGGACCAGAGCGAGGTAATCT
Source organism: uncultured Planctomycetaceae bacterium (assembly GCA_964457365.1). Taxonomy (GTDB): domain Bacteria; phylum Planctomycetota; class SZUA-567; order SZUA-567; family SZUA-567; genus CAYWFP01. The sequence goes on from CAYWFP010000054.1 coordinate 25,519, forward strand.
TCGGCAAGGCCCTTCAGCAGCTTCCCCGGGAGAAGGTTTATATCTGCACCAAGGCCAATCCGGAATTCGTCGACACCGCGGAGAAAGCGGTCGAGCAGGTACACAAGTCGCTCGAACGACTCCACGTCGACAAGATCGATTTCTTCTACGTCTGGTGTCTGCGCCAGATGAGCCATTATGATAAAGCCATGTGCGCGGGCGGGGAGTACGAAGGGCTGCTGCGCTGTAAGGAAGAAGGACTGATCGACCGTATCGTCTTCTCCTCACACCAGTCGGGACCCGAGATCAAGACCATCCTCGAATCCCGCCACTTCGACGGGGTACTGTTGGGCTGCAACATCCTCAACTTCCCCTATCGCTGGGACGGGGTACAGAGCGCCCACGAAATGGGCTACGGGGTGGCCGCTATGAACCCGCTCGCGGGCGGACAGATCCCGCAGCACATCGAAGAGCTGGCGTTTCTCGCATCAGAGGGCGAGACGCCGACGGAAGCGGCACTGCGGTTCCTGCTGGGCTGTCCGGAGGTGACCGTCGCCCTCGTCGGGTTTACCACGCGCGAACAAATCGACACCGCCTGCCGTGTCGCGAAAGACTGCACGCCTTTCTCCACCGCGGAACGCGAACGGATCGGCGCACGGTTGGGTGAGAACATGAATGAAATCTGCACCGGGTGCGGTTACTGCGTCGACTGCCCCGCCGGCATCAATATCCCCGCGTTCATGCAGATCTTTAACGACCGCGTGATGTTCGGCAAGAGTGAGGACGACATGCGCAAGGCCATGCAGTTCCAGTACACATGGGGTATGCTCAGCGGGCAGGAAGGCAAACTCGGCAGTTGTGTCGAGTGCGGTCGATGCGAGAACGCGTGCACCCAGCATTTACCGCTCATCGCGCGGCTGGGCGAACTGCTCCGGTGGGAGGAAGAAGGGCGCGCCGAGAAACAATAGCACCCCGCGCAAGAAGAGGACCGGAGCGATGCGGTACCTCCTGGGAGCCTTCCCCGTCCTGCTGCTGACCGGATGCCTTACCGAGCCGACGTTCCCCCCGCCGCATCTGGCCGACCGGCTGGCCCGTTCACATGCGGTCATCGAGAATCGTCGGCAAGAAGCCGCCGGCGGCGCCCCGGAAGAGAAAGAGCAATATTTCCGCTCCCGGCTGCGGCGCGATTTCCTGTTGCACCCTCACGCGCTGGTTCTGCCGTCACGGTCGTCGAACAAGGAACCGGAGGCCGATCTCGTCGTCACCGCCTGTTATCTGATCACCCTCGCCGATCGCTATGCGGTCACGCAGGAGCCGACTGCGCAGACAGATGCCTTGGCCGTGATCGATAGCCTTCTGGCCATGGACGCGGCCGATGGTCTCGACGGGTATATCCCCGCGAAGGTGCGCTCCTCGGCGGGACGACTTGTCGTTACCGACGATGTCACGCCGGCAGCGTCGGTGGCGCTGCTCGTCGCCGCCTACACCCGCGCGGCACAGTGCTTCGATGCGCCGGAACCGGTCGCGCGCATTCAGCAACACGTCGCCCTCATCCTGCGTCATTTGCTGAAGAACGACCTGGTCTGGCGTCCACCGGGCCGAGAACCGGTCCCCGGGAGCGATCTCCGACCGCATCGTGCCCGTTTCGACCATGACCGTCGGATCGATCTGCTGTTGCTGGTGAACGCCGGGCGCGTCCTGCTCTGTGACCGAGAGCACGAAAATACATGCGCGCGGCTGCAGGCGTTGCACGAGGAACTCGTCGACCACTACGATTATCCGGACCGTATCCGGCGTCTCGATTCGCGACCTTCGCTCTTCGCTGCGCCGTCGTATCAATACGGATTTCACAACCTGATCAAGCTGCGCGCGCTGGAAGCCCTTACCGGGGCGAAGATCTACCAGGACCTGCTGCGGCGTTTCGCCTATGAATTCGCGCCTGCACGCAGTCCGTTCTTCGACTCGCTCGCAGTCTCGGCCGGTGCCGTGCCAAAAGCCACAACACCAGTGGCGGTCCTGGACGCGACGCGCGAAACGCTGGAGCAGTTCCCGCTCTCATTGACATCCGCGGAGGTAATCAATCGCTACGATCCGGGCCTCGCTCTGCGGCGACAGTTCCGTCGCAAACCCCCCAGGGCGGTTCGCCCGTTGCCGGTATGGCGGCGGCCGCTCGCACCGCTGGAATGGACGCAGGATCCGTTGCGCGTGGATAGCGTGCCAGTCTATGATTCGGCAATCGCCGAGCAAACCGAGTTTTCGGGTGTGGACTACCTGATGCTGTACTGGTGCTGGCGCTATTGTCTTCAACGCGGCTTGGCAGGTTTGGGCGAATCCTGCTCGGAGACAACGAGTTCGTGCAGCGTAGTATCCCGTAGCGCTTTTTCCAGGGCACCGCTCATCCGACGCCATAATATGATGGTCGGGCAGTTGTCGATCTGGCGACAGCAATGGGGCTCGGCCACACACCGGACCAAACTCGTCGGTCCTTCCAACACCCGAAACACCTCGTCCATGCGAATGTCGCGCGGCACTTTGGCAAGGCGATAGCCGCCATTGACCCCAGCGGTAGATTCGATCAGACCGCTTTTCTTCAATGCAGCCATGATCTGCTCGAGGTATTTAACCGAAAGTCCCTGTTTTCCCGCCAACTTGTTGATCGACAGCAATTCGTTCTGTTTCAACAGCGCGAGTTCGACAAGAGCCCGAGTTCCATAGCGCATGCGAGTTGACAACTTCATGGACTCTCCACAATCAGCAAGTCCGGAAAGCCTCGCCATTATTCATTCAAAGCATATGAATTACGGTGCGGCGTAGTAAATATTAACTACTGCGAGAATTACCAATTCCCGAACGAACCGTCGGCAAAATCAAAATCGGATACAAAACCCATATTCTCCCCGCCGGGTTATTACTGATAAGAATACTTAATTCAGTATCCAAAGTCACTGCTGTCCGGTTATTAATCGAACAATGACAACTGGTTACAAGAATCGC
>CAYWFP010000055.1:0-28273 GCA_964457365.1 uncultured Planctomycetaceae bacterium
GACCCGAGCAACGTCCCGGTTTTTACGCTGCTGGGGATGGCCAGCTTTTTCGCGCCTGCCTTGGCCATGGGTCAGTCCCCCTGTAGCGGCGCCAGCCGCAGTGTGTCCACTACGAACCAGAAACGATTACCGGCATACTGAACCAGTCGCCCCTGTAGAATCAGCGTGTCGCCATCCTCGGCACTTTTCAGAGCACGCTTGACGCTTGCGTCGGGTTCAGGCACGACGAGCTCGATCTTATCGCCGAGACCGCTGTAACCCGGGCGGTTGAGCCTGACGCACGGCTTGCCTTTAAGCGTGTCGATACGATCGACATGGTCGGCATTCACGGGACGAGCTCCGCGGAAAACGACGCGGAGTTCAAGCGGCTGGTTGACGCTCAATGGCGCAATCTCCCGCAACAGGTTATTCTTCGTGGGTTTATAGGTCGTGCTTTCGCCCGCGGAAATGGCGTTGGCGAAAAAGGCAGAAAAGAACAGGAAGAAAGGAAACGATAAAGACGTGCGCGGGAGGAGGTGGTGCATGGAGCGATAATCTCCGGCTTGAAAAAGTGATAAAATATAATAACATGAAACGCCGCCCGTGGCAAGGGCGGAGTTGCTGAAACCATTGAATTTCGGGTAGCCTGAATTCGATCAGTTGCGCAGATATGTGGCAAGATCGACTTCGCGCATAATCGGCACGCCATAACGAATGGCGGTCTCGAGTTCGTGTTTGTGTTTCTGGACGCGTTTGATCTCCCCATCGCCCATGGTTTTGCGATCGATGTCGGGGATGATGCCGAGGATAAGAAAGTCCGTGTCGACGCCTACGGTCTGCTGAACGCTGCCCCCGTGATCTTCGATCAATTTGCTCAGAACGTCCAGAGAGTATCTGACCGGCGAACCGGTAATGACGAAGCGCTGGGCCTGGCGACGACTGTAGAAGGGATTGGTGATTTTGTCGCCGACGTGGATTGTATCGAGCATTTTCATCGCTTCTTTGCGCGTAACGCGCGAGCGGTTGAGGCGAACGACGCGATTGCCGGCATCCCCGCTGGCGCAATAGGGGCAGTATTTCTCCTCGGGGTCGGTCGCGATATATCCGCACTGGTCGCAGATCATTTTGACATCGACGGTATCGAGAATAACGGCGTAGCTGGACGTTTCCTTGACTTCGCGCAACTCGATAACGCCCATGTAGTCCCACTTGCCGAAACGGTTGCGGATGACATCGAAGCGCATCCCGCGGTGGACGTTGTGTTTGAGACCGATATCGACGGCAACGAATTTCATGACAGGGTCCACCGAGATAACCTCGCCGTCGTATTGCTCCTGTTCCATCGTCTGCTGGCGATAGCGGACCGCTTCGACTTTCTTCGCGATGGCTTTGTGCAGCATTTTGTTGTCCTCCTGGAGCAGGAGGATCTTGTCGTAGGCGTCGGCGATGAGGGCATGTTCCTGCATCTGCAGTTCAACCTCTTTGTCGCGCGCTTTGTCGGCGGACTCGCGATTCTCCTGGGAGAGCTTGAGCTGCTTCTTGTACTCGGCCTCGATGGGCACGTTGGCGGCGCCGCGGTTGCTCTCGATCTGTTGACGCAGAGCTTCCATTTTCAGGAGCATCGTGCCGATCTGGTTGCGTGTTTCCAGGCGATCGTTGGAACTGGATTCGTATTGCTTCTTGTATAAATCGATATCCTGCTGCACGGCATCTGCCTGCTCGCCGAGACTGGTAATTTCGCGTTTGATCTGGCCGATGACGCCTTTGTCCACGGTGATCGCATCCTCGGGGACGTTGAAGTCCGGGGGTTCGGCGCCGGAGATAAAGACGACACGATCTTTGAGCTTGACGACGTGATCGTTGCCGAAACCCTGTTGCGCGCGCGGTTTCATCCACATCTGCAGATCACCGGTGCGGAGGTCTTCGCGGAGGCGCTGGAACTCGTCGTTTTCGCTGTAATACATGGCGCCGAACGAAACGGCGATCATGGCGAAGAGGGCGATAACGCACCAATAGGCGGCAGCTTCTGACATGAGAATTTCTCCTCGGCGATTTCCCGGCGATAACGTTCAATCGCGCAGGAATTCGAACATATGCACCTCGTACAGTATCGGCACGCCGTAACGCTTGGCGGTGTCGTGCATGGCGATGTAGCGCTTGATCACTTCTGCTCGCTCCCTGTCGGCGCTCATGCGACTGGCGTCGGGAATACGGCCGATGATGAGCGCGTCGGTCTCGGCGTCGATCTCTTGTTGGACAACGCCGTTGCACTGGCGGATTACATCGGGCAGATAATGCGGATACGGCGGTTTGATGCCCTGGTAGTCAGGCGGGTACTGCATGTCGTAAAACTTCCTGGAGAGCGGCACCCCGGGATACTTTACGGAGTCGCCGCAGAGAACGAATTTCAGGCTTTCCTTCTCGCGGAAGAAGGGATTGGTGATATTGTCGCCGACGATGATCGGGTTGAACTCGTTCATCGTTGACTCGACCTCGGTGCCGGCGGGCAGGAGGTGAAGGACCTTGTCGCGGCCCTCTTCGGTGGTGCGCGTGGCGTACGGACTGTAGCGTTGCTCGGGATTCGGCGCGACATAACCGGTGCGGGTGTCGATCTTTCGCTGGGTGATCGAGTAGGCGATCGTGGCGATACTGCTTGCCGGTCCGACCTTGGTAACGACGATGGCGCCGACTTGCTGCCATTTGTTCAGGCGCCAGCGGATGACCTCGAAGCGCATCCCGCGCTTGATCCCGTGGACGAGGCCCAGGTCGATGGCGACGAAACGCGCGTTCGGATCGACACGGATGATGCGGCCGTCGTACTGTTCGAGTTGGAGCGCTTCGCGGGCGGGAGCGGCGACCACTTTCTTGATGGCATCGCGCAGGACATCGTTCTGGAGTTCCAGTTCGCGGATGCGGCGAAGCGCCGTTTCGATAATCGAATCGTGCCTCTCCTTGTGCTTGCCGCTCTGAATGGACGAGCGTTCCTGTTGTTGATTGAATTCAAGCGCCAGCCGTTTGTATCGATCACGCATGCGTTCGAGATTTTCGTCGACTGCGGTTCTCGCCCTGTCGTTTTCGCGTTCGAGCGCGCGCATGGCTGCATCGATGATCTCGCTGTTTTTGGCGGCCATCTGCTTGCGCAACTCCATATCGTCCTGGAGCCGAATGAACTTCGCCGCGTCCATCTGCAGCTTGCGCAGGTTGTCGCGGGCGGCGACGAGGTCTTTGGTGCGGATATCGTCGTAAGCAACTTCGAGGCGTTTGCGGCTTTCAATCAGACGTTCGACATGCCGGTTCGACCATCGCTGGACGATCATCTGGGGGGATTCGCTCGCCGCTCGGGAATAGAGAAGGCGTTCTTCGGAGTACTGGTAGAAATAGAGCCCGATGCAGACGGTCGCGATGATCGCCAGGAAAACGATGGCGATCCAAAAGCCGACAGAGGCGGATCTTGACATGATTGCGCATCCTCCGGAATCCTAAGGGCGCGGAGCCTTAACTGCCCGCGAGCAATGACCCGCAGGACGGCCGCAGAGCGGTCCGCTATTCATTTACTCGGTTCATCGGCATCATTTTGCTGCAAGGCACAAACTTTCCGACCAGGATTGCCGCGACAGAAGGGTTATCGGACAGGCTTCCTTCTGGATCAGCCCGCCACCGCCTCGCGGGCGGCAACGGCCAAGGCGTCGGCACGTTCGTTCTCGGGATGGCCGGCATGTCCCTTGACCCATACCCAATGAACGTCGTGTGGGGCTGAAAGTTCGACCAATTCCTGCCATAGTTCTCGGTTTTTCACCGGTTGTTTATTCGCCGTACGCCAGCCGTTTTGTTGCCAGCGCGCCAGCCACCCCTTGGTGAAGGCATTGGCGACGTACTGGCTGTCGGTAGTAACGATGACTGAACACGGTTCCTGCAGGCACGCCAGCGCTTGCAGGATGGCGGTCAGTTCCATCCGGTTGTTTGTGGTCGACGCTTCACCGCCATTGATCTCCTTGCGCGCAGGGGGGTGCCGGCAGACCAGGATCGCGCCCCAGCCGCCCGGGCCGGGATTGCCGCTGCAGGCGCCGTCGGAATAGATACAGACCTTCTTCATGGCGTGCTCCGACGAACCCTCTCGCCCCGGGTTCTGCCTGAAAGCCGGCGGCCGTCTTCCTCGAAGGGCCTCGCGCCGTGTCGGCGCGGAAGACATTCCCATTTCTCCGCGAGCGGCTGCTATCGTTGGCGCCATTGCCGCAGACACAGGCGGATTGCCAGCCCGGCACGGGCTGGCGCGCCTCGAATCCGTCAACCCCGGGTCGGTCCATTCGGCTCGCCAGGGTTTTCAGACAGACCCTAAGCAATGGCGGAGCACAAGTCAAGACCACGGAGTCGTGGGGCCGCACGCCCAAAATCCGATTGACTTGGCGGGCCCGGCGAGTAGGATGAATCGCCATCACAATCCACTACGCGAAAGGCGACGCGCACGGCGATGGAAATCCTCAAAGGCATCCCGGTTTCTCCCGGCTTCGCCATCGGTGAGGCGTTCATCCTCGACAGCGAGGAGTCGGTCATTCCCCGGCGCTTCATCACGCACGAGGAGATCGAGCGCGAGGTGCAGCGTTTTTACGCCGCGGTGGAGAAGGCCAAGCGCGATATCCGCGTGCTGCAGGAGCGCGTCCGCGCCGAGGAGATCGGCAACGAGGCCGTGCCGATCTTCGACGCGCACGTCATGATCTTATCGGACAAGTCGTTGCACACCGAAGTGCTCAACCGCATCAACAAGAATCGCTTCACCGCGGAGTACGCCGTCAGCCGTAGTCTGCGCAAGTATGAGAAACTCTTCCACAAGGTGGAGGATTCCTACATCGCCCAGCGTATAAGCGACCTGCACGACATCGAGCGGCGTCTGCTGCAGGCGCTCTTGGGCACGCGCAAGGAGGAACTCAAGCAGATCGACCGGCAGGTGGTGCTCGTGGCGCACGACCTGACGCCGAGCCAGACGGCGTCGCTGGACAAGGACCGCGTCATCGGCTTCGCCACCGACGTCGGCGGTATGACCGGCCACACGGCTATCGTCGCGCGCGCGCGCGAATTGCCGGCGGTGGTCGGCCTGGGCACGGTCTCCACCGACGTCTCCAGCGGCGATATGCTCATCATCGACGGCAACCGCGGCGTGGTGGTGCTCAACCCCGACGACAAGACGCTCGAGACCTACCGGCGACTGGTCTCGGACTTCACCATCTTCGAGGAATCGCTGATCGAGGAGAAGGATCTGCCCGCGATCACCACCGACGGACGGCGTGTCTCGGCGGTGGCCAATATCGAGTTCCCGCGCGAAATAGACACCGTGCTCCACTTCGGCGGGGAGGGGATCGGCCTCTATCGTACCGAGTTTCTCTACATCGAGTCCGACAGCGAACCCGACGAGGACGCGCATTATGCGGCCTATCAGAAAGCCGTTTCCAGCATGGGCGATCGCCCGGTGTCCATTCGCACCTTGGATTTGGGCGCGGACAAGTTTTTTCAGGCCGAGATGCAGTTCGGCAACGCCGACTCGACCCTTCTCCATGAACGCAACCCCGTTCTCGGCTGCCGCGCCATACGCTACTGCCTCCAGAATCCGAAGATCTTCCGCCAGCAACTCCGCGCCATCTGTCGCGCCAGTTCCGCGGGAAAGGTGCGCTTGATGATCCCCATGGTCATCTGTCGCGAGGAGGTGATCCGGGTGCGCGAGATGGTCGCCGAGGTTCAAGAGCAACTCGCCGAGGAAGGCCAGCCGTACGATGCGGACATCCCCATCGGCATCATGGTCGAAGTCCCTTCCGTCGCCTTGACGATCGAGCATTTCGGCGATATCTGCGACTTCTTCAGCATCGGCACAAACGACCTTACGCAGTACGTCCTCGCCGTCGATCGGACCAACGAGCACGTCGCAGACCTCTACCGGCCAGCCCACCCGGGCGTGCTGAAGCTGATCCAGCGGATCATCGACTACGGCAACGCCAACAACATTCCCACCAGCCTCTGTGGCGAGATGGCGGGCGATCCGACGTACGTGCTCATGCTTCTGGGAATGGGGCTGAAGTCTTTCTCGGTCAGCCCGCCGCTGATCCCGGAGGTGAAGAAACTCGTTCGCTCGGTCAGCATGGAAACCGCTCGCGAAGTCGCCGAGAACGCGTTGAAGTACAACTCCGCGCGCGAGGTGGTCGCCTATCTGCGCAACGTCACCCGCGAATACCAGCCGGAGTGGCCCTTCACCTGATTTTCTGTGGCTATTTCGGTTCGGTCGCCAGCAGCATCGAGAGGACCATGCTGCGGGTGCGGGGAGTGGTGTATTGCTTGACGACATTCCGGATCTTCGCGTCGACCGCCGGCTCGGGACGGTAGGAGTAACGGTCGGCGTCCTCCGCCTGCAGAATGCCGCGGGCGGCCAGATCCTCTACCGCTTTGCGCATCGAACGCTCGCTTTCGCCGATCTCGGTGCAGAGCGCGAGAACACTGGTGGCGGCACGCTGCGATTTGAGAAAGTAATTGACGATCGATACCGGCAGTCGTCCGGGAACGTAGGCGTGGATCGCTTCGCGCAGTTCCGCCCGCGAAAGATCGGGCCGCTCCTCCGGCGGTGCGGGTGGCGGGGCCGCGGGGGCGGGTTCTGCCGGTTGTTCCGCGGCCGTCGACGCCGGCGTTTCGGCAGGCGGCGTTGGCGGCGGAATCACTTGCGTATCTCGTTGGACAAGACGCGTTCCGCCGGCGTTCTTGAACGCATCCATCGACTGGCTCTGCGCCGGATCTTGCTCCGAGACCTCCGGCTGGTCTTGCCTGAGCCGTGGCTTGGGGGTGGGCGAGGTGATGATCTCGGTGGTTCGCATGCGGATAGGGATCTCGCGCAGTTCGCGTCGGCTCGTCTCTTCCGATTCGAGGATCTCGTCGAGTGTCTTCACGTGGTTGAGAAATTCCAACAGGTTGGTGATCTTGAGTGTATATTGCATGTCGTGCGAGAGATCGGTGATATAGAATTTCTTGCCGCTCTCGTCGACGCAGTCGCGGATGGTGATGAGCAGACGGATGCCTTCGCTCAACAGTCCGGTTACCTCCGAGAAAGAAACTACAACGGTGCTCGCCATTTTCGACGCCACCTGGTCGACAATTTTTAGGAGCGTCTCGGTCCCTTCGCGGTGCAGGGTGCCGCTGGGGAAGAGGACCGCGACGCGCTGGGCCTTCATTACCGAGACATTCAGGGCCGGCGGCGGGGGCTTGGTGGGATCGCTCATGCAATCTTTCCCATGATACAGATACGCGAAAACCTGTATCTCTAGCTTCGTCTCTTGCGGCTAAGGAGTCAAGCTTTTCTCTATAAATTCTAATCAACATTGGAGTTTACTTCAAGCGTGTAAAATTATGTGCGGTCAATGCGAATGCGTTTTGGCGGGGCCGGAGGCATCCAGAATCTTCGCATGCGGCAGCACAACAGTGAACTCCGCCCACTTCCGCGGTTCGCTGTCGGCGCGGATGCGGCCGCCATGCTGCTGAATGATCCACCAGGAGAGATACAGCCCCAAGCCGGTGCCGCGTTCCTTCTCGGTGCCTTTCTGTTTCAGGCGCGAGAAGCGGCGGAAGAGCCGCTGGCCTTCTTCTTCGGTGAAGCCCACGCCTTCGTTGCGCACGGAGAGTCCCAGCTTGCCCGCGACCACCCCCGCGCGGATCTGTACGGTACCGTCCTCGTAGCCGTACTTGATGGCATTGTCGATAAGGTTGACCATGACGATGCGCATCAGGTCCTTGTCCGCGGGAATGAGAATCTCCTCGCTGGGCAGTTCGAGCTGAAAGGTGCAGTTCTTGACCTCGGCATGGGGGTGGACGACGTCGAGGGCGAAATCGATCAAGTTCTCTTTCAGACGGACGTCAGGCTTGATCTCGCAATCCATCTCGCCCTTTTCCAGTCGCGTCAGGTTGAGGTAGTTCTGCACCACGTCGCGCAGGTATTCCGCCGAGCGCTGAATGCGCTCGAAGGTCGTTGCCGCCACCGGATCGACCTGGCCGAGATAGCCTTTCAAATAGATCTCGATCTGGCCGAGAATGGAGCCGAGCGGGCTTTTCATCTCATGGGCGACGAAGCCGAGAGTGGAAAAGTAATTGTCCTTGGCGTTCTGAAGTTGCTTGATGATCCAGGCTTTCTCGATAGCCTGGGCGATATGGCTGAGCACCGCGCGCAGCAGCCGCCCGTGGCGTTCGGTGAACGCGCCTTCCCGGCGGCTCGAGAAGAAGAGAAAGCCCACCGGTCTGTCATCCACCAGCAGCGGCAGGGTGATGTTGGAGGCCACCCCCTCGCGGATCAGGAGTTCCGTCGACTCCGACTCCGGGTGGGTTTCGAGGTAGTCCTTCAGCGAGCGGACGAAACGGATCTCGCCGGTCTTGAGCATCGACTGCAGGCTCGAATCGCCCAGTCCCGCGGCATAGCCGGGGCCGAGGCAGACGTCTTCGTAGTCGGCGTGGCAGGCGTAGGCGACCAGTCGCTGGCAGTTGTCTTCCAGAAACGCGAGGCCCATGCGGTCGCGTGGCAGGAGGCTCTCGGTCTCCTCCCAGACCACGTCGAGCACCTCCTCGAGACCGACGCCCTTGCCCACCTCTTCCTCGATATGGGAGAGTGCGCTCATCTCGTTGCCGGAGAAGCCGCTGGTTTCGGGGGTGCGTTCGAGAAAGACGGTGTTGGACGGGCGACGTTGAATTGAATCCATGAGGCGCGTCCTAATGATGCCCTAACATGTTTTGCGACAGTGGTTTGCCGCGTTGGATGGAGGCATTATGGCGCCCGCATGCGCTTTGTCAAGTACCCAATAAAAGTGTAATATGTATGGACGATTACAAATAAGGCGTAGCGCAGATGCGTAAACGGATCACTCTCGTTGCACCACGGAATGCCCGAACCACGCGCCCCGCCTGCCCAGAATCAGTTCGCCGTAACTGCCGTCGTAGCCGAGGGGTTCGAAGGTGAACTCGTCCCGGGCCACCGCCATCAGCGCGTCGAGCACGCCGGACGGTACGACATCAGCGAGTTCGCGCTCGATCTTGTCGGCTGGGCGCTGCCAGAGCGCGGCCTCGGTGCCGGTGACCGTAAGGATGGCGTCGAAGAGTTTGAGCACTTTCTTCGACGAGACGCTTTTGACGCCCAGCCCGGCGGCGATGACCTCCACCAGCGGCACCAGGTAAAGCGCCTGTTGTGCCGGGGTGACTTCCTCGAGCGTCCGCGGTTCGCCCTGCAGCACCGAGAGCGCCAGCGCGCGCTGCAGCACGCCGATGGTCAGCGGCTTGCCGCAGAGCGGGCAGATGCCGTCGGCCGGGGCCTTGTCCGGGGAGAAGTAGCAGTAGTCTCCGGGCCCGTGGTTCTTGCTGCCGGCGCGGTGGCCGGTGAGGAAGTATCGCCCCTCGGCCGGGGTGAATTCGGCGGTGTGGTTGACGCGTCCATCGAGCAGCGCCTCGATAATCGCCACATAGCCGCGTCGGTCGACCTCGAGTGCTGTGAATTCGCGTCCCACGCGGTTCAGCGCCGCCGAGTGGCAGTCGGAATTGCTGAGCAGCGTCCGCGAGTCGAGTTCCGGAATCAGCGCCAGGATCAGCGGGTCTGCCGAGAGCCCGGTCTCGATCACCTTGATCTCTTCGGTGAATTCGCCGAAGAAATCGCTCATCCGCTCGACGGGGCGGTCGGAGCCGTAGATGCCCTGCGGCGTCAGGACGTGCGCGGGAACCGGCAGCAGGTATTCGTCGACCTTCTGCAGCGCATAACACTTCTCGGCCACGTCCGCGGCGTCGGCGCATTTCAGGAACGGCCGGCCCATGCCGAGCTTGACGCCCCAGCCTGCGAGCAGATCGTAGGCCCGCTCCGCGGCCTTGAACGACGGCAGCAGCAGGACGACATGCACGCCTTTGCGGCCGCCGCACGGCACGTCTGCGGTGATGATGATCTCCGTCTGCAGCAGGAATCGCGTCTCGGCCGCGCCCGGCGCGTCGATTGAGAAGAGCCCCGGCTCGCGCTCGGCCAGATCCTTCTCCAGCGCCGCGCGCCACTCGGGCTGCAGGCAGTCGCCGGTGCCGTAGACGTCGATACCCTTCCTGCGCATCGTCGCGGCGACGTCCGGCAGTGCGATGTTGCCGACGCCACCGGCATGCCCGGAATGACTGTGCAGATCGACGACGAGTTGCAAGGGAATCCTCTCCAAGGGGAATGGTTCTTGCTGAGTATCTTGCAGTGTACGCGAATCCGCCGTCTGTGTCCACGATCCGGCGGCTTGACCCCGGACCGGACGCGGTTAGGATAGTGTCATGGCCACGCAGCGCGAAAACCGGACAGCCGTTTCCTCGCGGGCGCTGAATCCCATAGCCGACGGCGAGCGGCCCGAAACGGTCTTCTGCGACAAGACGCAGGCCAAGGCCACCACGGCGACGCTGTTGTTCCGGAACCCCCCCCTCTTCAAGGGACTGCGCACCGTGGCCCTGCCGGGCTACTTCGCCCAGACCACCACGCGGCCGTTTCTGATCTGGAGCGCCGGCTGCTCCACCGGGGAAGAGGCCTATTCGCTGGCCATGCTGGTCGAGGCCGAATTTCTGCGCCGCAAACGCCGCCCGCACTACCAGGTCTTCGGCACCGACATAAACGCCGATCATATCCGCTCCGCCAGGGTTGGCGTCTACTCGGGACCGTTGAAACGGTACGACGGGCATCCGCTGCGCGGCCTGATTGCGCGGTTCGTGACGGAGCAGCGGCGACGGCTCCATATCGACCCGGCGCTGCGCGGGAAGGTCCGCCTCGGCGTCTTCGATATCCGCAAACGTCCGCGTCGGCATCGCTTCGATTACATCGTCTGCAACCATGTGCTGCAGTACTACGACGCACGCGGGCAGCTCGCGATTATCGCGAATCTGCGTGCGGTGGCGCGACCGGACGGATGGCTCTATCTGGAAGGGCTGACGCCCGGGACGGTCGAGGAGGCGGGGCTGAAGCGACACCCGGAACACCGGCATCTATTTTCCGCGAACGAGGATTGCCCGTCATGAATCTCGATCCGCTGCTAGCGATGATCAGGCGCCTGCGCGACCCGGATGACGGTTGCCCGTGGGACGCCGAGCAGACGCTGCCGAGCATGATCGAACCGCTCCGGGAGGAGACGGAGGAACTGGCCGAAGCGATTCGCAGCGGCGACGACGCGGCCGTGGCCGAGGAGTTCGGCGACGTGCTCTGGAACCTGCTGTTCATGCTGACATTGGCCGAGGACGAGGGACGTTTCGCCGGCACGGCCGTGATCGAGAAACATCTGGCGAAGATGGTCGCGCGTCATCCGCACGTCTTCGGCGACGACAAAGCGGCCTCGGCCGAGGAGGCGATCGCCCGCTACCAGGCCGCCAAGCGGCGCCAGTGCGAGGGAAAGGATTAGCTGTCGTTCTTGCCGTTGCTTTTCTGGCGCTCGGCGTCGAGCAGCGAGACGACGTTGCCGATGGTGCTCCAGTCCTCCCAGCAGACCGGGATGACGCAGTCGGAGACCCAGAGGTCGAATCCCTCGCCGCCGTGCCATTCGGTGGCGGTGATCTCGTTCTGCTCCGAGCCCAATGCGTGGACGCTGGCGACGCGCTTGATCTTGGCCATGCCGCTTCCTTCTCCGATACGGGTTGGGGCCATGCTAGCGCAAGCGCGCCGGCAGCGCAATACAGGCGCGCGTTAGAAGATCGTGAGGAGGAGTGAAGAAGCGATGCGCGCCCGGCCCTTACGCCTGGCCTGCGGGATCCTTCTCTTCGAGCCGCGCGACGACGAAATCGTTCAAATAGCCCCGGTCTTCCTCGGCGATCTTGGAGAACTCGACGCCGGCCTGCTGCGGGCGGACGCCCTCGACCCAGCGCACCACCGCCGAGAGCGAGATGGCGTGCTCGTCGGGGAAGACGATCTTCAATTTGACGCGGTCGTCCTCGTGGATGGCGTTGTTGGTCACGATCATGGCGCCGGTGACGGAGATGTTGCAGATGGTGGATTCGGCTTTGGGCGACTTCTTGAAGTAACAGGGAAGCTCCGACAGGATACGGATGGAACCGCGCTGCTCACGCATGGCCTCTCCTTCACGAGATTTTCTGCACCGCTGACGATCCTGTTAAACCATATCGACCTGCCGAAGGTCAAGCGCGAAGTGGGACGAAAAGCCGCGGACTCCCGCGGCTTCTCCCTCACCGCCGGCTGCGTCGACCGCCGCCCACGCCGCCGGAACGGCTGGGGGTGCTGCGGCTTGAGCGCGAAGGCGTCGACCGACTGGAGTTGCTGTAGCTGCTCTTGCCGAATCCGGTGTTGCCGAGAAAGTCCGCGTTGTCGCGATAGGATCGTTTGCTCTTGGCGGTTTCCCAGAGCGAGCTGTTGGGCGTTTTGCGGGTATTCGGAAAGCGGTTTTCGGACTGGCCGCGCATGGAGTCGCGCGAGCGCTGGAGCGCGCCCTTCTCGCTTCCGCCCGCGCGCAGGTTCTCGGTCTTGGCGCGCAGACCGCCGCGTTCGGAATCGTCTTGTTTGAAGCGGCTGCCGAATCCGGATTGCCCCGCCTTTTCGCCTTTGCGACCGAAACGGTTGTCCGCGCCGGAATTCGGCCGGGCGGGGGCGCAGGAAGAACGCCGAGGAGTTCCTTGTATCCGCGGGAGATGGTCTCCTCGCAGAGCGAGGTGATGCGGGCGAGTTGGGCTTGTCCTCCATGCCCGAGGCAGAGGGAGAGGAGCCCCGCGATCTGTCTTCACTTTTTCGTCGCAAAGGGCGAGGACGTCCCGAAGCATGGCTTGCCAGCGTTGGTCGTGGAGCCACGGCGCGCTGGCGGGGTCGAGAGGCCCCCGGATTTCGTACCAGGAGAGGTCCATGCATAATCTATCGACCGTCTCTCCGCCCCAAGTTGAGGAAGTCCAAAGATATATATGAACAAGTCCACAATTACTAACCGCGCCTAAAAATACCTTGCAGGCAACCCGTCGATAATGCCTGATTTACTGCTTCTTCGGCCACCGCGTGCGCAATGTATTTGATGGCGCGATTAGTAATTCAGGAATTCCGATCTTATTGCTTAACGGGTCCTTAGTCTTCGCCGAAGTTGGTGTGGACGAGTTCGGTGATGGCCTTGACGGCGTCCTCGGCGTCGGCGCCGTTGGCGTGGATGGTCAGGATGCTGCCGGCATCGGCGCCGAGGGTCATGATGTCGAGGATGTTCTTGCCCTCCACGCGCTTGCCGTCCTTGACCACGTGGATGTCGCAGCGAAAGCGGTTGCACGTCTCGACGAACATCGCCGCCGGCCGTGCGTGCAGGCCGTACTTGTTGCCGAGCATGACTTCCGACTGCAGTTCCATCGATCCGTCCTGTTGTTCCGCGTCGCCGCTTCGGCGGCTCAGTCGGGCTGATACGCTTCCATCACTGCCGCGGCCAGCTTCGCCGGGTCGTGCCGCCGCGGGTCGTCCAGGTGGATGACGTCGCGCAGCAGCACCCGCATCCGGAAGCGGGCCAACTCCTCGCGGTCGTACTCCACCAGCCGGGCGCCCCGGGCCTCCAGCGGTTCAAGGCGCGCGGGGGAGGGGCGGTACTGGTTGATGATCACGCTGTCGATCCGCAGGCCCGGCGCGTGCCGCAGGATCGTGTTCACGTGGTCGCTGGCGGAGAAATCCGCCGTCTCCCCGACCTGTCCCATGGTGTTGAGCACGTAGACCACTTTCGCGCGGCTCTGCGAGATCGCCTTGACCGTCATCTCGCTGAGCAGATTCGGCAGGATGCTGGTATAGACGCTTCCCGGGCCGATCACGATCAGGTCCGCGTTGCCGATATTCTCCAGTACGTCCTCCGGCGGCTGCCCCGGCGCGGGCTTCAGGCTCAGCTCGGCGATCTCCTTGCCGCACCGGGCGATGAGGCGCTGCCCGGTGGTCTTTGAGCCGTCGGGGTGCGTGGCCACGAGCATGGCCCGTTCCAGCGTCGCCGGCAGCACCTGGCCGCGGACGTTCAGGATCCGGTTCGCCTCGCGCACGGCCAGGCCGAAGTTGCCGCGGATGCGCGCCAGCACCGTGATGAACAGGTTGCCGAACGCGTGTCCGCTGAGTTCGCCTTCCTCGAAACGGTACTGCATCAACTCCGCCATCACCGGGCCCGAGTCGGCCAGGGCGATGAGGCAGTTACGGATGTCGCCGGGCGGCAGGATGTCGAAGTCGTGGCGCAGACGTCCGGAACTGCCGCCGTCGTCGGCGACGCTGACGATGGCGGTGATCGCGCTGCTGTAGTCGCGCAGCCCCGAGAGCAGCGTACTCAGCCCCGTGCCGCCGCCCAGGCAGACGATGCGCGGTCCCTGCTCGAGCCGGTTGTGCAGATACGCCAGCTCGGCCAGACCGCGGGGTTCGTCGCGGCGCTTGAGCAGTTTCTCGATGCGGCGCATCAGGCGATACACGCCGACGGTGATGAGCGTGCCGCCGAGAACGATCAGCAGTCCGCCGAGCCCGTAGGGGTTGACCGGCAGGTTGGCCCGTGCCGAACCGACCATGAAGAGCCCCACCCCCACGGCCATGGCGCCCAGGATCAGCAGGAAGATGCCCAGGCAGATAAGGAAAACATAGCGCTTCAAGTGCAGGCCGAAGCTCAGCCAGCGCCACCGTCCCATCTGGCGTTATCCCCCGCTCAGCGCCTTCTGGTCGGCCTCCTCCAGGAGTTCGAAGATCTCCTTCTCGTCCCGCGCCTTCAACAGGAATCTGCGGAAGATATCGTCGCGCAGGTTCTTGCTCACGTAGGCCAGCGCCTCGAGGTGCTGCGGCGCGGACTCCTGGTTGGAGAGCAGCAGAAAGAAGAGGTGGACCGGCTGGCTGTCCAGCGCCTCGAATTCCACGCCTTCGCGGCTGCGGGCGAAGAGCGCGATGAGCCGCTTGATCGCCGGGTGCTTGGCGTGCGGAATGGCGATGCCGCCGCCGACGCCGGTGCTGCCGAGATTTTCCCGGTCGATGAGGGCCTGGAGGACGCTCTGGCGCAGTTCGCCCGAGAGACAGCCGCTCTCGATCAGCGCATCGGTCATCTCCACCAGCGCGTCCTGTTTCTCCGTCGCGATCAGGTCGCCCACGATGGAACGGGGGTTGATGATGTCTCGAAATTGCATGCTCGTCAGCGTACTCCTCCGACTATTCGGCGTTGTCCGTCGCCTCCGGGTTGGCGATGGCGGTGCTTTCCCGGCGGCGGCCGGTCAGTTTCTCTTTCATGCGGCGCAGTTGCCGGGCGCACTTGTCGGCCGCCAGATCGATGGCTTCGTGCAGGTCGTCACGGGCGACGTCGACCACCAGGGCGTCGTGGTTGCGCACGTGCACGATCGCTTCGCAGTGGTACTTGCGGTCTTCCTGCTTGAGGACGATCTCGACATGCTGGACGCCGTTGAAGTAGCGGTCGTTCTTCCCGAGTTTGTCCCGGGCATACGCCTTGGTGGCTTCGGTAGCGTCGAAATGTCTGGCGGCAACGCTGATTTTCATGGTTTTCCTTTGCGCCTAAGCCGTTGCGGGATATCGCGATTACGTTGCGGTAAATGGAAATGACAGATTATACCAAACAAAGAGGCAATCGCAAGGTCAAAGCCCTGCTCGACGGCGATGCGTTCAATTCTTTGCTCGCCGAGCTTAACGTGTTGTCAGTTGGCGATTTCAAGCTTAACGATCCGGGGGATGCCGGTCGCTTCGAAGAGCCAGGACAACTCGCGGGAGACGCGGATGGTCAGTTGTTTTCCGTTCTCGGTCGCCAGGAAGATAATCGAGCCGATCGTCCCGATATAGGTGCTGAAAATAAATCCAGAAGAAGAGAGGTCGATCACGATTTCCTCGGCTTCGGATTGGATCAAGGCGTTGCAGCAGTCGCGGAACTCGGAGTGGTATTCCCATAACAAGTCGACGCTGGCGGTCAGTGTATTGCCTTGTACTTCAAAGTGGTTATAGGCGACAGTGGGTATGTTTTGCATCGTTCCCCCTCGCAAAAAAAGACATGGCGATTCGTGCCGATATATCTCTTAACTTACTATATACCAAGATATTGTGCTGTCAAATCCGAGCCATGTTTTTCCTCGGTCTACATGTCGTGTATTTTCGCGGTCGAATTTCCACCTCGACCGCGATCCGGGTTTTCGTTTTTATTCAGCGCGGTTTGGGGCAAAATGGTTCACGGTGAACCTTTGCTGCTCGAAGGACGTTGATAAGGCATGATGGAGAAGAAGTTACGACAATCGCCCGCTGCCGCGCTGCTGTACCGGACCTGCCGGCGCCTGCAGTGGCGCTACCGGTTGGGCTGGCTGGGGGAATTTCTCCTCGGCGCGGGCGCGGGGTCATGCCTTTTCGCTTTCTCCTGGGCAATGAATCTGCTGCCGCTGTGGAGCCTTCTCGTCGGCGGCGTCGCCGGCGGTTTTGCCGCCTGCATCAAAAACGGATGGATCAAACGGACCTCGCTCAGCCAGGCGGGATTGGCGCTCGATACGGCCCTGCAGAGCCGGGAGCGGCACGTCTCGCTGGCGGGATTGTTGGAGCATCCCGAGCGCGCGGAGAACCCGTTTACGCCGGCGTTCGTGGACGAGTTACAGGCGCATGCGCCGCAGGCCGACCCGGTGCGCGCCACCGGGCCGCTAGTGCCCGAGCGGGCGTGGTACGCGCTGGTGCCGGCGGCGCTCTTGTGCAGTATACTGCTACTGACGCCGGAGGCGGTGCGGAAGTCCGCCGATGAACGCGGCCGGATGCGGCCGGTCGACCTGCCGCAGGACGCAGAGGCGATCGGAGAGCTTTCGCTGGAGTTGCAGACGGCGATGGAGGCGCTCGAGCAGTCCGGGCCGGTGCCGCCGGCGGTGGAGAAAGCCCTGCGCGAGCAGGCGGATAAGCTCGCGTCGGCGCTGGAAGATGCGCGCGAACGCGGCGGGGACCGTGGCGCCGTCGAGGGCGAGGCGCTGGCGCAGGCCGAACACCTGCTGCGGCGCGCGCGGGCGATCCTGGCGCGGCAGGGCGGGGCGGAGCCAATCCCCGGTGGACGGGAAAACCCCTCGGCGTGGCGCGAGCTGGTCCTGTACGAGGCCGAGGTGCCGCCGGAGCGGCTGGCGGGGGTGGCAAAGTATCTCGAGGAACTGGCGCAACGACGATGATTGCCGGGAGCAAGACCATGATGTACAGGGGAATACGATTCGCCCTTCTCGGTTTGGCCTTGCTGCTCTTCGCGGGCACGGCCGCGGCGGCGGGGCACCTGGAGATCGGCGAGGGCTATGAGCTGGCGCGCATCTGGAAGACGGTGAAGAAGGCGCACTTCATCCAGGGGAAGCTTCCGCTGAAGAACGTCGGCAGCGAGACGCTGGCGAACGTCGAAGCGGTGGTCATAATCCTCGACCCGGCCGGGAAGCGCATCGACGAGAGCAAGCGGCTTCGCTTCGGCAGTCTCGCCCCGGGCAAGACCGAGGCCAAGCCGTTCGTCATCGAGAAAGGCGTGCAGTTCTCCGAGTTGCAGGTGCTGATTACCTTCCGCGTCGACGGCAAGGACGTGAAGGAGGAATTCACCTCGCCCGACTTCACCAAGCCGACGCCGCTGGTGATCGACACCGCCGAGGGCGCGCACGGGGTGCGTCTGCTGTCGCACGAGATCGACGCCCCGGTACGCGGCGGCACGCCGACGCTGACCTGCCGCGTGCGCAACATCGGCGGTTTGGCGGCGAAGAGACCGACGGTGACGATCACCTTCAAGCTGCCGGAGAAGTCGGGCCGGGCGTCCGGGCGCAAGCCGCGCAAGAAAACGAAGAAGGACGGGAATGCCGCCGGCAGGACCGAGACGATGGCGGTGGTTCTCGAGGAAGGGGAGATCCCGCCGGGCGAGACGAAGGTCTACGAGAAAATCAAGCTCAAAAAGGCGCCGGAGTTCGTCGGCTACGCGATCGCCCTCTCGGCGGACTTTCCCGAGGTCGGCGGCGCGTCGCTGACGCTCGACGGTTACGAAGGCGGCGACGAGACCATCCGCATCCACGACATGAAGACCACGGCGACGAAGGACGGCAATGCCGTCATCGCCTTCAAGGTGACCAACAAGGAGGCGGACCTGCCGCCGGGATCGTTCACCGTGCTCTTCTGGCTCTATGACAAAGCCGGGAAGGAGGTGGCGCACTTCAAGCATGCGGTGCAGGAGGCGCTGCCCAAGGACAAATCCGTCGCCGTGACGATGCGCGCGCGCGCGCTGCCGGCTTATGCCGCGTACGAGATCGGCTTCGAATTCGACGTTCCCGAGACGCCGGCGCAGCAGGTCGTCATCGAATTGAAGGAAGACGAGAAGCCGCCGGAGGGGTTCGAAGTCATCGAGGTGCCGGCCGAAGACGCGGAGAACGAGGCGGAATAGGCTTCCCGAGGACCATGACCATGCGATCCGAGCGCGATCCGAACGAGCAGCGACAGGCAGAGCGCGAGCCGGTGGGCGGGCTCTCCCCGACGCCCTGGCCGCGCGAGCGGTGTTTCCACCAGGCGGTGACGGTGCCGTTTTCGTTTCCGCTGCTATATACCCGCGACGTCTTCCACCCGGAGAACCCGACGCTCGAGAAGGCGTTCCGTGTCGAAACGGACGACGAGACCCTCGTGCGGCGGGTACTGGTGGCCATCGACGCGGGCGTGTGGAACGCGTGGCCGAAGCTCTGGCCCATGATCGCCCGGCGGCTGGAGACGATCGGCGGCATCGACGCCGTCGCCGACCCCGTGATCGTTCCCGGTGGCGAGGCGGCCAAGGAGGGCCTGGGGATCGTCGAGCAGGTGGCGGGCCTCTGCGCGGCGCACCGCATCGACCGCCAGTCGTATCTTCTCGCCCTCGGTGGCGGGGCGATGCTCGACGCGGTAGGGCTGGCCGCGGCGCTGGTCCACCGGGGCGTGCGGCTGGTGCGCATGCCGACGACGGTGCTGGCGCAGAACGACGCGGGCATCGGCGTGAAGAACGGGGTCAACGCCTGCGGGCAGAAGAACATGCTCGGCTGTTTCGCCCCGCCGTGGGCAGTGGTGAGCGATCTGAACTTCCTGCGCACCCTCGGCGCGCGCGAGTGGCGCGCGGGGCTCAGCGAGGCGGTGAAGGTGGCCTGCATCAAGGACGCGGCGTTCTTCGCTTATTTGGAGGAATCCGCCGCGGCGCTGGCCAGGCGCGACGAGGAGGCGATGGCCGAGGCGGTCTGGCGCTGCGCGCAACTCCACGCGGCGCACACGCGCGGCTCGGGCGATCCGTTCGAGACCGGCAGCGCCCGCCCGTTGGACTTCGGCCACTGGGCCGCGCATTGGCTGGAGATGCGCACCGCCGGCGCGGTCAATCACGGCGAGGCGGTCGCCATCGGCATCGCCGCGGACGCGACCTATGCCGAGCGGCTGGCGTTTTGTCCGCCGGGGACGGCGCGCCGGGTCTGCGCCTGCCTCGAGGCGATGGGCTTCGACCTCTGGCATCCGATGCTGACCGAGTACGATCCGCAAGGCGAGCCGGCGGTCTTCCGGGGACTCGATCAGTTCCGCGAGCACCTCGGCGGTCGGCTGACGCTGACGCTGCCGGCGCCCCTGGGCGGGCGCGTCGAGGTGCACGAGGTCGACCGGGCGCAGATGCGCGGGGCGATCCGCTCGTTGCGGCGGTGATCAGTCGGCGTAGCCGCGCGGGTGTTCGCGGTGCCACTTCCAGGCGCTGGCAATGATGGTCTTCAGGTCGCTCCGCGCCGGCGTCCAGCCCAGAAGTGTTTTCGCCTTCTCGGCCTCGGCCACCAGCTCCGGCGGGTCGCCCGGGCGCCGGGCCACCTCCTCGGCGGGGATGGCGTGGCCGGTCACCTCGCGCGCGACCTCGATGATCTGCCGGACCGAGTAGCCGCTGCCGGTGCCGAGGTTCATCGCGCCGGACTCCCCCCCCTGTTCGAGATACGCGATCCCCTTGACGTGCGCGTCGGCGAGATCCGAGACGTGGATGTAGTCGCGCACGCAGGTGCCGTCGGGCGTGGGGTAGTCGGTGCCGAAGATCCTGATCGATTCGCGCTGCCCCAGCGGCACGCGCAGCACCAGCGGGATCAGGTGCGACTCCGGCTCGTGCGCCTCGCCGATGGGTTCTTCCGGGTGCGCGCCGCAGGCGTTGAAGTAGCGGAAGGCGACGTAACGGAAATCGGCCTGTCGGCTCAGCCAGGCGCAGGTCTCCTCGGTCTGCAGCTTGCTGTGGCCGTAGACGTTGATCGGCGCTTTGGGCGCTTCCTCGTCGATGGGCATGGCCGCGGGTTCGCCGTAGGTGGCGGCGGTGGAGCTGAAGACGAAGCGCGTGACGCCGCCGCGCAGCATCGTCTCCAGCAGACGCAGCGTGGCCATGGTGTTGTTGGCGTAATACTTCATCGGTTCGGCCATGCTCTCACCGACCTCGGCGTAGGCGGCGAAGTGCATGACGCAGTCGATCCGGAACTCCTCCAGCACGCGCGCGACGAGTTCCTCGTCGGCGATGTTGCCGATCACCAGTTCGGCCCCGCGTACCGCCGCGGCGTGCCCGAGTTCCAGCGTGTCGATGACGACCGGCGTATGCCCCGCGCGGCGCAACGCGGCGACCGCGTGCGAGCCGACATACCCCGCGCCGCCGGTGACGAGTACGTTCATCATTCCCTCCTTCACGTTTCCAGTGCCACCAGGTCCTCATACGTCTCGCGCCGGCCGATTACCTCCCACGTGTCGCCGTCGACGAGTACCTCCGGGGGGCGCGGGTGGCTGTTGTACTGACTGCTCATGGCGAAGCCGTAGGCGCCGGTGGAGAAGATCGCGAGGCGCTGGCCCTGCGCCACGGGCGGCAGGGGCCGGTCCTTGGCGAAGACGTCGCTCGATTCGCAGATCGGGCCGCAGACGTCGGTGGGAACGAGTTCGCCTAATGTCTCGCGCGTACCGGCGAGGGTCTCGGCGAAGCGGCAACCCTGCGGGGAATGCCGCGTGCGCGTCGGCCAGAGAAAGTGGTAGGCGTCGTACATGGCCGGCCGGATCAGGTCGTTCATGCCCGCGTCGAGCAGCACGAAGGTCTTGGGCGGATGCTCCTTGACATACTGGACCTCGCCGACGAGGACCGCGGCGTTGCCGGCGATGCTGCGGCCGGGCTCGACGATCAGCTTCGCGCCGAGCGCCGCGACCGGCGGGACGATGGCGGCGGCGTAATCGGCGAAGGACGGCACGTCCTCGTCGCGGTAGAGCAGGCCGAAGCCGCCGCCGACGTCGACGGTTTCGATCGGCGTATGGTCGTTGATATGCTCGCGCAGGAACGCGACGGTCTTCTCCAGGCCACGCGCGTAGGGCTCGAGCGTATTGATCGGGCTGCCCAGGTGCATGTCGACGCCGGCGAAGCGGAGGTGCCTGTACGAACCGGCCTCGGCGAGGATCGTCGCGGCGGTCGCCAGGTCGATGCCGAACTTGTTCTCCTTCTTGCCGGTGGTGGTCTTGGCGTGGGTCTTGGCGTCGATATCCGGATTCAGCCGCAGGGCCACCGGCGCGGTCGTGCCCATTGCGCCGGCGATGCGGTCGATGCGGGCGAGCTCGGCCTCGCTCTCGACGTTGAAGAGGCGGATGCGCTCGCGCAAGGCGTAGGCGATCTCCGCCTCGCTCTTGGCCACGCCGGCGAAGACCGCCTTCGCCGGATCGCCCCCGGCCTTCAGCACGCGGAAGAGCTCGCCGCCGGAGACGATGTCGAAGCCGCTGCCGGCCCGGGCCAGGAGCGCGAGGATGCGCGTGTTGCTGCAGCATTTGACCGAGAAGCAGACCGTCGTCTCGACGTCGGCGAACGCATCGCGGACGGCGGCGAAACGGTCCAGCAGCGCGGCCCTGGAATAGACGTAGACCGGCGCGCCGACCTCGTCGACGAGGGCGTCGACGGCAACGTCCTCGCAGTGGAGCGCGCCGCCGCGGTAGCGGAAGCTCATTTCGAATCCTTGTAGACCGCGTCGGGATCGAAGACCTTCTCGCCCTCCTCGACGATCCGGCCGTCGTCGCCGAGACGCCAGCTGAAGCAACTGAAATAGCCGGTGTGGCAGGCGGCGACGTTCTGCTTCACTCGCAGCAGCACGCAGTCGCGGTCGCAGTCGAAGCGGACCTCGCGGATCTCCTGGGTGTGGCCGGAACTCTCGCCCTTGACCCAGAATTTCTGCCGGCTGCGGCTCCAGTAGGTGCCCAGGCCCTTCTCCACCGTCGCCGCCAGCGCGTCGCGATTCATGTAGGCGAGCATGACCACCTCGCCGGAATCGGCGTCCTGGGCGATGCAGGGGACGAGGCCCTTGTCGTCGAACTTGATCGAATCGAGAAATGACATGTCCACAACAACTCCTTTGCCACGAAATCAACCGATGCCCGGACCGTCCGGACTGGGTGCGAGAAACCGCTGCAGGGCGGCGTTCAGGACGCGATGGTCGGGGCCGCTCAGGTGCGGATCACGACGGAGGATCGCTTCCGCGTCGATGCGGGCGAGCTTAATCATATCGAAATCACGCACCAAATCCACCAATTTCAACTCCGGCATGCCGTGCTGCTTCGCGCCCAGGAACTGGCCCGGGCCGCGCAGCTTCAAATCCTCCTCGGCGATCTCGAAGCCGTTGGAACTGGACGTCAGGACCAGCAGCCGTCGGCGGGCCTCCTCGGTACGCGCCTCGGAGAGCATGATGAAGTGCCCCTGCTCGGCGCCACGGCCGATGCGCCCGCGGAGCTGATGGAGCTGCGCCAGGCCGAAGCGCTCGGCGTGCAACACCACCATGACCGTGGCGTTGGGAATGTCCACGCCGACCTCGATGACGACGGTGCTGACCAGCGCGTCGATGCGTCCGGCGCGGAACTCGTCCATGATGCGCGCCTGCTCGTCGCGTTTCATCCGGCCGTGGAGCAGGCCGAGGTGGTAGTCCGCGAGCGTGCCGGCTTTCAGCGTCTCGAACGCTTCGCTAGCCGAGGTGACGCCGAGTTCCCCGCTCTCCTCCACCAGCGGGCTGACGATATACGCCTGCCGCCCCTTGTCCAGCTGCTCGCGCACGAAACCCCAGGCCTTGGCCTGGCCGGCTTTCGGCGGGGCGGAGGTGCGCACGTTTTTGCGCCCGGGCGGAAGCTCGTCGATGACGCTGACGTCCAGGTCGCCGTAGACGGTCAGCGCCAGGCTGCGCGGGATCGGCGTGGCGGTCATGACCAGCACGTCGGGACGGACACCCTTCTCGGCGAGCCGGGTGCGCTGGCGGACGCCGAACTTGTGCTGTTCGTCGATGACCACGAGCCCGAGATCCTTGAAGGTCACGTTGTTCTCGACGGCCGCGTGGGTGGCGACGAGGATGTCGATGGCGCCGGCGGCGAGTTCGGTGCGGATGGCGGTCGTTTCGCGCGCGTTCATGCCGCCGACCAGCAGCGCCACGCGGACGCGCGAATGACGGCTGCGCGAAAGAAAGCTCTCGGTGGTGCGCAGGTGTTGCCGGGCCAGCAACCCCGTCGGCGCCATGATGCAGACTTGCGCCCCGCCCGCGACCGCCGCGAGCATGGCGTACAGCGCGACCACGGTCTTGCCGCTGCCGACGTCTCCCTGCAGCAGCCGGTGCATGGGAAGCGGCTTGCCCATGTCGGCGGCGATCTCCTCGACGCAGCGCTCTTGCGCCCTGGTCAGCGTGAACGGCAACAGGCGGCGGATGCGCTGGTCCAGCGCCGGCGTGATCGCGAAGGCGCGGCCGGCGTGAGCGTCCCAGTCCCGGCGACGGCGCTGCCCCACCGCGAGCTGCAGCAGCAGGCATTCGTCGTAGCAGAGCCGCCGGAACGCCGCCTCGCGCGTCTCGGGCGAGTCGGGGAAATGCATCTGGCGGACAGCCTCGGTCAGCGGCGGCAGGGCATGCGCCGCGCGGAATTCCGCCGGCAACGAATCCGTCACCAAGGGCAGCGCGACGTCGATGGCGTTGGTCATGATCCGCCGCCAGACTTTCTGCGTGAGCTTGCCGGTGCAGGGGTAGACCGGGACGATGCGGCCGATGTGGAGCGCGCTGCCCAGCGGGTCGCCCTGGAGGAGCTCGTACTGCGGGTGCTCCATGCGCGCGCGGCCGTGCTCGCGCTTGACCTTGCCGAAGAGCAGCAGCGCCTGGCCCTCGAATTGATCGAGCACCCAGGGCGAGTTGAACCAGACGACCTCCATCGGCGCGGTGTCGTCGGTGACGAGCGCGGTGACGACGCTGCGCAGCCGGCCGCCGCGGGGCTTGCGTTCGCTCGCCTCCAGGACGCGCGCGAGGATCGCCGCCTCGGCGCCGTCCTCGGCCTCGGCGATGGTGACCAGGTTGCGCCGGTCGGAGAGATCGCGCGGAAAGGTCCACAGCAGGTCGCGGAGCGTCCGCACCCCCAGCGCCGCCAGGTCCTGCGCGCGCGCCGGGCCGACGCCTTTGAGATATTGGATCGAGTCGTCGAGTTGCATGGAGAGAAGTCTACTCCATTCGGCGCGGCGTGCAAAGATTGCGGAAGCGCTTCTCCGGCGCGGGCCAAAAGAACGGCCGCGACCCGCGGGCCACGGCCGACTCCCCACAAGCGTCTCCCCCGCTTTCGGCGATTATTCCTGCGGTACGGCATCCCCCCGCAGTTGCAGCCGGTTCAGCGCGCGCAGCAGCGCCAGCTTGGCGCGGTCCAGGTCGACCGGCATCTCCTCGCCCTCGTGACGCGTGACCTTGGCGAGGCGTTCGCGCGCGCGGTGCAGCGCTTCCTTGGCGCGCTCGACGTCGATCTCGTCGGCAGTCTCGGCGGAAGTGGCGTAGAGGTTGGCCGTCGCGCCGTCGGTCTCCAGGAAGCCGCCGTTGACGGCGAAGGTCAGGTCGCTGCTGCCGTACTTGCGCCGGTCCCACGGCGAGACGGTCAGCAGGTGGATCGCCATCGGCGTCAGCAAGGGCTCGTGCCGCGGCAGGATCTCGACCACGCCGCCGGTGCTCTGCGCGACCATAGCGCGCGCGCCCTCGTCGAAGACGGTGCGCTGGGGCGTGATGATGCGCAGGTGGTAGCTGATCGGGCCTTCCTGTTTGTTCTCCGCCACGATATCGGCCTCCAGGGGTTATTCGCTCAGCTTCTTCGCCTTCTCGCGCGCCTCGTCGATGTTGCCGACGTACATGAACGCCTGCTCCGGCAGGTCGTCGCACTCGCCCTTGAGGATGGCCTCGAAGCCCTCCACCGACTCGCTGACGGGGACGTAGCGGCCTTCCATGCCGGTGAACTGCTCGGCGACGAAGAACGGCTGGCTGAAGAAGCGCTGCATCTTGCGCGCGCGCGAAACGGTCATCTTGTCCTCGTCGGAGAGCTCGTCCATGCCGAGAATGGCGATGATGTCCTGCAATTCCTTGTAGCGCTGCAGGAGCTGCTTGACCTCGCGAGCGACTTCGTAGTGACGCTCGCCGACGATGCGTGGCTCCAGGATCGTACTCGTCGACTCCAGCGGGTCCACCGCCGGGTAGAGGCCGAGGCTGGCGATCTGGCGCGAAAGGTTCGTGCGCGCGTCGAGGTGCGCGAAGCAGGTCACCGGCGCGGGGTCGGTGTAGTCGTCGGCCGGGACGTAGATGGCCTGGATCGAGGTGATCGAGCCCTTCTTCGTCGAGGTGATGCGTTCCTGCAGGGCGCCCATCTCAGTCGCCAGCGTCGGCTGGTAGCCCACGGCCGAGGGCATGCGCCCCAGGAGCGCGGAGACCTCGCTGCCGGCCTGGACGAAACGGAAGATGTTGTCGATGAAGATCAAAACGTCCATGCCTTCCTCGTCGCGGAAGTACTCGGCGACGCTCATCGCCGTCAGCGCCACGCGCAGGCGCGCGCCGGGCGGCTCGTTCATCTGGCCGTAGATGAGCGCGGTCTTGTCCATGACGTCCGCTTCCATCATCTCGAGCCACAGGTCGTTGCCTTCGCGTGTGCGTTCGCCGACGCCGGCGACGACCGAGCGGCCGCCGTGCTCCATGGCGATGGAGCGGATCAGCTCCTTCATGACCACGGTCTTGCCGACGCCCGCGCCGCCGAAGAGGCCGACCTTGCCGCCTTTGGGGATGGGCTGGATGAGGTCGATGACCTTGATGCCGGTCTCGAGCATCTCCGTGGCCGTTTCCTGCTGGTCGAAGGGCGGGGCGGGGCGGTGAATGGGATAACTCGTCTCCGAGCCGATGGGGCCTTTCTCGTCGATCGGATCGCCGGTAACGTTCATGATGCGTCCCAGCGCCTTGGTGCCGACGGGGACCTGGATGGGATTGCCGGTATTGCGGACGTTCATGCCGCGCACCAGGCCGTCGGTGCTGCCCATGGCGACCGAGCGGACGGTCCGCTCGCCGATGTGCTGGGCGGTCTCCAGCGTCAGCTTGATGCCCTCGGCCTCCACCTTGAGCGCGGTGTAGACGTCGGGCATGGTCTCGACGTCGAATTCCACGTCGACGACGGGGCCCGAGACCTGCTTGACCCGACCCAACGAGCCTTCCTGCTGTATCATGGCCTTCTCCCTTGCTGCGTGCCTATTGCATGGCGTTGGCGCCGCCGACGATGTCCAAGAGCTCCGCGGTGATGCCCGTCTGGCGGGCCCGGTTGTAGTCCAGCGTCAGCGAGTCGATCATGTCGCCGGCGTTGTTGGTGGCGTTGTCCATGGCGGTCATGCGCGCGGCGAGTTCGGCCGCGTAGCTCTCGACCACCGCGCGGTAGACCTCGGTGGCGAGGACGTAGGAGACGAGCCGGTGGATGACGCTCTCGATATCGGGTTCGATCTCGTAGATCGGCCGAATGACCTCGCCGTTCTCCCGCTCCAGCTCCGCGCGTCGCTCCTCCTCGAGCTTCTTGTAGTCGATGGGGAGGATCTTGACCACCGTCGGTTCCTGGCGCAGCATGGAGACGAAGCGGTTGTAGACGAGGTAGACCTCGTCGACGCGTTTGTCGACCTGCTCGCTCAGGTGAAGCTCGAGCACCTGTTCGCAGACCTCGCCGGCGAGGACGTAACTGAGTTTGTCGAAGACGTCGAAGTAGGTCTTCAGGATCGGCGGCCCGAGCTTCTTCAGCCCGGCGTTGGCGCGCTTGCCGACGGCGAAGAAGGCGTGCTGGATGTCGGGCAGACCGCGCAGGTGCAGCCGCGTCTGGCGCAGAACCGCGGCGTTGAAGCCGCCGCAGAGCCCGCGGTCGCCGGCAATGACGATCGAGAGCGCCCGTCGGGGCTCGCGCGGCCGGAAGAGCGGATGCTCGTCGCCGACGAGGTCGACGCTGAGTACGCGCAGCGTCCGCAGGATGCCCTCGGCGTAGGGCCGCATCCCCTCCATGCGCTGCTGCGCGCGCGTCAGCTTCGCCGCGGCGACCATCTTCATCGCGCGGGTGATCTTCTGCGTGTTCTTGACCGAGTGAATGCGGCGCAGAATGGCGCGCGCCTGTTGGGCACACATACGCGATTCCTACTCGACAAAGGTCTTCTTGAATTCCTCGATGAACGCGACGAGGTCCTTCTCCAGCGCCTCGTCGAGCTTGCCCGCGGCCTGGATCCGGTCCAGCAGGTCGCCCTTTTTCTTCATCGCCTCGATGAGTTCGCGTTCGAAGCGCCGGACCGAGGAGACCTGCAGCGTGTCGAGATGGCCGCGGACGCCGAGGAAGATCGTGACCACCTGCTCGGCGGTCGCCATCGGCTTGTACTGCTCCTGCTTGAGCATCTCCACGAGCCGTTCGCCGCGGGCGAGCTGGCGCTGGGTGACGACGTCGAGATCGCTGCCGAACTGGGCGAACGCCTGGAGCTCGCGGTACTGGGCCAGCTCGATCTTCAGGGATCCGGCGACCTGTTTCATCGCCTTCATCTGGGCCGCGCCGCCGACACGGGACACCGAGATGCCGACGTTCATCGCCGGCCGCACGCCCGCGTAGAAGAGGTCGGACTCGAGGAAGATCTGGCCGTCGGTGATGGAGATGACGTTCGTCGGGATGTAGGCCGAGACGTCGCCGGCCTGGGTTTCGATGATGGGGAGCGCGGTCAGGCTGCCGCCCGTGCCCGGGACCTTGGCGATGCGATGGCCGTTCTGGCCCTCCACGGTCTTCTCGGCCTCCCAGAGGCCGGGCACGCCTACGTAGACCTTGTCGCCCGCCTCGCGCGTGACCTTGTCGTCGGCCAGGTCCTTGTCCACGATCACGTACTCCTCGGCGAGCTTGACTGCCCGTTCGAGCAGGCGCGAG
Organism: uncultured Planctomycetaceae bacterium; assembly: GCA_964457365.1. Lineage (GTDB taxonomy): Bacteria > Planctomycetota > SZUA-567 > SZUA-567 > SZUA-567 > CAYWFP01. The sequence goes on from CAYWFP010000055.1 coordinate 28,106, forward strand.
TGGAGGTAGAAGACGTCGCCCGGATAGGCTTCGCGCCCGGGCGGCCGGCGCAGCTGCAGGGACATCTGCCGGTAGGCCCACGCGTGCTTGGAGAGGTCGTCGTAAACCACGAGCACGTGCCGCCCCTGCTCCATGAAGTGCTCGGCCATGGTGCAGCCGGCGTAGGGC
>CAYWFP010000056.1:0-18444 GCA_964457365.1 uncultured Planctomycetaceae bacterium
AGGAGATCGCCTTCCAGACGAACCTGCTGGCCCTGAACGCCGCGGTCGAGGCCGCGCGCGCCGGGGACGCCGGCAAGGGCTTCGCGGTGGTCGCCGACGAGGTGCGCAACCTCGCCCAGCGATCGGCGCAGGCCGCGCGCGATACGGCCGAGTTGATCGAGGGCACCGTCGCGCGCGTGGAGAACGGCACGCGCATCGTCGGGACGCTCGAAACGAGTTTCAAGCAGGTCGAGGAGAGTGCCGACAAGGTCGCCGGCCTCGTGGCCGAGATCTCTTCGGCGAGCAACGAGCAGGCGCAGGGGATCGATCAGATCAACACCGCCGTGGCGCAGATGGACAAGGTGACCCAGAGCAACGCTTCAACCGCCGAAGAAGCCGCCTCGGCCTCGGAGGAACTCTCGGCGCAGTCGGAGCAACTGCGGGAGATGGTGCGGCAGTTGGCGATCATGGCCGGCGCTTCGATCGAGGGCGGTCAAGCCGAAATCGCGCGCAGGCCGGCCCACACTCCAGCTCCGGTCAAGCGGCCGGCGTTGACCCGCGGGGGAACGCCGAAGGCGAGCCAGGCGCAGGTGGCCAAGCCCAACGACGTCATTCCGATGGATGACGACGAATTCGGGGATTTCTGAGCGATAGCCGCGACCTACGGGCCTTGTCCGACAATCTCGGCAGCCATCGTTCCGGGACGGTCCGTCGGCGGTTCGAAGGCGCCTTTCTCGCGAATCGCTTCTGGGGAGGGGGTTATGGACGCAGCGGCGCTGTATGCCTTGGCGCGCGAGCGTTTGCCCGGGCTTCTGGAGGAGGTGTTGCGGGCGCCGGGCCAGCGGGTGGAGGATCCGGCTCCGGAAACGCTGACCGGTGCGCCGGCCGCGACGCATTACCGCATCGCCGGCACGCTCAGTGGCGACGTGGGGTTCTTCTTCGACACCGACGCGGCGGAGCCGCTCTCCTCGCGGTTTCTGGCGCTGACGCTCGGCGAGGGAGCCGAAGCCCCCGGCGGGCCCGAACTGGCGCGGCTGGAGCTGACCAATATCCTGCTCGGTCGTCTTCTGGGGCTGGCCGGGGAGAACGGCGCGGAGTTGCGCATCACCGGCCCCGGCGAAGCGCTCGCCGGCACGGACCTTGCCGATGAACTCGGTGGCGAGCGGGGGGCAAGTCTTTCCTTCCGGATCGACCTGGCCGCGGGAGCGGTCTTTCTGCATTTCTGGGCGCGACTTGAAGAAAGCGCGGCGGCGGAGGATGCGCCATCGGTCCTGATCGTCGACGATTCGCCGGTGATGTGCGCGTTTCTGGAGAAAATCTTCCGCGAGGCGGGCTACCAGATCGCCGGCGTCGCCATCGACGGAGTCGACGCGTTGGACAAGTTCGAATCCCTCCGGCCCGATTTGATGACGCTCGACATCATCATGCCCAAGCTCAAGGGAACGGACGTCCTCAAGCGCATCCTGGAGAATCACCCCGAGGCGAAGGTGATCATGGCCAGTTCGGTCTCCGACGCGCGCACGGTGATGCAGTGCCTCAAGATCGGCGCCAAGCGCTATATCATCAAGCCTTACGACCGCGAGGCGGTGATCGGCGCGGTGGAGAAGGTCCTCGGTCTCGGCGAACAGGAATAGCTCGGATGCCCGCTAACGAGATTGACCAGTTCTTCGACCTGTTTCTGCAGGAGAGCGCCGACCGCTTCGACGAGCTCGACCAGCACCTCGTGCTGCTCGAAGAGGATCCGGCCAACGAGGAACTGCTCTACGCCATTCTCAGAAACGTTCACTCCCTCAAGGGCAGCGCCGGGATGTTCGGTTGCGACGGCATGAAGGTGGTCGGACACCGGCTGGAAGACCTGATGGAACTGGCCCATGCCAGGCCCGAGACCGTCGACCGGGAGGTGATGGACCTGCTCTTCGAGGGGCGCGACATTCTCCAGGGGGTTTTGCAGCGCTTCACCGAGACCGGCGCCGAGGGTGAAGCGTTTACCCCGCGCGAGCGCGCGTTTCTCGAGCATCTCGAGGCGGTCTACGCGCGCCTCTCCGCCACGGGCCTGGAGATGACCGAAGCCGTGGGCGATCTGCTGACGGAACTGGACGAGCTGTTGCCCACGATGAATGCGGTTTGGGACGTCAAAAGACTCGAGCGACAGATGGAGCAGGTGCGCACGCTGTTGCAGAGAAACGAGACGGAAACGAGCCAGACCGTGGCCGCTGCCGGTGTGGCTTGGCTCGGCGAGATCGAGATCACCCGGCCGTTGCGCCGTCTCGAGGGGCTTCTTGACCGCGCCCAGCGCGAACCGCTGTCCGATTCCGACGCGTCGCAGGCCTTCGCCGACCTGGGCGCGATCCTGAAAGCGGCCGGAGCGTTGGCGCTGCCGTCGCTCGAGGAGATGCTGAAGGAAGGCAACGAGAGCATCGAGATCTTCTCGGAACTCGAGTTGGAGTTCGACGCGTTGCAGAGCGAGTATTACCTCGGCCTTCTCGGCGAGCTCGGTCCGTACGTCACCGCCACCGTCGGGACGACCGGGGGGGCGACCGAGGAAGCCGGGATCGAGGACGATCGGCCGTTGCAGCGCGCGCGCAAGACCGTTCGCATCGACGAGGCCAAGGTCGACGCCTTTCTCGATAATATCGGCGAGTTGATCATCCTCTCGGAGGTCTTCAACAACCTTCAGAAACGGCTCGAGCGCACCGGCGGCGACCTGCGCCTGCTGCGCGAACTCAAAGGCGCCAACGCCGACTTCGCCGCCCATGTATTCACGCTGCAGAACGCGCTGATGGAGGTGCGGCGGGTGGAACTCCGCAACGTCACCGGCAGTCTCGCTCGTCTGGTGCGCGATACCGCCCAGCAGCTCGAGAAGAAGATCGAGTTCGCGCTCGAGGGCGAAGACGCGGTACTGGACAAGAGCCTGCTCGACGATGTCAACACTTGCCTGGTGCACCTGGTGCGCAACGCGGTCGACCACGGCATCGAGCCGCCCGCCGAGCGCGAAGCCGACGGCAAGCCGGCGTTGGGGCGTGTCGAGGTGATCGCGAGCAACGAAGACGGCTTTCTCCTGCTGAAGGTGCGCGACGACGGACGCGGCCTCAACGTCGCGCGGCTGCGCGAGCGCGCGTCGGCGCAGGGCCTCCTCTCGGCGAGCGCGGCCCAGGCGCTGACCGATCGGGAGGTGATGCAGCTTATCTTCAACGACGGCCTCTCTACCGCCCAGCAGGTTTCCGACGTCTCCGGGCGCGGCGTCGGCATGGGCGTGGTGCTGGAGAATATCCGCGGCCTCGGCGGCAGCGTCGAGGTCGACAGCAACCTCGGGCGCGGCACCGAGGTGACGCTGCGGGTGCCGCTGACGGTGATGCTCTCGGTGGTCGACGGGCTGGTGGTGCGCGTGGGCGAAGCCGGCTTCGTGGTACCGATCCGCTACGTCGAGGAGAGCGTCCATCCCGAACGCGATCAAATAACCGGCGTCCACGGCAAGGGCGAGTGTATCCGCCTGCGCGGACGCATCTTTCCGCTCAAGCGCCTCCGCGCACTCTTCGAATACCCGCCGACGCGGACGCCGGGCGGCACCGACGTCGGCGTCCTGGTCCGCAGCGACCGCGGCGAGCTCTGCCTCCTGGCCGACGAGATCCTCGATCATCAGCAGGTGGTGATCAAGGAGATCGAGGGCCTCGGTAAGATCCCCGGCATCCGTGGCGGCGCCCTGCTCGGCGACGGCACCATCGGCCTGGTGCTCGACATCGACGCCATCACCGCGCAGGCCCTGTGATCATGTTTCGCTCGGTTTGCCCCTTTGTGCTGCGGACGGATTTTTGGTAACATTTTGCCGTCCGTGTCGCTTCATGACCAGATCGCGCAGAAAAGGGGAAAGCGATAAAGTGTTTCGTATGGTCGTTGTTCTTATTCGTTCTGCCGGTCTCTCTCGTCGACCCGCTTGCGTCTGCGGCAGAGAAGACGCTGCTCCGAGTCGGCCATGTCGGGCATGACCATCACCTGGCCCTCTTCATGGCCTGCGCGCAAGGCGAGAAGCTCAAAGCGAGAAGTGGCGGCGTCTGGCTGCGCGCGTTGAAGCCGATGGATATATACGAATTGCTCGCCGGCGAAACCGTGGTAGCGCAGGTCAAGCTGATCAAGGTCAAGGGCGGTTCGGGCATGCCCGCGGCGCTCGGGCGCGGCGACATCGAGGTGGGGCTGGGCGGTCTGGCGCCAACGGTGCTGCACATCGACAAGGGCGCGCCGCTGAAGATCGTCGCTCCGCTCAACGCCGACGGCGACATGCTGCTGGTCAAGAACGACTTCGCCGCCACCTCGTGGGACGGCGTTTCAACAGAATTTGAAGGATGTCGACCCGGTCAACGGCGAGCCGCTGGTCAGCGACTACTCGATCCTGGAGGAGGCGCGTGAAGCGCTCTCGAAATAGCGGCCGGCGCGTCGCCGGCGTGCTGCGGCGCCTGATTCTGCCGGGCGTGGTGCTGCTGTTGTGGCGCCTGGCCGCGCAGGCGTCGACAACGGGTGTGGTCTTTCCTTCGATTCCGGATGTCCTGCACGTGGTGCGCGCGCCGTTCGAAAAGCCGCCGTTTCTCGATGCGCCGTCGCTGTACTTCTCCAGCGTCACCTCGCTGCTGAGGGTGCTGCTGGGCTTCGCGCTGGCCACCGCCTACGGCGTACCCATCGGGCTGATGATGGGGCGCAGCCGCGCCGCACAGGAGGTGTTCTCGCCGGCGGTGACGGCCGTGCGGGTGATCTGCCCGCTGGCGTGGATGCCGCTGGCCATCGTCCTCTTCGGCGTCGATTCGTTGGCGACACTGCTCTTCGGCGAAGCCGAAGGATGGCGCTACGTCACCCTCGACGAGATCCAGCCGGCGATGATTGTCGTCACCGGTCTGGCCGCCTTCGCCCCGATCGTTCTCGCCAGCGCTCACGCCGCGCGGGCGCTTCGCGAGAATCTCGTCGAGGCGGCGTGGCTCATGGGGGCGAGCCCCCGGCGCATCTTCGTCGACGTGGTGGTGCCGCACTGTCTGCCGACGGTGCTCAACGGCATGCGCATCGGGCTGGGCTTCGCGTGGATGGTCATCGTCGCCGCGGAACTGTTGCCGGGGACGCGTTCGGGGTTGGGTTTTACCATCTGGGTCAGTCACGACGCGGCGGTCTACGAATACACCTTCGCGGCGATGATCTACATCGGCTTGATCGGCCTGGCGCTCAACGGCATCCTCTTGCTGTTGGAGAAGCGGGTCGGCCACTGGCAGGCGGTGCAGCGATGAGCGCGTTCGCATTCGAGAGCGTGAGCAAGGTCTTCACCGCCCGCGGCGGCACGCCGGTCGCTGCGCTGCGGGACTTCTCGGTCGTCGGCGAGGAGAAGGCGATCACCTGCCTGCTCGGGCCGACCGGCTGTGGCAAGACCACGGCGCTGCGGCTCGCGGCCGGACTCGAGGATGTCGACGCCGGACGCGTTGCGGTCGGGGGAAAGCGGCCGAACGAACAGCGCACGCGGATCGGTTATCTGCCGCAGCGACATACGTTGTTTCCGTGGTTGCGGCTGGAAGAAAACGTACTGCTGCCGGTGCAGTTCACGCATTCTCTCGACCGGCGTGCCCGGGTCGCCGCGCGCGCGGCGCTGGAGGAGATCGGCCTGGAAGGGCGCGAGAGGGCGTATCCGCACGAATGCTCCGGCGGCATGCAGCAGCGGGCGATGCTGGCGCGGCAGCTCGTCTCCGGGGCGCGCTACTGGCTCATGGACGAACCGTTCGCGGCGCTGGACGAGCGCACCCGCCATCGCCTGCAGCGGCTGCTGCTGAGCCTGCGCGCCGAGCGCGAGCTCGCGGTCCTCTTCGTCACCCCCAGCATCGAGGAGGCGGTCTTTCTGGCCGACCGCATCGCGGTGCTGCCGCTGACGCCCGGGGGCGCGGTGAAGCGGATCGCGGTGGATCGGTCGCACCCGCGCGACCGGCTGGCGCCGTGGTTCAGCGAACAGGTCGAGACGATCCGCTGCGGGTTGGAGAAACTGCTGCGCGAAGAGGATCAATCCGCGTAGAACTCGATCTGCGTACTGACCTGCTGCTCGCCGTCCTGACGCAGCACGGTCAGCTTGACGTGCTGACCGGAGAAGAGGCGCGCGAGGTACATCGCGATGATCGCGGGGTTGGCCGACTGGTCCTGGACCTGGGCGATCTTGTCGCCGATCTGTAGTCCGGCCTTGGCCGGGTTGCTCTCTTCCTCGACGTTGATAACCTCCAGCAAGGGCTGACCCTGCGTCGCCTTCAGCTTGAACGAAGGTGTCCAGCGCTTGAGCGGGTCGAGGACGAAACGCAACGCCTGCTCCTCGCCGTCACGCTCGATCACGGCTTCGACTTCGGTGCCGGCCGGGAAGATCCCGAGCACGCTCTGCAGGCGGCTGTTCTTAAAGATCGGGCGTCCGGCGACGGACTTGATCACGTCGCCCACGCGGAACCCGGCGTCCTCGGCGTCGCTGCCGGGACGAATGGATTCGACGGTCACCCGGGCGGCCTTTCCTTCGGCTTCTTCGGCCAACTCGTAGCCGAAGAGCCGGCCGTGCGCGACGGTGCCGCCCTCGGCCGCTTTAAGCCGCGGCAGCCAGATTTTGATCTGGTCGGACGGGATGGCGTAGCCGATGCCGCTGTTGCTCTTGAGGCCGCGGACGGTCTGGATCATGCCGTTGATGCCGACCACCTCGCCGCTCATGTTGATCAGCGGCCCGCCGGAGTTGCCGGGATTGATCGGCGCGTCGAGGACGACGGCGTCGTTGTAGCCCCGGCGGTACTGGTGCAGCGCCGAGATGACGCCGAGGGTGAAGGTCGGCTCCAGGTCCAGCCGCCCCAGCGCCAGCGGATTTCCGATCGCCAGGCAGAGCTCGCCGATCTCCAGCGCTTCGCTGTCGCCGAGCGGCAGGTGCTGCAGGTCCGTGCCGTCGCGGATCCGGAGCACAGCCAGGTCGCCCTGCGGGTCGCTGCCCAGAAGGTCGGCCTTGAACGAGCGGCCGTCGCCGAGACGTACGTCGTAGACCTTGTTCTCGTCATCCTTGCGGTCGATGACGTGATGGTTGGTGATGATGTGCCCGGCGGGCGAGATCACCGCGCCGCTGCCCCCTTCGATAAAGACGAAAGCCCCGCGGGTCTTGGTGATGAGCGCCTGCACCGCGCTTTCGACCGCGGTCGGCGTGGCCTTCTCCGCCGCCGGGAGCGGAGCCTGCAGACCGAGCAGCAGGATCAACAACAGCAGGCGGATGTTCATGGCCGTTCTCCGAGCGTGACCGTGAGGCTCAGGTTCTGCGCCTCGCCGCCTTCTTCCGCCGGTGCGCGGCGGATGGTGATAGTGACCGTGTCGCCCGGGTCGTGGTCGTCGATGATGGCGAAGACCTGTTTCCACGCGTGAATAGGCCGGTCGTCGATGCGGGTGATGATGTCGCCGGCCCGGAGCCCGGCTTCCGCGGCGGGGGTGCCTTCCTGCACGTGGCCGATGAGCACGTCCTTGCCGAAGGCGCGCTGCGCGTCCGGCGCCACGCCCAGGAACGCGCCGCTGCGTTTGAGCACGCTCTTGCCGGCCATGAGCGCCGGCAGCGCCTCGCGCAGGCGCGGCCCGCTGGCGACGATCCCCACGCCGGAGTTGGGCGCCATGATCCACTGTTGCAGCACCGGGCAGGCCGGGTCGTTCTCGGGCTTGTCGAAGGGAATGATCCGGCCCAGAATCGGCGTCGGGCGCATCGGTGCGCCGGCGATGCCGAGGAACTCGCCCTCGCGCGAGATGACCGGTCCGCCGGAGTTGCCGTAGTTGAGCAGCGCGTCGATCTGGAAGAACGCGCCCCGCTGGCGCGCCTCGGCGCTGACGATCCCGGTGTTGAGCGTGAAGGGCAGCTTCCCGGCGATGGCGCCGACGATCCCGACCTGCCGTCCTGTCCGGGGCGCGGCGGTCCGCTGCGGCAGGTCCAGGTGATCCAGTCCTTCAGCCTCGATCTTGAGCAACCCCACCTGCAGCGGAACGTGAACGGCTATCACTTTCGCCGGCAGGCGCCTGCCGTCGTGCAGTACCGCGAAGATGCGCTCGATGCTGTTGGTCTTGACCTCGAACTGTTCCGAATCGAATGCCAGCAGGTCGCTGACCCGGCCCTGGAACGACGGCAGCATCAGCCCGTTCTCCTTGTGCAGGAAGACCGGATCCTTCTGGCCGAGGTTAAAGGCGCTGGTGAGGATGTGCCCCTGCGGCGAAACCAGCACGCCCGTAGCCGGGTCGGCCGGCCGGCGGATCTGCTGGTTTGCCACCAGCAGCCGGTCGGCGCCGAAGAACTGAACCTGCACCTGCGTCTTCTCGCTCTGGGACATCGTGTCCCAGTTCTCCAGCGAGCGCTTGTGCTCGCTCCAGTTCAGGCGCGGCATCTTCTCGGCCTTGTGCTCGCGCTCGATATCCAGTCGCACCAGGGTCGGATACAGCTTCCGGGCCTGCTGCGCGAAGGGATTGCCCTCGGCGGTGTCCTGCGGCGGCGGCGTCAAGAGCGGCTCGTGCGATACCGGCACCTGCTTGCGGCGGAACGCCCGCAGCTTCTCGACGATGGCGGTAATGGGTACGGCCGTGCCCTGCCAGCGCGACTCGGAGAAGCTGAGGCTGATGATGCCGACCACCTGCCCGCGGCTGTTCAGCAGCGGTCCGCCGTCCTGGCCGGGATTGATCGAGGCGTCGGTCTCGATGGCCATGCCCTTGTAGCTGCTCTCGTTGTCGGCGGACTCGACGTCGTAGACGCCGCTGATAATGCCGACGCTGAAGCTCGCCCCCTCGCCGAGGCGGATCATGTTGTTGGCGTTGCCGAAGCTGTAGGCCCGCTCGCCCACGTCCGGCAGTTCCTCGGCGATAGGCAGGTACGGCACCTTTCTGGCGTCGACGCGGAGCAGCGTCGTCTCCACTTCCTCGTTCATCTCGACGATCTCGGCCATGCGGTGAGAGTGATCGACGGTGTGGACCTCGATTTCCGTGGCGCCGGGCGGGACGACGGTGGTGGAGGTGAGGACGTAGCCGTCGGGTGAGACGATAACGCCGGTGCCGTAGTACCGGTCGTGCTCGTCGACCTTGCAGTAGACGCCGACGGTGGCGAGGTGACCGCGCTCGGCGATACGCCGGTAGATCGCCGAACGGCGCGCGAGTGCCTCGGCCGGTTCCCCGCCAATAGCCGGAGCGCAGGCGACGAGCAGCAGAATCAGGGTGAGAAGAACTGAACGCATCGGATCGACCGGGGTGCGAAACACGCGTGCGGGTCCATGACAACGAAGTCCACTATATCGCGCCCGAAAGGAATATGCAACAGGTTTGTACCTACGGCCGATTCTTCTCCTCGTGGCAGATCGAGAGCGCGCGCAAGGCGTACGCGGTGACCATGACCTTGTCGCCCTCCATGACGTCGGTGTTGTCGTTGACCCATGAGCCGTCCTCGCGCTGGAGCTTCATCAGCGTCTGCGCCAGTTCCTCCGCCCAGACGTGTTCCACGCCGTCGGGGGTGACGATCACCGGTTCGCCGTAGCGCTGCAGCGCCTTGGCCATGATGCGGTAGTAGTAGTACAGCCCCTTGTCCTTCAGGTTGACGTTGGCGTGCAGGTCGTAGTGCTTCCGGATCCATTTCCACGCCGACTGCACGCGCGGGTCGCTCTTGTCCACCTCGGCGTAGAGGAAGGAGATCAGCCCGGCGTAGGTCATGGTGCCGTAGGCGGCCGCGGCCTCGCGCCCGTCGCGGAGTTCCACCGTCCCCGCCGGCGACTCGCCGGGACGGTACCAGAAGCCGCCCGAGTCGGTAGTGACCGCGCCGGACGTGTTGCTCTCGGAGCGGTCCTGACAGTTGTTGATGTACGCCACCACCGCTTCGCGGACGTCGTCGGGAATTCCTTCCTCCGCGAGCGCATCGAGCGCGCTGCTCGTGTTGTTCAGGTCCGAGCGCTTGCCTTCGCCGTAGCCCCATCCGCCGTCGCCGGAACCGTCCTCGGGCGTGCGGTTCTGGGTTCCGATCAGGTACTGCCGCGCCCTGGCGATCACATCGTCGTAGCGCGGGTCGTCCGCGGCTTCGAGCGCGACGACGCAGAGCGAGGTGCTGTAGACGCCGAAGCTGATTTCGTAGATGCCGCCGTCCTCCTGCTGGGTGGCGGCGATGGCGTCGAGCGCTTGGCGCAGCCACGGATCCTTCTGCGGCGTGTACTTGTCGGGGCATTTCATCAGCGCGCCCACCGCCAGCGCGGTCACCGCCGCCTTGGGCGAGAAGACGCCCTTGACGAAGGCGCCGTCGGGTTCCTGGTGGGCCTTGAGGTACTCCACCCCGCGCCGGATCGAGCGCAGCACCGGGTCGTCGGTCGGCTCGATAGCCCCGGGCGTGCCGGGGGTGTGGGCCATGAACTGGCGGCTGGCGATCAGCCCCAGCAGCAGCACGACCGCCGCGAGCAGCGCCACTACCAGCGGCCAGCGGAAACGTTTCTTCTGCTCTTCGCTCATGCGTTTCCTTTCTTCGCTTATCAATGAATCCGCGGCCTATTCCTCGCAGAGCGCCAACGCCGCGAGTGCGTAGCCGGTCACCAGCGCCGGGTCGCCCTCGGACCAGCGGTCCTCCGGATTGACCCGCGAGCCGCCCTCGTTCTGGTGGGCGAAGAGATACTTGAACGCACGCGAGCGTAACGTTTTCGCGCGGCCGTCCACCGGCTGTCCTTCATCGCCGGTCCCCCCGGCCGAGCCGGAAAACGCCAGCAGCTCCAGCGCGTTCAGGAGGCGGTTGTGGCAAAAGACCTTCATTGTCGTCTCCGCAATCGATATGATCGATTATATTTGCATTTTGATAATCGCGCCACCACGAGTGACGGTTCATCAAGGCGAAAAAAGAAATCCCGTCGTTTTGCCGATTCATTATCATGGGCGGACCCGGGGAACCAGCCGGAATCCGCCACTGGCGATATCGACGCAACTGTTTGTCGGATAACGAGATGATAGATCGGAACCAGCTCGATATCCAGGCCATGCTCGCCTGTGCCGAAGGCGATATGCAGGCGTTCTCGGCCTTGGTGGAGCGACATCAGCAGCATTTGCTGAACTTTTTCCTCCGGCTGGGCGCTGATTATGATGCCGCGGAGGACCTGGTGCAGGAGACGTTCCTGCGGTTGTACCGCTGGCGGCAACGCTACCGGCCGACGGCGCGGTTCGTGACGTTCCTCTTCACGCTCGCGCGTCACGCCTGGGTGGATCTTCTGCGCAAGCGCGGGCGGACGATCCGCACCGAGGGCGAGCTCCGGCCGGAGTTGCATCCGGGCAAGGAGGCGCCGGGCGCGCAGCACCTGGTCGTGAGCGAGGCGCTGGCGCAACTGAGCGAGAAGCATCGCCTGGTCGTGGTGCTGCACGTATACGAGGGACTCAACTATGCCGAGATCGGCGCGGCCCTGAACATCCCCGAAGGCACGGTCAAGAGCCGGATGTTCCACGCCCTGCGCCGACTCCGCGAGTTGCTCGGGGAGGACGAAGCATGAGCCGACGTCTCGATCCGCGCCTGGCCGGCACGATTCCGGCTTACCTCGCGGGACAGTTGTGCGAAAGCGATCGAATGGCATTCGAGCGCGAACTGGAACGCAGCGCCGAACTGCGCGCCGAACTCGAGACCGACCGACGCCTCCTGGCGCGTCTGGGCGCGGTGCCGGTGGTCCGTCCCAAGCGCGATCTGACGCCCGACATTCTCGCGCGCATCGGCGAGGAGGAGGCGCGTCCGCGCGTCCGTTTCCGGCAATTGATCGCCGTCGCCGCGGCGGTGCTGCTGCTGCTGGGGATCGGGCTGCTGCTGAGTCGTCAGAACAACCTCCGCCAACGCGACGCCACGCGCTTGGCCCGGTTGCGGGCCTGCCGCTGGCTGGGGCGTACCCAGCGCGAGGACGGTTCGTGGGACATCACCCGCTACGGCGGCAACGAGGCCATGGCCGTCGGCGTCGACGCGCTGGCGCTGATGGCGCTTCTGGAAGGCGGCGACGAGTTCGGCATCCAGTCCCGCGCGGCGGCGGCGCACCTGCTGCGGCAACAACGCGAAGACGGCGGTTTCGGCACGCGGCGCGGCGCGATGATGATCAACCACGGCCTGGCTACCGCAGCGCTGCTGGCCGCGGCCGAGCAATACGAGTTGCCGCACGCGGAGGAGGCGCTGACCGAAGCGGTGGCCTATATCGTCGCGGCTCAGACCGAGGCCGGCGGCTGGGGCTATCTCGACCGACGCTTCGCCACGCCACGGCCGAGTTCGACCGCATGGCAGCTCGTGGCACTGCAGCGTGCGCACGCGGCCGGATTTCCCGCCGCGCAGCGGGCGCGACTCCGCGGCTTGGCCTATCTGCGGGATCATCACGCCCGGCGCGACGAGGGGCATCTTGTCACCGTCGGCGACGGCGAGGCGCTGCCGCTGATGACGGCGATGTGCCTGCTGCTGCAGGAGGAGCCTGCGGGGCGCGCCGAGGGCGCTTCGCTGCTCGAGAAATTCTCCCGCCGCAACGAGGCCGGGCAGACGGGGATTGTCGACGCCTACCAGGGGTTCCTGCTGGCGCAGGCCTTGTCGCGGCTGGATCGCCATGACGGCGACGCGAGCCATACGCTGCGCCGGACCCAACGCTTGCTGACGGCCCATCAGGTTCAGGAGGGCGTCTTCGCCGGGGCAGTACCCGCCGAGCGCGCGACTTGGGGGCATGTCGGCGGCACCGTCTATGCCACGGCCATGACCGGCCTCACTCTCAGCAAGCGGCTGTAACGGCCTTTCTGCGAAAGAGAACGCGGCGCGTCATGCCCACGCGAGGCCGAGAACAGCGCACGCGGCGCGCCCCCTTCCGCTCTCGTCGAGCGCTTGCCCGCCGCAAGGACGCTTATTGACCTTCAATAAAAGCCGGCCCCGCGTTTCCGCGAGGCCGGCCGGCGAGGCGTACCAATTAACGGCTCAATGCTGTCTGCGACATCCCCCCCCGGTTTGTCGGGCGCGCCGGCCAGCTCAGGCCAGCGCCGCCTCCGGCGCACTCTTGCGCAGGCTCTTCAAGGTCCGCATGGCGCTGGGATAATCGTGGAACTGGTCCTCAATGCGGATCAGCGGCAAGGTGTCCAGCAGCGTATGCGCCGCCATGGCATCCACCGAGCCGTCGTCGCGCCATCCCTCATGCGGACTGATGTGATACTCCAGATCGCGTTCCTCGTACCGAAATCCCAATTTCCGCAACTTGTCCTTGGCCGCCTCGCACTTCCCGCACCCCGCCTTCGAATAGATCTGAATAACCACGTCACCCCCCCCTTGTTCTTCCTGATAACCCAAACCTTACAGGTTTTCAACTCAAATCGAATAATGACGGCACACCCGTGCTTGGGACACTTGCGAGCGCCGTTTCGGTTTGCCACCTCCGCGTTTTCGATGCTGTAAACAGGTTGAGTACCTGATGACTGGCTTCAACTAAAACTGTAGCGAAACCGGCGGGATGGATCAAGGAAAAAATCCCAAATATAGGCTCCACATGTTATCAAGACACTATATATAGTGCCGTTGGCCGGCCCGACGTTTTGCCCGATTTTCCAAACGTCTTGCGAAGGAATCAGTTAAAATCAACGTTCACCGTATGCAACCCCTATATCTTCCAAACAGATATTTTTGGGTTTTTTGCTGACTGATACGTGAAGCGGTCTGCTCGAACGACAATATTTGCCGCCGCTTCGCGGTTCCGTTGCAGCCTTGCGTCAAAACCGGGGTGCAACGAGTCTGGAAAAACCATCATAACCTTCTCGGATTACGTCGGTTAACCGATATCTGCCAGGAGCAAACACCTGCCGCCGAAGTCGGCTGTCTCTCTCTTCGGAACGGCAGGGAAGTTTTCTGCGGAAAAGCGGGCGATTCACCCGTCCTCGATGGCATCCGACGGATCCAACGCAAAAAAATCGCCCCGGGCAACAAAGCGCCCGGGGCCAAGCACAAATCTTTCCGACTCGTGAGTGCACGCCTTTCGCGTGCGGTACCGCGTACTGCAACCAGGTTGTCTACGCGTACAGCCTCGACGCGGTGCGCTGCCGGTTCCGGAATTCGGCACTCTTGGCGTGCTGGGGCCAACGCTCCTGACGGAATTCCTCCGCATGGCCGTCCGGATCGTCCCGCGATCACCGGTCGGGGCGAACATTTTCCGGTGGACTCATCTCCTCCTCCAATGTTCGCTCGAACTCACTTCGCTTCCATGGGGTACTATGCCCCGCCCGGCGCGTTAGTCAAATTTCCCGCGCGTTTTTTTTTTCGATTCCGGATCCCGTTGCCGCAAGAAAAAATCCGCCCATTATCCCCGACGAACGTCCGATAGTTTCCGCTCAAGTCCGCCCCGGCGGCGACGTAAATACATACGCATCTCTCACGGACGAGAATCGTTTTCAGGATGAATGGCGCACCCGATTTCGCCACGGCGCGAAAGGCACCGTCATGTCCGCGATTCACGATCTCTCGTCCCGGCAGGCCGATACCGCCCCCGTTCAAGCCGGCAAGCACGACACCGGTAACGAAAATGATTTTCGCCAGCTTCTCTTCTCCCATTTCTCGCTGACCGAGGAGCGGCGGCAGATCCGGAGCGTCCGCCGTGAACCGGTCGTGATCGACGAGGTGCCGGCGCGTTTCGACCTCTTCCGCGGCGCGCTGCGGCTGCAGAGCGCACGGGGCCGCATCCTCCTGCCGCAGACGGGCGAGGACCGCGCGCGCGCCAACCCCGAGCAGCTTCTGGAAGCGCGCATCATCGAGAACCTGCGCGCGCGCGACGAATCCAGGCCGCGCATCCCCGCGGCCCAGCGCGAGCGCGAGGAACGGGCGCGGCGGATGCTGGAGCGGCGTTTCGGCGGCGCGACGGCGGAGACTTTCGGGGAGATGCTCGCCTGGATCGACAAGCCCGATCAGCGCGCGGAGTATACCTCGCTCGTGGACAACCTGGCGAGCCAGCAAAACGACTGGGCGGCGACGATGGTTTCGCTGACCTATGCCGCGCGGATGCAGGTCGACTCGATCATGCTGCAACTCGAACGCTTCGGCCTGCGCGCCTCGCCGACGGGGGAACTGGTCGAACTGGCGCCGCACCTGGGGCTGCAGGGGACGAGCATGCGGCTCGACCTGACCGTCAACGTCACGCAGGTGCACCAAGCGCGCGACGTCGACCTGGGCGACAACCTCGTCCTCGCCGCCAGCAGCGGCATGTTCAGCGTCTCGACGCTCTTGATGCTCTGCGACCCGCTGGTGCTGGATCTGGCCGGCGACGGCATCGACCTGCGCGGCGTGGACGACGGCATCGAGTTCGACATTACCGGCGACGGCCGCGAGGAGGAGACCGGCTTCGTCCAGAACGACGACGCGCTGCTCTATCTCGACCTTAACGGCAACGGCCTCTGCGACAACGGGCTCGAACTCTTCGGCGACCAGCACGGCGCGGCCAACGGTTTCGAAGAACTTCGCCGCTACGACGAGAACGGCGACGCGATGATCGACGAGCGCGACGCGGTCTTCGACCAGCTCCGCCTCTTCGCCGATCGCGACGGCGACGGAAAGAACGGAAAAGAGGAGAGCCTGGACCTGCAGCAGGCGCGCATCACCGGCATCGCCCTCGGGTACGACCGGGTGCACGAGGCCGACAGGCACGGCAACGTCATCAGCGAGGACTCGCAATTCCTTCGCGCCGACGGGTTGATGGGGCGCATCGTCGACGCGCGTTTCCGCTACCGCGAAGCGTGAAACGTTTTCGCGTCGCTTCGCGCCATAGACGTATCGCGATACATCGACGCGCCGCCGCCGCCCGCCACGGCGTCGGGCGGAAAATCCGGCATTGCTTCGAACCTTCCGCCTCCGCGGCCGTTTAGGCCAATGGATTCGACGAAGACGGCTAGCGGGGCGAAACGGAGGAGACGAAATGCATGCGATGGCGGATTGCGCCGAACTGGACAACGACGAAAGGCTCGGCGCCGCACTCGGCGCGGAGTTCCGCGCCGCGCCGTGGTACGTCAGCTCGGCCGCGGTACACCTGACGGTCTTCGTGATCGCGCTGCTGTTGTGGCCGGAGCGGATGATCGAGCAGGCGCCGACGATCGTGGTCACGCCTACGTTCGAGGAGCAGGTCAAGAAGGATTTCGAGGAGCCGCCGAAGCCGGAGATCAAGGAGGTGACGGCCGAGGTGGTCAACGAGAAAGTGAAGGTCGAAACCACCGTGACGGTGTCGCCTGAGATCGAAATCGAAACGGAGGAGGAGATTACCGAGGAGCCGGTGCAGGGCGATCCGAGCGACTTCACCGATCTCGACACCGACACCAACAGGCCGGCGCTCACGGGCATCGGCCCCACGGGCGGCGCGGGCGGCCGCGGCGGCCTCTTCGGCGCGCGCGAAGGACAAGGGCGGCGCAGGGCGGCCGTGACGAACGGCGGCAGCCGCCTGACCGAAGAGCGCGTGGAACACGCGTTGCGGTGGCTGGCCACGCACCAGGAGATCGACGGCCACTGGGCCTGCGCCAAGTACGAAGGAAGCAACGCCGACGACGCGGTGACCGGGCTGGCGCTGTTGGCCTTTCTCGGCGCGGGCAACTCCAGCAAGTTCGGCATGTACAAAAAGAACGCGGCCGCCGCGCAGCAGTGGCTGCTGAACCGGCAAGGCCCAGACGGACATTTCGGCCGCTACAGGTACGAAGCGGCGATGACGCTGATGGCGATGTGCGAAGCGTACGGCATGAGCGAGGACTACAACCTCGAGGCGCCGGTTCAACGGGCGGTGGATGCCGCCTGCGCGGCGCAGAACGGCGACGGCGGCTGGCGCTACACGCCCGGCAACGGATACGGCGGCGGCGGCGGCCAGTCCGACACCTCGGTCTCGGGGTGGTGGATGATGGCGCTCAAATCGGCGAAGGTGGCGAAGCTGCACGTGCCCAAGAGCACCTGGGACGGGGCGAAGAAGTGGTTTTCGGCCCAGGGAATCGCCGCCGGGAACGGCTACGACTGGAAAGGCCGCTACCAGCCCGGCGGCGGGGCGGTGGCGATCCCGACCGCGGCGCTGATGTGCTGCCGGCAGTTCCTGGGGTACGGCCAGCACGACGAGATCATCGTCGGCTGCGCCAACAACCTGATCCAGCAGAACGTCGGCGGCAAAGGCTTTCTGCCCGGGACCAAGACCGGCCAGGGCAAGGGCAGCCAGAACTTCTACCTCTGGTACTACGAAGCGCTGGGCTTCTTTCAGCTGGGTACCGAGAACGAGCACTGGCAGACGTTCAACGGCTTGATGAAGAAGGAACTCTTGAACACGCAGCGCCGGGACGGCACCTACGAGCAGTTCAAGGGCTCGTGGGATCCGGCCAACGGTCACAGCTTCCACGGCGGCGACCAATGGGGCCGCGTGGGCCAGACCGCCGTCGGCGCGCTGATGCTGGAGGTGTACTACCGCTACGCGATGATGAAGAAGATGCGCCAGGGAAGGTAAGCGTTCGGACTCAACGGTAAGCGTCCCGGCATATAACCGGGGCGCTTTCTCATGGTTGCGCCGAAATCCCGATCTTATTGCTTAACGGGTCCTTAGTTGGACTGGATGCGGCGCAGGTCCTGCCGGCGCATGGTGTCGACCAGCGCCTCGCGCAGGAGGGTAAGGCTGGTCTGCAAGGCTTGGAGGTGATCGCTCAGATTCTCGTACCCGATGTTCGCGTCCTGCAGGAACTGGCGCAACTTCGCCGGATCGCCCCGCAGACGGTCAAGCAGTTCCGTCCGCCACCCGTCGCGATCGGTAATGCCGGGGAACATCTTCTCGGCGACCACTTCGAAACGCTTGTCCATGCCGTCTCCTCGTCTCTCTCCGGTGCCCGTTGAAAACCATCCAAGCCGATTGTCTTCTTTCAAACGATACCCTAGAAGACAACCACCGGATCGCCAAATTAATTCCTAAACGAACGGCAATCGACACCTAACAATGCGCATCGAAACAGCTTATCGATAACCCCCGGAGCATTTAATTCTGCTATAAGTCTCAATATTAAAGCGCTTTGTGTGCTTGACTCGGACAATCCTGTCAATCTATATGCGGGGGATATTTGTTTGAAAACCGTGAGTTTTTAATTTTCGATTGGCAATGCGTCGGCGCCGACGTTGCACGTGAAGGCATGCCTGTTATCCGGGAATGGCTGAATCGTGCCTCCAGCTGCAGAGGCGAACGCCCGGGATCGGCCGCAACCTTGATCGCAAACCATCCCGCATATTGTCAAGGCCGGCAACGGACGGTAGGATGAGAACGGTTCAAGGGCAAATTGCAGAGGAACCGGATATGGCGCGGCTCGCGGTCCGGTTGCCGGACCAACCGCAGGCGATCCACACCGTCGAAGCCACGCTTGTCGGCATCGGCCGCAGTTCGCAGAATGATCTCGTATTGCGGGACAAGAGCGTCAGCCGCCGGCACTGCCGCCTCGACCGCACCCCCGAAGGGTACTGGCTCTGCGATATCGGCA
>CAYWFP010000056.1:18454-27411 GCA_964457365.1 uncultured Planctomycetaceae bacterium
CGTTTCTCAACGGCGAGAAGCTGATCCAGCCGAGCCTGCTGCGCACCGGCGACAGCATCCGCGTGGGGCGGGCGGACCTGCTGTACGTCTGCGACGCTGACGAGTTCGTCTTCAACAGCTATGCCAGCACCGTCGCCGTGCCGTATACCCCGCCGCCGCCGGCCGACGATATCTTCTCCGTTCCCAAGGCGACGCAGCACCAACCGTTGCGCGATGAGACCGACCTGCTGTCGGCGGCGGAACAGAATCCGACGGCGGCGAAACCGGACAAGGCCCAGCGCAAGCGCAATCGGCTGCTCGCCAGGGTCATCGTCATCGCCCTGGTGTTGATCCCGTTTCTGATCCTGCACATCTTCGTTTATTGGTTTTTGCGGCTGCGGTGAGACCGAAACCGCTTGCGCAATACGACGAGACGGGTAAGCTGACACGATGACGAGGCGGGGGGCGCAGGGAGAACCCATTCATGGCCGACACCGACGAAGCGACACCGGCAAGGCCGGCACCGGAGCATGAGTCCGGGGGAAGCTACATTGTCGGCCTCGGCGCCAGCGCCGGCGGTCTGGAAGCGCTGGAGAAGTTCTTCGCCTCCGCGCCGTCCGATACGGGCCTGACCTTCATCGTCATCCAGCACCTCTCCCCGGACTACAAGAGCCTGATGGCCGAACTGCTGGCCAAGCACACGCGCATGCCCGTCGCGCAGGCGGTGGACAATCAGCGGGTGGAGCCCGACCACATCTATCTCATCCCGCCGAAGAAGAATATGCTGCTTTACCACGGCAAGCTGCTGCTGACCGAGCAGGAGTCGCGGCACGGACTGAACCTGCCGATCGATATCTTCCTCCGCTCGCTCGCGGAGGACTGCGCCGAACGCGCCATCGGCATCATCTTCAGCGGCACCGGCAGCGACGGCATGCGCGGCGTGCGCGCCATCAAGGAAGCCGGCGGCATGGTCATGGCCCAGGACGAGGAGTCGGCCAAGTTCGACGGCATGCCCCGCAGCGCCGCCTCCACCGGCCTCGTTGACTTCATCCTTCCGCCCGAGAGCATGCCCGAGCGACTCGTCAATTACGTCTCGCACCCGTTCGCCGCGCTGCGCGAGCGGAACGAGCCGACGCTGGCCAGCGATGCCGACAGTTTCGCCAAGATCATCGCCCAGGTGAAACGCCAGACCGGCGTCGACTTCGCCTTCTACAAACCCAGTACCGTCAGCCGTCGTATCGAGCGGCGCATGAGCGTCAACCAGCTCGAGGAGATCGGCGACTACGTCCGCTATATCTACCAGTCGCCGCGCGAGGTGACCGCGCTGTACAAGGATCTCCTCATCGGCGTGACCAGTTTCTTCCGCGATCCGGAGGCGTTCGAACTGGTGCGCACCAAGGCCATTCCGGCCATCTTCGAGAACCGTGAAGAGGAAGACGTCTCCGTCCGCGTCTGGGTCGCGAGCTGCTCCACCGGCGAGGAGGCCTACTCGGTAGCGATGCTGCTGGCCGAGTACGTCGGCACGCTCGACCGCGCCTACGACATCAAGGTCTTCGCCACCGACATCGACCGCGAGGCGATCGAGTTCGCCAGCAACGGCGTCTACCCCGAGAGCATCGCCGCGGACGTCTCGGGCGAACGGCTGGCGAAGTATTTCATCAAGAAGGGCGACAATTACCACGTCCACCGCCGCGTCCGCGAGAGCGTGATCTTCGCCACGCAAAACCTGCTGCGCGATCCGCCGTTCACGCGCATCGACCTATGCTGTTGCCGCAACCTGCTGATTTATTTCCAGCCGGCACTGCAGAAGAAGGTGCTGACGCTCTTCCGCTTCTCGCTCCGGCCCGGGGGCTTTCTCTTCCTGGGATCGAGCGAAACGGTGGGCGATCTGGCCGACCAGTTCGAACCGGTCGATACCAAGTGGAAGCTCTACCGCTGCCGCGGCGGCGGCCGGCCGACCATCGCCGATAGCCTCGCGTTCATACCCGAGCCGAAGACGCGCCGCGGCCAGAGCTTCGTCGCCCCGCGTGCCGAGGAACCCGACCGCGCGATGGAACGGATCTACCAGGCGCTTCTGGCCGACTACGTGCCGCCGTGCGTGGTGGTGGACGAACAAGCGACCATCCAGCACGTCTTCGGCGATACCGAGGCCTATATCAAGTTCTCGCCCGGCCGCGCCAGCCTCAACCTCGGCAACCTCGCGCACAAGGACCTCTCCGTTCCGCTGAGCACCGCCCTTCACCGCGCGCGCAAGGACCACAAGGAGATCGTCTACCACGATATCCGCTTCCGCCACGAGGAGATGGAGCGCGCGCTCAACCTCCGCATCAAACCCATTCTCGAGCGGCGGCTGCAGCAGTATCTCTACGCCGTCTTCTTCGAGGAAGCGGCCGCGCCGGCACGACCGGCGCCCGAGAGCCGCGCTTACCAGATCGACGATTCGAGCGCGCTGCGCATCGCCGACCTGGAGCAGGAGCTGCAGTACACCAAGGAGAACCTGCAGGCGACCATCGAGGAACTGGAGACATCCAACGAGGAATTGCAAGCCACCAACGAGGAACTGCTCGCCGCCAACGAAGAGCTGCAGAGCACCAACGAGGAACTGCAGTCGGTGAACGAAGAGCTCTATACCGTCAACGCCGAATACCAGAACAAGATCCAGGAACTGACCGACCTGAACAACGACATGGACAACCTGCTGCTGAGCACCGAGATCGGCACGCTCTTTCTGGACGACAAGCTCTGCATCCGCAAGTACACGCCTCCCGTCGCCAAGGTCTTGAGCGTCCTGCCGCAGGACATCGGCCGGCCGCTGGCGCATATCGCCCATTCGCTCCGCTACGCCAATCTGATCGAGGACGTGCGGCAGGTGTTGACCGAGACGACCGGTCTCGAGCGGAAGGTCGAGAGCGAGGCGGACGAGCATTACTTGCTGCGCCTGGCGCCGTACCAAATCGAGCGCCAACCCGCGCCCGGCGGCGTGGTGGTCTCCCTGATCAATATCACCGCGCTGACCCACGCGCAGCAGGACCTGGAACAGGAGCACAGGTTTATCGCCCGCGTCATGGACACCACGCCCTCCTGCGTCACCGTCGTCGATCGCACGGGCCGGATCACCTTCGCCAACCGCAAGGCCGAGGAGTTGCTCGGCCTCTCCAGGAAAGAACTGACCGGCCGCACGTACAACGACCCCAAGTGGAAGATCTCCGCCCTCGACGGCGACCCCTTCCCGCAGCAGGACCTGCCCTACCACCGCGTCTTCGACCGCGCCGAGGACGTGATCGACTGCCGCCACGCGATCGAGCTTCCCGACGGCCAGCGGATCCCGCTCTCGATCAACGCCTCCCCGCTGCGAAACGAGAAAGGCGAAACCGAAGCCATGGTCTGTTTTCTCGAGGACATCACCCGCGCGCGCGACAGGGATCGGCGCATCCAGGTCAAACGCTCCCTTCTCGACCATATCAACGAGGCGCTGCTCTCGGTGTACGACGACGGCACGATCCGCTACTGCAACGCCGCGGCCGAGAAGGCGCTGCTCTACTCGCGCGGCGAATTGATCGGCCAGACCCTCGCCGGCGCGCTGGCGCTCGGCGCGGCGGACGATACCGTCGTCATCTTCGACACGGTCCGCGAGCGGGGGTGCTGGGAGGGCGAGGTCACGTTGCGGCGCCGCGACGGCACGAACCTGCTGGCATGGCTGCGGTGCGATCTGATTCGGGACGACCTGGAGCAGGACGAGCCGATCATCGCCTTCGGTCTGGTGCTCTCGCTGGTCCGCGAAACCTGAACACGCCCTCTTTCATGCCGGAGAATTCCATGCCCACGACTTCCCGCGAACGTATGCTGACCGCCCTCGACAACGGCCGCCCCGACCGCCTGCCGTGCCAGGTCCACGGCTGGATGCAGTACTATCTCGACACCTACCTCGACGGCATGGACTGGTGGCAGGCCTACGAACGGTTCGACATGGACTTCGCCATCTACGTCAATCCGCGCCCGGTCTTCGCCGAGAAGGATCTGGCCGCCTGGGAGGAGACGGCCACCGACCTGGGCCTCGACGACGACGGTAACCGGCGCACACGTATCCGGATCAAGACCCCGAAAGGCACGCTGACCGAGACGATCGCGAGTAACCAATACACCGGCTGGAGCATCGAACACATGCTTAAGAACGAGGAGGATATCGAGATCTTCTGCGAGTATCTGCCGATCCCGGAACGCATGGACCTCGAGCCGGTACGCGAGGTATACGACCGCCTCGGCGACCGCGGCATCGTTCGCATGCGCCCGTACAGCCCCGGCCAGGGAAGTCCGTGGCAGAGCTTCTGCACCAAGCTCGGCACCGAGGAAGCGATCTTCCTGGGCATGGACGAGCCGGAACTGCTGCACGCGGCGCTCGAGCGCATCCTCCGAAGAACCGTGCGCGCCGCCGAACTCTGCGAGGGCGTCAAGGCCGACATGGTCGAGGTCGGCGGTGGCGCCGGCTCGAGCACGGTGATCAGTCCGGATTTCTACCGCGAGTTCGGCCTGCCGTACGACCGACAGCAGAACCGCGCCTTCCGCGCCAGCGGCGTCAAGGTGGTCAACCATTTCTGCGGCGGGTTGATGCCGATGCTGGACCTGGTGGTCGAGAGCGAGGCCGATGGCCTGGAGACGATGACGCCCGCGTCGATGGGCGGCGACTGCGATCTGCGCGAAGCGTCGCGCCGGGTCGGCGACAAGCTCTTCTTCATCGGCGGCTTCGACCAGAACGCCGGCTTCGAACACGGCACGCCGGAGAACGCGCGCGCGCAGGTATTCGCCTGCTTCGAGGCCACGCGCGACCACGCCGGCTATATCGTCGCCCCCTCGGACCATTTCTTCCACGGCGATCCGGCCAACCTGCAGGCCTTTGCCGACGCGTGCAAGAAATGCGTCTACTGACGCGTCGGGTTTCCCCACATTCCCTGCAGCACATCCCCCGCACGACCGATAAGACAGACAACGCCGGCCGGAACGGCTCCGCCTCCGGCACGGGCATTGCATCGGCCCGGCACCCGATCTCGATGCGAAAGGACGATGCAGGTGAATCCGCTACTGATGCTGCCGTTCGCCGGTATGGCCCGGCGCGTGATCCCGTCTCTGGCGCGCACCGCCGCGGGTACCGTCGGCGACGTCGCGCACGCGCTGACCTCGCCTTTTCGGCGCGATTCCGCGCAGATCAGCCCCGACGCGCGGGCCTACGCAACCATGCGCGGGTACGGCGACCTGCCGCCGCTCTTCTCGCACGTGGACATCCGGCCCGGGCAAGCCATCACCCTCGAACACATCGGCCGCGAGACCGAGGCGGTATCTGCCGCTTTCCACGAGAAAATCGGCACATTTCTCCGCGAACAGGGCATCGACACCAGCACTCCGCTGGAACTCGGCACCAACGGCCAGGGCCGGTTGATCGTCTTGAACAACCACCCGCAGAAAGCTCAGATCGAGTCGCTGCTCGCCGAGAAGCCGGAGCTGGCGATGCAGTTCAACCATGTTTCGGCGCTGGCGTCGCTGATGCGCGCGGCGCAGGAAGCGATGGCATTCCAGCAATCCTACGCGCTGGATCCGCGCAGCGCCGTCGAGACCTACCGGGACCTGCTGGAAGGCGAGCGGTCGGGCTCGTTCGCTTTCCGCCTCGAAGGCGGCGAGTACGGCCTGATGTTCGATTAGGATCCCGCCGGCAGAAGCAGCCAGAGCCACAGCGGAATCGTCACCATCGAGAGCAGCGTGCCCAGCACGAGCATCGAGGAGACGAAACGCTCGTCGCAGCCGATGCGGCAGGCGATGACGTAGCTGGCGACCGCCGCGGGCATGGCCTGCTCGAGCACCACCGCGCCGCGCAGCGCGGGAGCGGCGTGGGGAAAGAGAAAGACGAAGCAGACGTAGGCCAGCGCCGGAATCAGCAGCAGCTTGCCGGCGATGACCAGCCCCAGCGCCGCGACGTTCTCCTTGAACGCGTGCAGGCGCAGGCTCCCGCCGATGGCCACCAGCGCCAGCGGCAGGCCGGTCGCGCCGATCATCTTGAGCGTCCTGGTCGCGAGCGGCGCCAGCAGTCCCTGCAACACCCACGGCAGTTCCAGGGCGCCCGTAGCGTCGCGCCAAGGCTGGACCAGGACGGCCACTATTGCGCCGCCGATAGCCGCGAGCACCACCGGCGCGGAGAAGATCTTGCGCCAGCGCCCGCCCCAGCCGGCGTCCTCCGCCAACCCGCCGCCGTAGGCGCCGATCAGGCCGAAGCCCAGGGCGATGAAGAGCGGCAGGGCGAAGGCGTTGAAGAGCGCCGCGCGCTGCAGCCCCGCATCGCCGAAGGCGCTCTCGATGAGCGGAAAGCCCATGTAGACGGAGTTGCTCCAGAACGAGCCGAAGACGAAGGCCGCGGCCAGGCCGCCGCGCAGAGCCAAGAAGCGCGCCAGCAGCACGAAGAGGGCCGCGATCAGCAGCACCGGCAGGAACGTCGCCGTCAACAGCGCCGGGTCGGTGAAGTTGGCCGGATCCTGCTTGGCCACCTCGGGAAAGACCAGCGCCGGCAGCGCGAGGTAGTAGACGAGCTTGTTCAGGAAGGCGCGGTCGGCCTCGCTCATCCAGCCGCGCCGCGCCAGCAGCGCGCCGAGCCCGATGAGCGCGAAGACCGGCAGGCAGATTTCCAGGATCAAGAGCGCGCGGGACACGCGGAACCTTTCGCCGACGAACCGGCGGGAAAGCTATTCGACCATGTCGATGACGCGCTTGACCTCGTCCAGATCCGGGACGCGCCCCATGACGCGCACGCCGTCGTTGATCACCAGCGCCGGCGTCAGCGTCACGCCGAAGAACATGATCTCCGTCTCGTCGGTGACGCACTTGAGGGTGAAGGGTTGGCCGAGTTCGGTCGCGGCCTGTTCGGTCACGCGGACGAGCTGGTCGAAATCGGAATCGCCTTTGCCCAGAACGCAGATCTCTTTCATGCGCGGATCCTCCGAAAGCCGCCAAGCGCGCCTACTGTACCCGCAGCGGGGCATGCTGTCCATGCACTTTTTCGCACTCCCGGATTTTCGCTTACTGGGCCGCGGCCCGGAAGAGAGGCGACTGGCGGAACTCGCCGGATTCGCGCAGGGTTTCGATGCCCTGCCAGAGGGTCCGCGCCAGGTCCGGATGGCGCTCTTCGATGCAGAAGGAGAGCATCCTCGGCGTGGCGCTCTCCCCCGCCTCCGCGTGTCCGGTGACGCAGAGAGAGAGCAACACCACCGCCCCGGTCAAAAGTAATCCCCGATTCATCCCGACAAGCCTCCCGCTTCCGACGTATCGCGCAGTAAACCATCCTTCGCCTGGCGCGGCGTTAGGGGAGTGTGAAAAATCCGCGCGCAGCGGCCATGAAAAGGCGCCGAACGGTTGCCCGCCCGGCGCCGAGGGCGTCGCTCGCGACCGCGCTCAGCCGATATACTTGCCGCGCGGGGTGTAGTGCGTATGCAGCAGCTTGTGCGAGAGATGCCCGCACGGGCCTTCCTTGAGGAAATCGGTGTAGACGCGCAGCACCGCCGGGTTCTCGTGACTCTTGCGCACGTCGTAGGCCTTGTCCTCGTCGTAGATCGCCTGGGCGCGTTTCTTGCGGATCTCGGGGCTCGTGGGAATCGGCTGGCCGCCGCCGCCGAGGCAGCCGCCCGGGCAGGCCATGAATTCGATGAAATGACACTCGCTGAACTTGCCGCCGGCCTTGATGTCCTCCATCACCTTCTTGGCGTTGGCGGTGCCGTGGGCGATACCGACCTTGACGGTCGCGCCCTTGATCCAGTCCCAGTTAGGCACCAGGTGCTTGATCAAATCCGGCACCGGGCCGACCTCGTCGGGAATCTTGACCTCGGCGTACTTGCAGCCCTCGAAACCGCGGACGGGGATGATGTCGGCATGCTCGAAGAAGTTCTCCACCTTCTTGCCGGTGACGAGCTCGATCACCGTCCTGAGCGCCGCCTCCATCACGCCGCCGCTGGCGCCGAAGATGACGCCCGAACCGGTGGCCGTGCCGAAGGGATCGTCGAAGTCGGCCTTGGGCATGTCCGGCAGGTGGATGCCGGCCTCGCGGATCATCTGCGCCAGCTCGCGCGTGGTCAGGCCGTAGTCGATGTCCTTGTAGCCGCTGTCGGCCATCTCCGGCCGGTTGCACTCGAACTTCTTCGCCGAGCACGGCATCAGCGCGACGCTGACGATGTTCGCCGGATCGATGTCGTTGATCTGGGCGTACCAGGTCTTGATCAGCGCGCCGAACATCTGTTGCGGACTCTTGGCCGAGCTGACGTGTGCGAGATATTCGGGGTAGAAGTGCTCGATATACTTCACCCACCCGGGCGAGCAGCTGGTGAACTGCGGCGCCGGCATGGAGCCGTCGCCTTCGACCCGGTTCTTGTAGAGCCGGATAATCAGCTCGGTGCCTTCCTCGATGATGGTCAGGTCGGCGGAGAAATTCGTGTCGAAGACCTTGTCGAAGCCGCAGCGCCGCAGCGCGGTGTTCATCTGCCAGGTCATCGGGATGCCCGGCTCGAGGCCGAACTCCTCGCCGATGCCCGCGCGCGGACTCGGCGCGGTCTGCATGACCACGTGCTTCTCCGGGTCGTCGATGGCGGCCCAGACCTCGTCGGTCGGGTCGTTCGCCCGCAGCGCGCCGGTGGGGCAGCGATTGATGCACTGACCGCAGTTGATGCAGACGACGTCGCCGAGAGGCTTGTCGAGGTACGTGGTAATCGTCGTCTCGGTGCCGCGGTTGACGGCCTCGAGCACGCCGACCTCCTGCAGGTCGATGCAGGTGCGGACGCAGCGGCGGCAGAGAATGCACTTGTCCATGTCCCGGACGACCGAGTAGCTCGAGCGGTCGACCTGGTGACGCGGCTTCTCCGGATGGCCGAAGCGGAAGTAGTCGACGCCGTATTCCTTGGCCAGCGACTGCAGTTCGCAGTTGTTGTTGCGGAAGCACGAGTAGCACTCGCCGT
>CAYWFP010000057.1:0-27255 GCA_964457365.1 uncultured Planctomycetaceae bacterium
CACCGACTCAACCAACGGGACGTACTCTTTTGAGCGTAACCAGGACAGTGGGATTTGACTCTGGCGGTAATGTATCGTCGAAAGCTCACGTGCGGATCCTGTCCATGATCGGCCGCATATGGCGGTCCAGATTATAGTGTTCCTCGGCCACGCGCCGAGCCGCGTCGCGATAGCGCAGCCGATCCTGCCGCACGCGTTCCACCGCCTGCGCGATCGCTTCGGGGCGACGCGGATCCAATGCGAGAAACGGCGGGCGTCGCGTCAGAGGATGCTCCAGATTCGTGAAGACGGCCAGGCCCGCCCACAGGTAATTCGCGATCTTGCCGGAGGAGAAAACCAGGTTCTGCCAGTTTGCCGTACCGCGCGGATCCTCATAGAAGGCCAGGCCGATGTCGTGACCCGTGAGCAGAGACTGATGGGCCTGGTCCGGATAGAAGCCGGTATCCACCGTTGCGTGTGGCAAAGAAGCGGCAAGGTGCCGCACTTCTGCCAGGTAGTCTTCCGTGCCGCTGGCGTGGCCCTGTAAATAGACGGGGTCGGTCCGGGCCACACCGGATTGCCCGAAGGCGAAAAGAAATTCCCGCAGACAGCTCCATGCGGCGAAGTAGCCGGAATGGATGATCCGCAGGTCATCGCGCACCATCGCCGGCGGCAACTCCGGAGCCGGACGGCGACAGACCGGAAGATATTCGACATTCAGTGTCGTCTTCAACTCCCGCTCGATCCCTGCGCGTCGTTCGGGGCTCTGGATGATACAGAACCGGCATCGATTCAGCAGGCTGGCCGCGCTATCGCCCGGAAAAACCTCCCGGAGAATGTCCGCACCTTCAAGGGATAGATACGCCACGCTTGCAGGATCGCCTCCGGCTTCCGTCAATAATCGCAGTGTCTTGGCTTCAACGCAGAGGAAGACGTCATAGCGGTGGAGCCGATGGCGCAGACGCGAACGCATGACGATATCGCCGATCCGCGTCTCGAAGACTCGAATCATATTGAGCAGACGATTGCCTGCGCGACCGGGCAACGTGTCCGCCCGCCACCGGCGGCGACCAGCGAGCCAATGCGGACGCAGTTGGTGGATGCGCATGTCCGGGGACGTGAATGCGGTGTCGCGGCGAAGGTCATCCGTAATGACATCGACGGGAACGCCTCTCGTCTCCGCCAGATAGGAGCAGAGCGCCTTGATGGTCGGCGAGATTTCCACCGGATACCCGACAGAAACGATTGCGAGCCGAGGAGCGCGCAACGAGTCAGTCACCGCGCTTTCCCCCGAAACAGACGCCGAAGGTGTCAGGGCCGGCGGGACGGCCGGTTATCCATTCGCCGGCGGCAAGAGGCTGCAGGTTATTGGCCAGCAGAAGCTCCCGGATTTCCGGCTCGAAGAGATAACGCATCGGGTGTTGCTCTTCTATGCGGGCGATACAGTCCGTGGCTTTCTCTTCGATAAAGAGCGTATAGTTGACGATGACGAGATTCTGCTCCGGTCGAAAGTCCGGCTCGCAGAGGCGGGTGATGCGCAGATTCGCGTCCTCGGCGCGTTTAATCCGGATCGCGGGCGGCTCCGCCAGAACCGCGGGGCCATACCAGCAGTCGAAGAGAAGGATGCCTCCGGGACGGAGATGCGCCGCGGCGGTGGCGAAGGCGGCCTGCAGATCCGCATCAGTCGTCTGGTAGCTGAAAACGTGGAAGAGGGCGAACACCGCATCGAAGGTCTCGCCGAGTCGAAACGCGCGCAGGTCGCCCTCCGAAAACTGCACGCGCCCACGCACCGCTTCGGGCAGTCGCCCTCTCTCCTCCCGGGCGCGTGCGAGCATGTCGGCGCTGGCATCCACCCCGTGGACGATCAGGCCCATCTGGGCGAAACGCGCCGCATGCCGGCCGCTGCCGCAGCCCAGTTCCAGAACGGACGCGGCCTCGGGACAGTGGCGATCGAGCAACGCCTTGGCATAACGCGCCTCGGCGGCGTAATCCTTGTCCGCGTACAACAGGTCGTAACACCGGGCGTAATCGCCGAATACGCTCATGGCCCCAATGCCTTCCATACGGCGTCGGCGACGCGTTCCTGCTTTGCCGGGCTCAGCCCCAATCCGCTGGGGATAAAGAATCCGCGCCGCGCCAGACGTTCCGCCACGGGGTACGTTTCGCCGGCGAAAAGGCCCCTCTTCCTAAACACCGGCTGCTCGTGCATCGGCCAGAAGAAAGGCCGCGTCCCGATGCCGCGGTCGCGCAGGCGTCGCATAGCCTCGGCCGCGTCGAAGGGAATGTCGTCGCCGAGCACGAGCCCGTAAACCCAGTAGATATTCTCCGCGTCGGCGATCCGTGGCAACGGGCGCTGCACGCCGGGAAGATCAGCGAACCGCTCACTATAACGCCGCCCCATGGCGCGTTTCTTTTCGATCGCGGCGTCGATGCGCTCCAGTTGGGCGACACCGACGGCGGCCTGCAGGTTGCTCATGCGGAAATTCCAGCCCAACTCCTCGTGCATGTACCGGGGCTGCTGGAAACAGAGATTGCGCAACGAGCGGCAGCGTTCGGCCAGATCGTCACGATCGGTTACGAGCATGCCACCCTCGCCGGTGGTGATGAGTTTGTTCGGGTAGAAGCTGAAAACGCTCAGCTCGCCGAAGGAGCCGCAGCGCCGGCCACGATACGTCTGCCCGTGCATCTCGGCCGCGTCCTCGATCAGCGCGAGCCCGTGTTCCTCGGCCAGGGCCAGAAGCGGATCCGTCTCGACCGGCAAACCGTACAGGTGCACGACCAGGATGGCCCGGGTGCGTGGCGTGATGCGCTCTGCAACCGCGTCGGGGCGCATATTCCATGTATCCGGATCGCAATCGACAAGCACCGGGGTAGCACCGGACTGGACGACGGCATTGGCGCAGGAGATGATCGTGAACGTGGGCAGGACCACCTCGTCGCCCGGCCCCAGGCCGAGAGCGGCGACGGCGACCTGCAGCGCGGCCGAGCCGTTACAGACGGCAATCCCGTGCGTGCGGCCGGTGTAGCTGGCCATGCCCTCTTCGAAGCGTTTGACGAACGGGCCTTCGGAAGACACCCATCCGGTTTCGATGCATTCGTTCAGATACGCGGCCTCGTTGCCATCAAGCAACGGAGCATTCACGGGGATGAAGTCGCTCATGCACCACCTCCTGAGTCGAGATCCGCGCCGGTTTCGGGGTTGAATCTCGTCTTGTCCTCGTCGCCCGCGTACGGCCCCTGCTTGATCTCGATCATCTCGGTCGGCTCGAGCATGGTGAAGCCGTGTCCGCCGGAGACCAGCAGGATCACATCCCCTGTCTGAAGCGTGCGATTGCATATGAAAGTACGATCCTCGGTGTAAAAATCCACCCGGACGCGCCCTTGCCTGACGAAGAGGGCTTCGAGCGTGTTGGTCACCTCGCGGCGTACGGGATTGTGCACGTGCGGCGGGATGACATGCCCCTGCGGACGGCTCATATACGCCAATTGCTGCGAGAATTCGTTCGGCGTGAAAAACTCGATCCCGTCGGCGCGGAAGCGCGCGGAGATGATGATGGCCAAAAGCCGATACTCGTGTACGATACGCTCTACGGCTCCGTTCATGCGCGCGCTCCGCTTCCGTGGGTGTCGGCCTCATCATACCGCGTCCGCAGCACATATGCTAGCAGTTCCGGGTCTTTCGCCACTTCTTCGCGGTGGAACGCCACGCCCTCGCGGAAGGCCTGTTCCGCCGCCTGTACCACCGGCGCCCGCCCCGGGCGTACCAGTTCCCGCAGCCGGCGCGTGAGACGACGCCGGAGCGGTTCCGAGGGCGGCAGGCCGCCGTGCCGACGGATTTCGCTGAACGAGGCGGAGATGCCCTGCAGAAACGCCCGCCGACGGAAGTATGCGGGCGTGAGGCGTTTGGCCGGGACGCGGTGGTGGATCCGCGCGGCCGGTTCGTAGAGCGCCTGCCGACCGCGGGCGCGGACCGCGCGCGCGACCGCGGTCTCGCCGTCGCCGCGGTACCGGATCAATTCCGGCGGCAGCGCGTCAGGGTGAAAGCCGCCGCACTCGGCGAGCGTCTGCCGGCGGATGGCGAAGTTGCAGCCGAAGACGAACTCGGGGGGCATCGGCCTTCGCTCCGGGCCGAAGTCCAGCAGGCTCAGATAGCCTAACCACCAGCCGTCGGCGGTGCGAGTTTTGAACAACTCGATCCAACCAGGAACGGCACCTTCCCAGCGCGGCAGGATCTTGCCGCCGACAAGGACAACACGCTCGTCCTCGAAAGCATGAAGAATCGCCTGAAGCCATTTCTCGTCGGCAATGATGTCGTCATCGACGAAGACCAGCAGGCCGCTCCGCGCCTCGGCGGCACCGCGGTGGCGGCCGCGGTGGAGCCCGGGCTGCTCCTCGAAAACGTAGCGGATCCGGCCGGGATGCGCGGCGACCAGTTCGTCGACGATGTTGCGAGTATTGTCCGTCGAGCCGTTGTCGACGACGATGATCTCGTAGCTCTCGGGCGGCAGCGTCTGCGCCAGCACGCTCGCCAGCGCCTCGCGAAGGAAAGCGGAGCGATTGCGGGTGGGAACAATCACGGAGATGTCAACCGGCATGGCGCGCCCCGCTCCGCAGATACGCCGCGGCCTGCTTGACAACCGCCAGGCTGCGCTCCTTCAGCATCGGCACTTGGCGTGCGAGAACGGAACGAATCCGCTCCCGCTCCCGCACGATCCTCAACGCTTGTTCCCATACGTCTTCTGATTTGGCGAATTCCATGTCGTCCGGGAAAAAGCACTCGGGCAGTTCACAGAGATCGGCCAGCCCCCGCAGTTTCGTCTGTTGGTACTCACCGCTGGCGATGCCCAGGAACGGGACGAGTTCGCTAGCGGCAAATACACAGAAGTGATAGCGCGCGCCGATGGCGATATCCGTCAACGCGATCAGTCCCTTCAGCGTGATATCGTCGTATTCGGTCTCAATACACGCGGCCCGTCTCGGATGCCGCATCGCCTCCACGATAGCGGCATGGCGGACCCGGTCGTCTACGTTGGGGCAATAGTCCGTGGGAACAAAAAGGATCCTGGCATCGCATGCCTCCACCAGGCGGTCGGCCAGCTCCGCCATCAGCCGGATCTCGTTGGACAACGATTCGCTTCGCCCTTCGCCTTTAAAAAACCGCAGCGACCCTTTCAGGTTCATGGCGATCGTGATTTTCGCCGGAACGGAGAACCATTCGGCGGCGACGCTCTCCTTCAAACGCTGGAAAGCCTCTTCCCGCGGAAGCGTCGGCAGCGTCATGGCGTCGTCGGCCGTATCCGAGATTGCCGGGCGGCGCACGCCGATCGCCTCGAGCCGCCCCCGGGACGTCGCTTTGTCGCGCAGGGTAATCGTCGCCACGTGATCGAGACAAATGCGGGCCCACAGCGCGTCCAACCGGTGCGTGAACGGGCCGATCGTCTGGCCGGATATCAGCACCGGCTTTCGCAGGATACGGGCCGCCAGGTAATACGTGCACTTCTTGTACAATTCGGTGGGAATGACACTGTTCAGGTTTCCCCCGCCGACGTTATACAGAAGATCCGCGCTCTCGAGCTCGTCCAGAAACGTCCGCGCGTTCGGCCACAGGCGCAAGCGCACGCCACAGCGCCGGGCAACCACGCCAAGCAGAAAAGCGGCCGTCGCCAAAACACTTTTGCAGCGTGTGCGAAACCGGGCGTTTCGCGCGCAGGCCAACAAGGGGACATCGGGGATCGCACGTTCCCGATGATAGTCTTGCGTGTACGCCGGATCGGGCGAAACCATGACGATCGCTACCTCGGGGACGGCGGCATGAAGGTTGCGCACGGCGGCCCGAGGCATCGCCTCGTCGCCGATGTCGTGTGAGCCGAATCCGCCGATGACCATGCATGTGGGCGCGGCCGCCCCGACTTTCTCGCGCCGGGGCGCAACCCAGAAAAGACGCGCCGCGCGATAGAGCCTGCCGACGGTTGCGCGCGTCAGACGCGTCAGGACCTGTCCGGCTCTCTTCATGAGTGACGAAATATAGATGCAGGGATACAGAAACCAGAACGGGAGCGGGTACTCGCCAAGCAAGACGTGAAGGAACAAACGTGCGGCTTGCGGCATGGTGCGCAATTCCAGCGGAAAGACGTGCTTCTGCCGCGGTACCGTCCGACCAATCAGTCGCATCAGGAAGAACCGGTTGCCCATGGAGCGCTTATCGGCGAGGTCTTGATCGTAAATCAGTTCGCTTTCCGTCAGCGTATGCGTCAACCGTGCGCTTCCCCGGGCGACCATCGCCTCGACGACCTGTTCCGCTTTCGGCGTGCGGACAATCACGGTGGAGGCGCCGTGGGCGTCTTCACCGAATCGCTGCCAGTTGTCGCCCAGGGAAAAGTCGGCGTGTTCTCCCGTTTTGTCGTGACAAAGATAGCATCGCGTCGGATAGAAGAATTCAGCAAACGCATGCCCCCAATAGCGCCAGTCC
Organism: uncultured Planctomycetaceae bacterium; assembly: GCA_964457365.1. Taxonomy (GTDB): domain Bacteria; phylum Planctomycetota; class SZUA-567; order SZUA-567; family SZUA-567; genus CAYWFP01. Next base: position 6,449 of record CAYWFP010000057.1, read on the forward strand.
AGATGCGGTATCGTCACGCGCCGCCCTTCGTTTGTTTCAAACGACATGCATCCTGGATGCTCGCCGCTGCGATATTGCACGGCGCGCAATTTCTCCGAGGTGATTCCTAGGCAATTCATCGTGAAGCATGTCGCGTGCATACTCGGAGTGCGGCTGCAAAAAAGGGACAAACGGTATCGGATCCGCTCGCCGAGAATCGGATGGATCCCTTGGGCAAGCCGCAGGGCTTCCATATGGCAGGGAAGCCCCACGTATGCGAGTCGGCGTTGCGGAATATCCCCCCCCAGGATGCGCTTCAATACCCGGTTCATCGGATTGGGAATATACTTCGACTTCTGCGCGCGCATCAAATCGTCCGCTGTTGTGACGATCGCAGTCTGCCTCTGAAGAGGATCCGTTTCGTTCATGCGGGTCACGACGGCGCCGTCGATCAGGTCGGCTTGCAACAGATGCACGAGAATCGCGGTCACCATGCCGCCCGACGCGCCCTGCTCGTATATACGGCGATCGGTCGCGTGCATGCGCAAGACCCGCAGATGGGTGCCGAATTGTTCCGAACAGAAAGCCGTGTTTGCCGCTTCCGGCGGATGTGCGCGCGGCAACGACGTGGCATACCCCGGACACATCAGCATACATGCCCCGCATCGCGTGCAGGCGGCTTGGTCGACCTGCGGTTCGGGGATCCCTTTCTTCGGGTTGAATATCATCCGAACCGCGTCGACAGGACAGACGCCTTCGCAGGTGCCGCACATCGCACAAAGACCTTGTATCGGTACAAACGCGATATTGCCTTCGTGCTCCGGCAAGACGGCGCGACGTTCCGCCAGCAACGCTTCATGAAGCGAATCAAGAGCAGTCGATTTATGTTCCACGAACGGCACCTTGTCTCGTGCTTATGGGGCGTCATGCCGAAGTTTGCGCGCGCACCACTGCAAGGCACGACGCAAAACCGGCACGCGTTTCGTCGCATTCATGAGGGGCAGTTGCTTGCCCCATCCGATTACTCGCTCCGCCATTCGTTTTCGTAACAGTTCCAAGCGGGTTCGTCGCATTCATGAGGGGCAGTTGCTTGCCCCATCCGATTACTCGCTCCGCCATTCGTTTTCGTAACAGTTCCAAGCGGGAATGCTTCAAGACAAACCTGTATTCATTGAGCGCGTTCGCGCATTCTCGGATTTCCGCATCGCTCATGTGGCTTTTCCAAGCCGGCACATGACGATAGCGGGGATCGTACCAGGAGAAGTCGGCCGGTAGTATACCTTTAGCGCGCGCTTGTTTCTCCATCTCGGTTCCGGGGAGGATAAGCGCGCTGCCAATGCTGATATCGTATATATACGGGCGAATCTGCGTCAGGACTTCCATGGTCTGCCGGAAGTCGGCATACGTTTCTTCCGGGAGTGAGTACATGACGAAGACCAGCGCCCGAATCGAAAGCTTCTTGCATCTGCGCGCGAACTTCAAGACGTGAAAGACGTCCAAATCCTTCTTTATCGCCGCCAATACTCTGGGCGAGCCGGATTCCAACGCGAAGTCGATGCTGATGCACCCCGCTCGTGCCATGAGTTCCAGCAGTTCGAGATTGCAATCGGCGCGCGTTTCGCAGTACCACTTTATCCCCGGGCAATGCTCTATAAGCCCGTGGCAGAGCTCGCGCGCGAATTTCTCTCGCAGCGTGAACGTCGGATCGACCATCCAGAAATGATCGCATTGAAGGGCTTCTCGCTTTCGCTGAATTTCCTCGAGAATCGATTTCACGGAGCGCGAACGGAAGCGTGCGCTATTGTTGAAGCAGAAGGTGCAACGCTTGGTGCAGCCTCTGGCCAGGAGAACCGGCAACGCCAGTCGCTTCTCGGCTTCGAAATTTTTCAAAACGACGTATGGACTATACGTATCGTCATTCGGAATCAGCGAGATGTCGTATTCGCACTCGTCTCGATTCTGTGGCGGTCGTTCTGCATTTTGACGGATTCGCCCTTCGGAATCCCGGTAGGTGATACCCGCCAAACAGCCGAGGTCTTCTCCTGCTGCATACGTTTCCACCAGTTCCAGCAAGGCGCCCTCCCCTTCACCTTGCACCACGACATCGACATCGCTCAAGTGTTCTAAGCATTCGCGAGCGGTTGCGGTAAAATAGGGGCCGCCGGCAACAACCAATGCGTCGGGAGCGAACTCCTTGATGCCGCGAATGTACTCGTGCAAGGCATGGCGTTCGAACGGACTGCCGGTAAACCCGATCACTTTGGGCTGAAGATCCCGAATCCTGGTTTTGAATGCGTCCGGCGAAAGCGCGTCCGGCATCGTGTCGATGATGCGGCTCGGAATGCCGTGTTTATGGAGATAGCCTTGAAGATACAGCAGACCGATCGGAAAAAAATAGCGCCCGTCCGTCATGGTATCCCAACCCCCGCCGGGGGTAGGGTTGACGAGGATGATATCGTTCGGTCCATATGGAATCATGGAAATGCCTTCGATTTCAACTTTCGGCGGGGGGCGTTTCCGACCAACCGAGTAGTGGCCGGCATATCCCCGGACGATTCACGCTCTCGATTCCACCCGCGCCGCCATGGGGGTCGATTGACCAATGGATGATGTTCGAGCATTCGAAAAACGTGTCCACGCTCGGTATGATTCCCAGCAGTTCAAGCGAATACGAGCCGGTATTGAGAAGATGTGCCGGGATAGTGAACCGAATGGCATAAACCCCCGGCGTACGCTGATTGCTTTCCACTTCTCCGCCGTCCCAATCGGCGGTGCAGAAGGCCAACGTACCGTCCTGCCGGTAAATACGGGCATAGAAATGAAAATTCGATACAGATTCGACGAGTTCATAAACGATCTTGATCGCGATACTCTCGTCTATGCGAAACGTTGCCTGCGATACGCCCTTCTCGGACAGCAGCCGGATCTGATTTATGCGGACCGATTTCCCACCCGGTCTCGTTAAAGAAGCGTATTCCCATATCCCCGATTCGTTGGCGTCTGTTTCCATGTCTGCGTAAACGTATTGCGATACCACTTCGTCGGCCGGCCCGTCCTTCGCCACTTCGCCTCCGACCAGATATATCGCCCGGTGACAGAGTCGCTGCACGGCGGACATGTTATGGCTGACCAGGAGAATGGTGCGCCCGCTTTTGGCCACGTCATTCATCTTTCCCAGGCATTTTCGTTGGAACTCGACATCCCCGACGGCAAGCACCTCGTCGATCAGGAGCACTTCCGGCTGCAGATATGCCGCGATAGCGAAGCCCAGGCGGACGTACATGCCGCTGGAATACCGTTTGACCGGCGTATCGATGAATGTCTCAATGCCGGCGAAAGCGATGATCTCGTCGAGTTGGCGAGTGATTCCCTTCGACGTCATGCCGAGAATCGCGCCGCTGAGATAGATGTTCTCGCGACCGGTGAGTTCGGGATGGAAGCCGGTGCCGACTTCAAGCAGCGAGCCGACCCGACCACGGATTTCGGCCCGGCCTCGCGTCGGCTCGGTGATCCGGGTGAGGATTTTCAGCAAGGTGCTCTTCCCGGCGCCGTTACGACCGATGATGCCGACGATCTCGCCGGGGGCGACCTCGAAGGAGACATCGTTTAATGCCCAGATGGAGTCCTCTTCCTTGTGCGAGGAGCGTCCGAAGCTGCGCAAGCGCGAGACAGGGGCCGTAATCAGGCTCGCGATCCGGTCATAAAGCGTCTCCTGTCGGTGCCGAACGCCGATATGATAGCGTTTCGACAAGCCATTGACGCGGATGACTGGCGTGGACATGCTTGTTGCCTCAGATTATATCCGCAAACATGCGTTCGATCCGTCGGAAATACCCGACCCCCAATACGAAAAACACGCTCGCGGCGGCAATAGACAGACAGAGCCCCGTCACATCGAAAGGTTGGCCGAGTATGGCCCACCGAAATCCGGCGATGATACCGGTCAAGGGATTCAGGGAAATCAGCCAATGGCACCAGGCGGGGATAAGCGTTACCGGATAGATTACAGGCGTCAGAAATAGCCAGATCTGAATAGCGAACGGGAAAACGTGCCGGACGTCACGATAAGCGACGTTCAACGCCGCGAGCAGGCAGCCCACTCCAACGGCGACGATGATCGTCAAGATGACCAGAGGAAGCACCGCGAGCATTCGCCATCCGGTCCAGAGATCGGGATGCCATAGCAGAATCCCGATCAGAATCAGGAATGAAACGGCGAAATCGACGACGGCCGAACCGATGGCCGAGAGCGGTATGATCAGGCGAGGGAAATACACCTTGGTGATGAACTGCTGCTGCCCGACGATACTATCGCTGCTCCGGTTGAGCGCAGCCGCGAAAAACTCCCAGGGCAACAGGCCGGCAAAAACGAATGCCGGATACGGAATGCCTTCGGGATTGAGTCCGGCCAAACGCCCGAAAACCAGCGTGAACACGACCATCTTGATGAACGGTTGCAGAAACGCCCAGAGAAAACCGAGAACGGTCTGCTTGTAGCGGACCTTCAAGTCCCTCCAGGCGAGAATCCAGAGCACACTGCGCTGCTGCCAGATATCCCGGAAGTTGATGCCCAGCCAGCCTTGACTGGGTTGAATCACGAGAACCGCTTCCGGTTCGGGCAATACCGTAGCTGTATCGCGGTAATCGGTCATTCATCACCCTTGACCGTTCTGCTTCGGAACCTGACGGACCTTGATGGGGAAAACTCTAACTATTATAATATTAAGCGGTTGCCGTAATTCTGGCAAGTCAGTAATTGCGCCACCTGTCGCGAAAGGCATTGCCGAGAGGCATGTCTTTTCGTCGGCCTCTGCCTGCGGCGTTCAATCCCGTCGAGATAATAAAGCGGAGCCCTTTCCGTGTACCCGGCCGAACGCGTCTCGCGCAAGGTGAAGAAAGAAAAAACGGCCCGGAGAATCCGGTCCGTTTTCATTTCGACAAACGCGCCTCAGGTATATTGCAGCACAGGCATGGCGTGGCAAAGCAGCGTATCGAGAGCGAAGTGAATGCGTTCGCCGTCCTTCGCGAACGGAATCTCCTCGCCTTCGGGCTCGAGCGTGACTTTGCTCACCGGCTTGAGCGGCTTCACCGTGACAATAATGTCGTGCAGCGGCAATAACTCGTCGATAACCTCGAACGACTTGTTTGAGCTCGAGACCGTACCGCCGGAAAGATCCACCGGGCCGCCGCGGTTGATGGTGGTCGCGTACAGCAGATGCATGACCGCACGGTTCTGCTGCGGCTGCTCCATCATGGTCACGCGGCCGGTCGAGGGGAGGTTGGTCGAGACGGTGATGTCCTCGCCGAGGAACATGCGGATGGTCTTGGCCAGAAAGTCCTTGTACGCCACTGCGCCGAAGCCGCGATAGAGCGAGAAGACCGGATGGGCGATGTAGAGGATGTTGCCCTTGCGCACGCCCAGGTCGTAGCCGGAGGGCTCGGGCTTGTAAGGCGTGTGCTGGTGGCTGCAGAAATGGTTCCATTTACGGTTGAAGTACGGATCGTACACCTCTCCGAGCGACTCGCCGTCGGTGACCTTGAGGCGGCGGGTCTGCGAATACATCACCAGCGGCGACTGGACGTAGTCGGGCCGCAGCGCCGGAACCGGAAGGATGTAATCGGGCTGATACGGGCTCTCGCCCGCGCAGGTGGCGCCGACATCGAAGAGGAACGTCAGGCCGTCCTCGTCGAGGCCGCTGGTGCCGGTGAGCATCAGTTTGCCGCCCTGCGCAAGGTACTGGTCGAGTTTGCTTTTCAGCGCGTCGTCGATAGCGATTTTGTCCGGGAGGATCAACAACTTGTATTGGGAAACGTCCATCTGCGAGTCGATCACGTCGAAGAGAAAATGGCCTTCGAGCAGGATCCGTCCGGCGCCGACGTCCGGAGCGTCCTTGTCGGCGCGCGCGCCGGTGGAGACCCCTTTCTCGCCGAAGGCGTTGGCCTCGTAGGAGAGGACGGCGACGTCGGCCACGGGCGTGACGTAATCGCACCACGGTTCCTTGGCCTCGACCTCGGCGTAGGCCTTACCGATAAGCTCATACGTGCTCTTGTCGAGCACGCCGTCGGGATGGAGCTGGTCGCCGACACTACACTTGGAGCCGTGGGCGAGCATGGCCATGCACTCGTAGACGAGCGCGTTGGGATGCTTGTAGCCGCCGAACTCGCCCCAGGTGGTGTGAAACTTGCCGGTCATGCCCATGAAGTCGTGCTCGAGGCCGAGGCAGTAGCGTGCGGAGATGGGGAAGTGGTCGTACCCCCAGCCGCCGGTCGGGAGGCTCTCGAGTTCGAGGTGGCTGAAGTGTTTCAACACGTCGCGCCGGCCGCGGCTGATATGGCCGCTGTTGTGAAAGACCGGCATCTCCGGGTTGTCCACGCGGCAGGCGGCGGTGAAGCGTTGGCGATAGCGCTCCAGTCCCATCTCGGCGCAGACGAGGCGGTCCTCCTCCTTCTCCGGGTCCAACCCCTCCGCGACCATCAGGTCCAGGCACCAACGGCAGCAGCACTGCCCCATGCTGATGATGTCCGAGAAAATGCCGTCACAGTCGGGAAACAGGCGCACCACCTCCACCGTCTGTTCGCAGAGATAGTCGAGGTAGGGGCTGTTGAAGCAGACCATGTGAAAGCCGGGTTGGATCGGCGAGCGACTCCAACCGATGTACGTGCCGTCGGGGCCGACCTGCCGCCATTCGGGATGGTCGTAAGCGATCATGTTGTCCACGCCGGCGCTGATGTAGATCGGCACGTTGACGTCGATCTCCTTGCTCGCGTCGAACTGCGCGCGCAACAGGTCGAACTCCAGGTGCGGGTGCATCTTGCCGACCTTGGTCTCGTGGTAGCTCCAGCCGTGGTGGCACTTGGCGAAGGTAGTCACCGAGTCGACGTGCGCGGCCTTCAACGTCTCCTGCCAGGCCTGCTTGTCGAACGCGGCGCCGATGCCGGGGATGGCCGGGCCGGTGTGGAAATCGAGATGGATCTGACGATAACGGAGGTGGTGCACGTTGGGCTCCTTTGCGCTGGGTGAACGGGATTTCGGGTGCAATGGTGCGCACTTTACCACGTGCGCCAAGGCTGTCCACCCCGAAAGCGGGAGAAAACGCACCGCGCTGTCGTGAATTTTACTTGTCGGCGGGGGCCGGTTCGCGCGTGCCCAGAAGGTCGTCCGGACCGGCGTAGTCGAAGCGGAACGCCTTCGCCGTGGGCTCGAAGAGCCAACTCGCGTCGCCGAGGCCGACCTGGTAGGCCACCTCGCCCTCGGGAGCGACCTTGCCGGCGGCGTCCTTGGCGACGAACTTGTTCGGGCCGACACGGGTGAACTCGAAGACTTTCCCGTTCTGGAAACGGTTCCATCCGGTCTGCCTGTTCTGCGCATCGAAATGGTTGATATCGACGACGTAGCCGTCATGGCCCTTCAGGCGCAGGAACTGGACGTGCTGGGGCTTGACGCCACGGCCTTTGCCGTGGCGGTCGACCAGTTTCTTCTCCTTGTCAAGATAGACCGTACAATTCGCGCCGTCGAATAGGATCCGTCCGACAAGTTTGTTCTTCTGCTTACGATCGCGGTAGCGCATCGCCAGGAGGTAATCCACCTCGCAGGCTTTCTCCGGCCGGCCCTGCCCGTCCTTCTCCAGCACCAGCAGACCGGCGGCGGTGAAATCGTGGACGTCGTTATCCTGCCAGCGGCGCCAGCCCAACAGACGCCCGTCATCGGCGTAACGGTACGCGTCGCGGCAGTCGCAGGGAAAGCCCAGGCGTTGATCGACGTAATTCGTCGCGGTCGCTTGGAAGCGAAAGAAGGAAAAGAGCGTTCGCTGCATCAGCGCGAGATTGAACCGGGTCAATTCGTACTGCTGGTAACGGCTCATGCGTTCGGCCGGGGAGGCATCGCCGCGGTGAAGCGGATTCAGCGCCAGCTTGCCGCCGGCGTCAATCAGGATTTCGCGCTTGTGCAGGCGATCGAGATCCTTCCGCGCCCATTTGGCCGATTCCGCGAACGCGTTCTGGTTGGCGACATAGAGCGCCGGATCGTTCTTCATCGCGATCAACGCGCGCCGCGCCAGATCGCGCACCGAGGCGCCGACGTCCTGGCCCGCACGGGTCAGGATCCCCAGCGGCTTGGCACGCGAATCCTTGATTGCCCGCTCGGTGTCCCGGATGGGCTTGCGAGTCTCGTGTTCCTTTTTGCGCGCCGCGTCCAGTTCCTGCTGCAAGCCGTCGAGTTCGTCCTGCGGCTTCTCCTGTTTCTTGGCGTTCTGCAGCTTCTTCTGCAACTCCTGGGCGGTTCCGCGTGCGGTCTGGTGCGTTTCGCGGGTTGACTTCAACGCCGTCTGCAACTCCTGGTTGCGAAGATTGTGCGCCTCCAGCTCCTCGGCGAAGGGCGCGGCCTGCGCACGCAGAAAGGCCAGTTCACCGGGCGAGAAGCGCGCCTCGAGCAGCTTGCCGCCCAGACTCTCGTCCTCTTCGGACAGCACGACGAAGAAGGCGTTCCAGTCGCGCACCGGACAGTCGCCTCCCAACAGCGATTGGTCGTCGAAGCCGTGCAGCTCCGTGCTACCGGCGGCGTAGTGGATATCGAGCGGCCGGCCGTCGGCAGTGTAGGAACGCAGTTGCGTGTCCAGTGTGTAGACAGTGACGAAGGCCGGGGGCGAATAGTGCACGCCGTTGTTGACGAAAACGCCGATATCGACGCGGTTGGAGTCCATGCGCGCGTCGAGCGCGATGGGGCGGCGATGGTGGTAGGGCACGACGATCCTGGCGGTGGTGCCATCCTTGCTCGGAATGATGCTGACGCGCTCGGGGTCGCCGCGCAGCAGCACCCATTCGTAGCTCAGCGCGCGGTCGTTCAGGTCGCCCCCCTTGGCCTCGACCAGCAGCGTATAGTCGCGATCGAGCCGCCGGTGAATGCGGCCGATCACCGCCGGGGTCTGGCAGAGTACCTCGGAGAAGCCGATCTCGAAATAGTCCTGTCCTGGGACGGCTTTCTGCTCCTGGGCGATACGGATCTCCACCAGCGGCGGCAGCGTTTCGAGCGTCATCTCATGGGCCATCTCGACCATTGCCACATCGTTGACGCGGCCGCCGTTGAAGACCGTGGGGTGGGCCTTGCCGGTGAGATAGTCCGCGTCGGACTCGACCTGCTTGTTGCAGCGGCGGAAGATATACTGCAGCGTCGGCATCAGCATCCCGCTCGCGGCGAGCTTCTTCTTCACCTCGGGCCGGAACGCGGCCAGCGTCAGAAATGCCGCGCGCATGAAAACCTTGTCCGAGCCGGAAGAGCCCTGGGAGATGATCAGGCAGGGCGAGTTCAAGGGGTACAGATCGCCATAGCCGCCATTGCCGTTGTGCCCGGCGTCGTGGTCGCGGTGCTCGGGATAAATGTAGAGGTTGTTCCCGCGATACTGCTTGTACAGCAGCGCCATGCCCATGGGGTGGGTGTAGTATTTGCGCGGATTGCTCCCCGTCTGCGTCGGTCCCGCGGAGGTGGATGAGTTGCCGACGGTGATATGCGGCAGCACGCGCGCGGCGGCAGCCCAGTGAAGCCGGCGCTTGCGTTCTTCCTCGCTGTATTGGACCTTCTGCAGTTGCGGGTACTGGCCGATGCCCAGGGGTGAGTGATTGCCGTCGCGGTTGTCGTACCAGTCCCCGCCGTTCCCCTCGGCGGTACCTTCCTCGAACCAGCGATTGACCAACTCCGGCGCCTCGCCCTTGAACTTGAAGACCGGCTTCTCCTCGCCGGCGGGGGCGTGGAGGCGCGCCAGCAGAAACAGGCAGAACGCGGCGAGGAGGTGGCGGCAGGACAGCATATGTCGAAGCGTCATCGATGTTCACCTGTGAAGAGGCAAATCGCCCCGCGGGCGGGCGATAAGCGGCCATTCGTGGTCACACGGTACGCTCAAAAATAGTCCCGGACGCGCGGGATTGTCAAGCGGAATGTTGCGTCGGCGCAGTCTTCGTGGCAGAATACGCGCCTCGACATTTCCAAAGGAGGCGCCATGCCCCGACGTCCGAACGTCATCATGCTCATCACCCACGACACCGGCCAGCATATCTCCCCCTACGGGGTGGAGGCGGCGGACACGCCAAATTGCGAGCGCCTCGCGGCCGAGTCGACGCTGTTCTCCAACAGCTTCTGCACCGCCCCGCAGTGCAGCCCCAGCCGCGCGGCCGCGGTCACCGGGCGTTACCCGCACGCCAACGGCGTCATGGGACTGACCCACGCGGACTTCGCCTGGGCCATGCACGAAGAGGAGAAGCCCATCGGCAAGATCTTCGGGCCGGCGGGATATCAGACATGGCTGCTGGCCGGGCAGCACGAGGCGCCGGATCCGCATACCCTCGGCTTCGACGTCGTCGACGCCAACCATCACCTGCTGGACGTGCCGCAGCATTTCGAACCGCTTCTGAATGAACGCGACGAGAGCAAACCCTTCTACTGCCAGCTCGGCGGCTTCGAAACCCACCGCGGCTGGGAGGTTTTCGACACCCCGCCCGACGAGAGAAAGGGCGTCTGGGTGCCGCCGTACCTCAACGACGGACCGGAAACGCGAAAGGAACTCGCACAGTTCCAAGGCATGGTCAAGCGTTTCGATACCGGCTTGGGGATGCTGTTGGACTTCCTGGAAAAGCACGATCTGGCCGAGAACACCATTCTCGTCATCACCACTGATCACGGCATCGCCATGCCCCATGCCAAGGCGACGCTGTACGATCCGGGCATCGAAACCATGCTCTTTGTGCGCTGGCCCGGCGGAGGCTGGGGGCAGGGTGTCGTGCGACAGGAACTGATCAGCAACGTCGATATCCTGCCGACGCTGCTGGAGGCCTGCGGCATCGAACGGCCGGACAACCTCCACGGCCGCAGCTTCGCGCCGCTCCTGGCGGGAGAAGCGTACGAGCCCAATGAACACGTCTTCGCGGAGAAAACCTTTCACGGGAGGTACGATCCGCAGCGCTGCGTGCGCACCGAGCGCTACAAATATATCCGCTACTTCGAGAAGAGCTCGCTCTTCGAGGTGCCGAGCGATATCTATCACCACGGCGCGGACCTGGAACTCGGGCGGCGCTACGCCAACCCGCGTCCGCCGGAGGAACTTTTCGACGTGCAGGCCGATCCGCACGAGACGAGGAACCTCGCCGGCAGCGCCGAGCATGCCGAGAACCTGAAACAGATGCGCGACACGCTGGCCACCGTCATGCGCCGGACGGACGACCCGCTGATCGCGGGGCCGATCGCCAGCCCCTTCTACCGCCGCGCCATCGCGAACCTCTTCGGGGAGGCGTAGCATGCCGGTCACGCCAGAGGAACGAGAGACGCTGCGAAGCCTGGCCGCGCGCGTGGGGGAGATCGCCGCCGCGCCGGCGCAGGAGGAGAAGCACGAACGCTGGATCCGCCACAACGGCCTGCGGGGAGAGCGACCGATGGTGCTCTGCTATCCCGAAGGCGCGTGGCTGCAATGCGTCAAGCCGGAAGACCAGGTCTGCGCGGATCCGGTTCTCTACGGCTGGGAGAAACGGCTGCGCATGCAACTCTTCCAGCACGATCATATCGGCGACGATCACGTCGTCGAGCCGTACTTCAACGTCAGCCGCCACGCCGGCACCACCGGCTGGGGCGTGGAGATCAAGCAGACCACCGCACGTGATACCGGCTGGGACCCCAAGGAGATCTATTACCTTCACCCCAACCTCGACGTCTCGCTGCAACGCACGCTCAACGTCGGCGCTTACCACACCGAGCCGCCTCTTAAGAACTATGGCGACATCGAGAAGTTGACGCCGCTGGGATTCATGATCGATGAGGACGAGAGCCGTCGGCGGCTGGAACTGGCCGACGATATCTTCGGCGATATCCTCCCCGTCCGGCAGCACGGCTGGATGTGGCTCGGCGCCAACCTTACCGCGCCCGCTACACGACTTCGCGGCATGCAGCAGTTCATGATGGACTGCCTGGACGAGCCGGAGTGGGTACACCGCTTTATCGGCTTCCTCGCCGAGGGGGTGGAGAAACACCTTTCCATGCTCGAAGCGAAGGGCTATCTCTCGACCAACCACGAGGGCGAATGGGTCGGCACCGGGGGTGTGGGCTATACCGACGAGCTGCCGGCCGATGGCTTCGATCCCGACCGCGTCCGCCTGCGGGATATGTGGGGCATGACCGAGACGCAGGACCTGACCGGTTTCTCGCCGGCGATGCTGGATAAGTTCTTCCTCCCGCATCTGCGACGGCTCTTGGCGCGTTTCGGGCTGAACTGCTACGGCTGCTGCGAACCGCTGCACGACCGGGTCGAACTGATCCGCTCGATCCCGAACCTGCGCCGGGTCAGCATCTCGCCGTGGTGCGACGTGCCGAAAGCGGCCGAAGGCTTCGGCGGAGACTTCGTCTTTTCCTACAAACCCAACCCGACGCTGCTCTCCACGCCGCGCTTCGACGAGCAGGCGCTGGCGGCCCGTATCCGGACCGACCTGGAAGCAGCCAAGGCCAACGGCTGCCACGTCGAGATCGTCATGAAAGACCTGCAGGACATCCAGGACGAGCCCCGACGCCTGCGCCGCTATGTCGAAATCGCCCGCGCGACCGTGGATGAGATTTGGAACTGAGGAGACGCGGGATACTCCCTATGCTGGGCGAAGGAGAAGACCATGCAACTCGCCGACGTGCGCGATCAGGTGAATAAACTCGCGGAGCGCCTCCAGGACCGTGACGGCCCCTGCGGTTGCTACCGGCGCGGAGTCGGACAGCGGCCGGATCTGTACAGTTCGCTCGATTTCGCCTGGATACGCGCGATTATGGGCGAGGATCTGCAGCAGACGCTGAACGAGAGCGAACGGCAGGCCTGGATCGACCACATCAACAGCTATGCCGTGACCTATCATGAAAAGCCCTCTGACGGCAGTTATTGCGATGCGCTCGGGCACAGCCCGCTTCACGCCAACGGCATGGTCATCGGCGCGCTCGGCGTACTCGGGGGGCGCAAATGTACGCCATGCCGCCTTTACGATCCCTTCGCCGAAGCCGTCAAGGTAACAACGTGGCTCGAGACGGCAATCGATTGGTCGGTTCCGTGGAGCGAGTCGCACAAGTTCTGGGGCGGAATGCACTGCTACAGCTTCGCCTCCGACTGCACCTCCGCCTGGCTCGACACGGTCTTCGCCTGGCTCGACGCCAACCTCGACCCGGCCACCGGCTGGTGGCGCCGGAACGTTGAGGCCAACACGCCGCACGCCTACCTCGGCGGGGCCGCGCATATCCTGCCGCTGTATGAGCATCATGACCGCACGTACCCTGTCCCACAGCATCTCGGCGACAGCGTCCTGGCCCTGCAACAACCGGCCGGAAGCTGGCTGCCCGGAGCGGACACTCCGTTCACCTACCTCGACCTCGACGCATTGTACGCCTTGAAACTGGTCAAGATCTGGGTGCCGGAATACCGCGCCGGCGAGATCGACGCGGCGGTGGGCAAGCTGGGCGACTTGGCCGAAAAGGTCTATGCCAAGCGGCGGTCGTCTTTGATGGCGATGCATCCGCACCACGTGCTGGCGCTGGTGGGCACCTTCGGATTGCTGCAGCAACATCTCCCGAACCGTTTCGTCGACGACATCGGCTGGACCGACATCTTCAGCGATCTCCGTTTCTACCGCACCGCCGCGGTGGAGGCATAAGGCTGCCGTTTCCGGGATAAGCGCGGTCTGGAGGCCCACAATCCGGCAGATCGACAGTTCGTTCCTTGCAAACATTTCCGAATCGTGGTAGAGCAAAAATCGCGCATGGTCGCGCTTTCGCAACGTCAACCGAATACATCGAATGAAAGGCCGCCAATGACTTCAATCGAAAAAGCCGGAGTGACGCTCTCCGTCGCCGACGGACGCTTCGACCTGACCGCTCGCGAGGGCAAACTCGGCTGGAAGGCCATGGCCCTCGGCCTGGTGACGCATAACGGCGAAGAGTGGCTGGGCGAAACCGAGGTGACACAGGATGGCGATAGCCTGACACTGAACGGACGCTACGCCGCAAGCGGCCTCGATGAGATGGTCGTCTTCGAACTGAAGGACGACGGCGCGCTGATAGTCACACGCACGGTCCGGAACGTCCACGTCGAGGCAGCGACGATCTACGAACCGGTGATCGGACGCGCGCATGGCGAGGGCGGTCCGGTCTTCCAGAAAGCCGGGCTGTGGACGCTGCGCATGGCGCATGTGGACAACCTGCGTATCGAGCGTTTCCCCTGGTGCCGGCCGGAGTCGCCCTACTGGACCACGGTGCCGCCGGAGCCGACATGGTTCGGCAACCAGGAGAGCAATCCCGTACCAACGATGCTGCTGGGGCAGAAGGATTACGCCGAGGTGCTGGTGGAGGGGCAGCTGGCGCAACGCGTAACGCGGGCGCGCTGGCGCCTGGCCGCGGCGCCGATGGGCGAGCTGCTCGCCGACTACCGCTTCGGCTGGGAGGTCGGCGGCGGCGGCATGCTGCTGGGGATCGGGCAGACGCTCCACCTCGAGCCGACCTTCTATCACATCCGCACCGATACGCATATTCAGAACGCATGGGACGGCTACTTCGCCGAGGCCGTAGCGCGCAACGAGTTCCGCAGCCGCGAGAAGAATATTCTCAACACGCAGGCATTCTACTGCTCGTGGAACTACGGCATCTTCCAGAATTTCGACGAGAACACCCTGCTCGAGACTGCGCGCTGCATGGCGCAGAAGCTGCCGCATATCCCGTTCTTCCTCATCGACGGCGGCTGGCAGAACACGGAGAAATTCCACTCGCCGTGCTGCGGCAACTTCTACCTTCCCGAGGCCGAGTGGGTCGACAAGAAACGCATTCCCGGCGGGATGAAGAAGCTCGCCGATGACATTCGCGCCCTGGGCCTGCGTCCGTCGATCTGGTGGACGCCTTCGATCAACCTCTCCTCGACGCTGGCGCGCGAACATCCGGAGTGGCTGGCCAAGGATCTCGACGGCACGCCGCACCGGATCGGACGCTCGGGTTACCTCGACGTCTCGCTACCGGCGGTGCGCGAATACCTGGAGATGGTCTGGGACGTCATCTTCAACCGCTGGGGCTACGAGGCGATGAAGATGGACTTCTGGTGCCATGCCTTCGAGTCCGAGCACATCCGCTACCAGAAGGGCACGTGCATGGAAAACCGCACGTGGCTGCTCTCGACGCTGCGCGGCTACATCCCCGACGACGGCTTCCTCATGACCTGCGTGGCCACCGCGCACGGCGACTTCCTCCTCGGCGAGTTCGCCGAGACCTATCGCTGCTGCATCGACGTCGGCGCGGCCGCCTGGCACGAGCACCCGATGGCGAGTTGCTGGATCCAGCCGCTCTTGAGCATTCCCGGGCGCGAAACGACGCTGCTGAACGTCGACGGCCTCGGCGTCAACCAGAGCCTCGGCGACGACGAGAACCTGCATCGCCTCACCTACGGCTTCATCACCATGGGCAGCCTCGAGATCGACGGACGTCTGGAAGAGCTGGAGGGCCACCAGATCGAGTGGCTGCGGCGGTTGACCGAGCACATCGACCGCGGTTACCCGGTGCAATGCCCGGACAACGAGGCGTTTGTCGGCCAGCCGTTCCCGAAGGTGCTCTATGTCGATTATCCCGCCGACAGTCCCACCGCAAAGCGCGGCGTGGCCAAGCATGTGGCCATCTTCAACTGGACCGACGAGACGCAGTACATCGGCGCCACCGGCGAACAACTCGGCCTGGGCGGCGCGACCGAGGCGCGCGACTTCTGGACCGACGAGACAGTGTCGATCCCGGCCGAGGGGCTCTGCCTGCGCCTGCCGCGACGCAGCGCCGGGCTGTACGAGATCCCGGTGTAGCGAAAGGCGCGGTATGCCCGAGGACGTCAACTGCGACGAGGCGAATGTACCTGAGTATGAACTCCCCGAACTTCTGCGCATGCAGGACGGCACGGCGGCGACCCCCGGCCACTGGCCCCGGCGCCGCGCGGAATTGGTGGAATTGCTGCGCGCGCATGTCTACGGCCATCCGCCGGCGCTGTTGATCATCGCGGCCATCGGTGACGCGACGACGATCCTCGATAATGAGACGATGACACTGCGGGAGCTGACGGTCGATCTCTGCGAGAACACGCATGCGGTGCGGGTGCTGCTGGCTTTGCCGAAGCAACCGCCGCGAGCACTCTTTCTGGGGCTCAATTTTCGCGGCAACCACACCGTCCATCCCGCCCCCGGCATCGCCGTAACCGAGGCGTGGGTCCCCGGTAGCAAGCCCCAGGCGCCCGAGAACCGCGCCGCCGCCACCGGGCGCGGATTCTCCGCACCCTCCTGGCCGCTGGAACTGATCACCACGCGCGGTTTCGGCCTGGCCACGGCCTACGCCGGGGAGATCGATCCCGACTACGACGACGGTTTCCTGAACGGCATCCACGCTTACGAAACCGAAGCGCGCGGCGAAACCTCCGGCGGCACCATCGCCGCGTGGGCCTGGGGCCTTTCGCGGCTGCGCGAGGCGCTGGCGACGCTGGATGAACTGGCGACAACGCCGGTGGTGGCGCTGGGGCATTCGCGGCTGGGGAAGACCGCGCTCTGGGCCGCAGCGCAGGACGAAAACTTCGCCGGCGCGGCAAGCAACGATTCCGGCTGTCTGGGGGCGGCGCTCTCGCGGCGCCGCTTCGGCGAGCGGCTGCGGCATATCAACACGTCGTTTCCGCACTGGTTCGGCGCTCGGTGCAAAGAGTACAACGAACGCGAGGACGAGTTGCCGGTGGATCAGCACATGCTGCTGGCGTGCATCGCCCCGCGGCCGCTGGCGGTGGGAAACGCCGCGGAGGACCATTGGGCCGATCCGCGCGGGGAGTTCCTCGCCTGCATCGCGGCCGACCCGGCGTGGCGGCTGCTCGGGAAGGCGGGGCTCGGGAGCGAGGACGTCCCGTCGATCAACCGTCCCGTCGGCGAGACGCTGCAGTATCATATCCGCCTCGGCGGCCACGGGCTGACGCCGCTGGACTGGTGGCATTACTGCGATTTCTTCGCCCGCCGCCTCGGTTGACCCTACCGCGGCATCGCCTCCAGAGCCAGCGCGGCCCAGAGGAATTGCGAGGTCTGGTAGCCGTAGTATTCGTCGGTGCATGAGCGCGGCGGCAGGTAGAATGGCATGTCGGCTTCGTCGCCGCCGGGGCCGAGCGTCACCCCGCCGGGGATCCGGCCCATCTGGAAGCTCAGAGGATCGGGCTGGTACACGCCGACACCGTTCATCGTCGATATCTGCCACGGGTTGGCGCCGTGGATCCACTCCAGCAGGCGGTACGCGTCGTCCATCAGTTCCGGCCGTTGCAGGACGCGCGCGGCCGCGGCGAGCGCGAACGAGGCGCAACAGCAGCGGGCGTTGCTGATGCGGCCCTCGTTAGCCAGAAAGTAGCGGAAACACAGCCTCTCGCCGAGCTGGCGATAGGCGTAATGCTGCTTGCCTTCGGGGCGCTCTTCGTAAAACGCGTAGGGCAGCAGGCCGAACGGATTGCGTGCGGCGAAGACCAGCGCCAGTTCGTCCACCCAGAGGGTGATGGCGTCTTTCCAGCGCGTGGCGTCGGGGTGGTCGGCGTATTCGTCGATGCACTCGGCGAGGATCCAGATGTGGTAGTCGCTGCCGACGTGCTTGCGGTGGAAGCCGGCCGCGGGGTCCTCCGGGTGCGCGCGCCAGAAGCCGCGCGTCAGCGACTGGCCGCCAAGGTACTCGGTGACCTGCAGGTCGACTATGCGGTTGGTCCACTGGATGGCGGCGGTCTTGTACTCACTCTCGCCGGTGACGCGGTGGAGCACCAGATAGCTCCACGCCCGCCACTGGATGTTATCGAGCGATACGTCTTCCGTGCGCAGGTCGTACGCAAGCGATCGCTTCGCCGCCTCCAGCGCGCGGTTGGATTTCTCAGGATCGTTTTTCTGCAACGCCTCGGCGTAGAGCGCGTACAGCGCGGTGTACTTCGCCGGGGGCATTGCGACTCCGGGGTGGATGCGCCGCTCGTCCCCGCTCTGCTTGACGTTGTCGGTGTAGCGGCAGTCCTCGTTGTCGTGCACCGTGCGCGCGCCGCCGCCGATGTTGTGCAGCAGCGAGCCGTCCGCCTGTTGGATGTTGAGGAAGTACTCGTAGCCCTGCATGGCCTCGGCGAGAAATACGCCCGGCGGCAGACGAAGCTTTTCCTCGCGGCCTTGCCAGAGGCGGTGGGCCACGAGCAGGCTGAACGCGATCATGCACGTGGAGCTGGCCCACTTGCGGAAGTCGCCCGCGTCGTGCCAGCCGTATGCCGCGTCGACGTAGCGGTCCTCTTCGACGATATAGCCGTCGTCGAGATGGCAGGCGTCGTGCCATCCGGGGACATTTCGGCCGCAGGACTGGACCTGGAAATAGTTGATGCACATCGGGATCACCCGGCGATAGACGTCGTCGCGGATGACGAAGGTCGGGCTCGCCGCGCCGCCGAGAAAAGCCTGGTAGACCCCGTCGTTGCGCAGACAGGCAATATCGCCGATCAGCCACGGGCCGAAATCGGTATGTTCGCGCTTCAAGCCCGCGCGGTAGGTGTAGTCGGACTGGTTCGGCGCGTTGAGCAGATGCTTGGAGAAGTCGTTCTGCTCCATCACCCAGAAGACGCGGTCGCCGAAAATGGTCCGCGCCGCGGTCAGATCTGGGACGACAAGGCGTTTCTTCTGGTGGCCGTTGCGATATCCCAGTTGCGAATGCAGAAGCTTGAGTTCTTCGGGCACGGGCGAGCCTCCTCGGCTGGTCAAAAAGCGATTACGCATCGCGGATGTGACGGCGCATTGTGCCGCTCCGGCCGCGCCGGGGCAAGAGGTTTTCGCGAAACGGTGCCGAGCAACAGGCCATGTGCGCCGCCGGCAACCGATTTCCGAGATTCAGGCATAGGCAAGAAAAAGGTCGCGACTCAGGGCACAAACCCGGGCGTACAAAACAACTCTTCCTCAGATTCATGCTTGCGACGGAAGGCGGTCTCGGGCACCGGGCCTTTCTCGATATCCGGCCCTTCCCACTCGAGCTTACGTATGGCATTGCCTGCCCCGTAGAAAGCATGGAATTCGAAACGATGCAGGCCCGCTTCCAGTTTGACCGTCGCGGCATGCGGCTCCTTCGGCTGCGTGCCGTCGGTCTCGAACACGGTCCGCTTGTTGAGAACCAGTCGGCAGCCGTGGTTGCTTGTCAGCGTGAAGCCATACTCGCCCGTGCGCACAACCCGAAGATAACCCGAATAACGCTCGGCTTGCCGAATCTTACCACTTTTCTTCGACCCCCTCGATACCTGAGCGACATGGCTGCATGCCTTGTAAGTCAAACGACACGCATGGGGAAATTCCGACAAGTCGGTAGCGAACCTGTCGAAGAAGTATTCCCGCCACAAGCCCGGCACCACCGCGCCCGGATCGATTGCTTTGACGGGATCCGGAAAATGCGCTGCAACCACGCCCTGGACAAAATCCGGCGCGTCGACGTAGACCTTGAGCGTCGCGGGCTTCGCGATCGTGATCGGCTTTTCGTAACGCGTGGAAGCCGGGGTCGGTTCGCTGCCGTCGAGGGTGTAGTGCAGCGCGGTGCCGTCCACACGCGGTTTCAATGTCACCGTCACCGGTTCGACCACCGCCGCGCCGGGCGGATCGATGGTCAGCGCGTCGCGCAACCGGTAGAATCGGTCCTTCTCTGCGGTCCAGCCGATGGCGTGGAGGAACCGCGTGCGTTCGAAGAACAGATTGCCGCCGAGGACCTTGCTGTACCCGCGGCAGGCGCTGTCGAAGAGATCGATCCCCGCCAATCCCCTGCTTCCGCGCAAACCCATGCGTGAGTTGGCATAGACCCGGGTACCCAGGTACGGCATGCCGTTGCGGGGGGCGACATTGGCGACGTAGCTGTGGCTCTCGACACACAAGGCCGGACCACCGGCCCACAGCCGACCGCAATGACTGCCTCTGTTCTCGTCCTGTTTGCGCAGAATCGCGCGCGTTTTCAAGGCCGAGAATTCTTCGTCGGGATGCCAGCGGACTGCCCAGCCATACTTGTAGACCTGCTTTTCCTTCGGATAATCCTCGCCCGTCAAACTGTCGATCGGCGTGTTTATGTCCTCCGCATATCGCTTGGTCAGTTTGTGCACCGCCGACCAGACATCGATATAGCGCCCCGCGGGACGCATCACCATCCAGTTGGGGCTGGTCTTCGGATCGAGCGCGAGCGTGCGCTTCCACAGAAGATCGCCTTCGCGGAGGGAGCGGCATTGCAGGTGAATCCTGCCGTTTTCTTTGTCCAGGGTTCCCAGGTGGACGCGGTCCTCCTGCTGGCAGTAGTTATGGCGCCCGACACGCGGCGCGGCCTCGGTTTCGCAGGACCAGAGCGTCTCGAGTGTAGTCGGATCGAGCGCACACACTTTGGTGCTCTCCCGTGAGAAAGGCAGCAGAATAACCGGCACCTGCCGCAGCCAAGCACGGGGCGCGTAGACGACGAACGGATCGAAATACTTGTATTCGCTCGTGTTCCAACCCGTGTGTTCCGGCATCGTTCGTTGCGCCAGGATCTCGCCTGTCCTGATGTCCACGGTGAAGAGGCTCAGCCGGTTGTCGCGGCCGAAAGGCATGAAGACGACGATGTCACCGCGGTGGAGACAGTAGTTGGACTGCGCCGGCTCGGTCGGCAAGTCCAGCCGCCAGAGCACCTCGTTCTCCGGCAGCTTGCGGGCGACGATTTTGCGGTGGTCTTCTCGCTCGCCGTGGATGAGGATGTCTCCGGCAACGTGATGGAAGCGGATATTTTGAGGGTAAGCGTTCACGGGATTTGAAATATGCCTCGACCCCGTGAGCCT
>CAYWFP010000058.1:0-24323 GCA_964457365.1 uncultured Planctomycetaceae bacterium
GCGCGCTGTTGAACCTGGCGGTCAACGCCCGCGACGCCATGCCCGAAGGCGGCGAACTGACCCTCGCCGCCGACCTCGTCGACGCCGCGGCGGTGCCCGCGCCCGAGGCCCGCCGCGCCGGCGTGCCGCCGACCTACGCCGCGCTGACGGTGAGCGACACCGGCGTCGGCATGGACCGGCAGACGCAGGAACGGATGTTCGAGCCGTTCTTCACCACCAAGGAGGTGGGCAAGGGCACCGGCCTGGGTCTGGCCGCCGTCTACGGCACCGTCAAGGACCACCACGGCTTCATCGCCGTCGAGAGCGAGCCAGGCAAGGGCTCCACCTTCCGCCTCTTCTTCCCCGCCGAAGGCGAGCTGCCGCCGGCCCCGGCGCCGTCGACGCAGGCGGTCGTCCCCGGCACCGGACGAATCCTGCTCGTCGACGACGAAGCGATGATCCGCGACTCGGCCGCGACCATGCTCACGGCGCTCGGGTACGAGGTGATCCTCGCCGAGGACGGGCACAGCGGGGCGGAGAAATTCCGCGAGGCCCGGGAGCGCGGCGAACCGGTCGACGTGGTCATTCTCGACCTGGTCATGCCCCGCGTCGACGGACACCACGCCTTTCACAAACTGCGCGAGATCGACCCGCGGGCGAAGGTTCTCATCGCCAGCGGCTTCAGCCTCGGCGGCGAGACGCAGATGCTCCTCGACATCGGCGCGGTCGACTTCATCCAGAAGCCCTACCGCGAGCACCAGCTCGCCCTGGCCGTACGCAAGGCCATGGCCGCGCCCGCCCCCGACGGCGCGTGAAAACGCGTTTTTCCGCTCCCCCCTTGCAAACGGGCGGCGAAACCGGCAGGATCGAGTGAGGGACGCGCGACTTCGCGCCAACGACGGGAGGAACGGGCATGACTCACTGGCGTACCGCAGGCCTCCTCATCCTCTGCCTGGCCGCCGCGTACGGCTGCCGGAAGAGCGCCATCGACTACGCGGTCAAGCCGCCCACGGCGGACCTGCTCGGGCTCAACGGCATGCGCGTGGAAGGGCTGACCCCGGCGAGCCGCGCGCGGCTCAAACTCGGCAATCCCAACCCCGGCCCCGTCGAGATCGTCGGCGTCAGCCTGACCATCCGCGTCAACGACGCGCCCTTCGCCAGCGGTATGCGCGGCGTCGAGGCGGGTATCGAGGCCTTCGGCGAACGCGTCGTCGAGATCCCGATCACGCTGAGCAACGTCGGGGCGCTGCGCGCGCTGACCGGGACGGCCAAGACCGGGAAGATCCGCTACACCTGCACCGCCGAGGTGACCTTTCTCGACGAAACCGGCAAGCGCCACAGCGACACGATCACCCGCGAGGGCGATATGGGCAAGTCCGTCTTCCTGCAGTGACCGCGCCGCGCCATCGAGGAGACCCCGTGCCGCTCGACTTCGCCCCGCCGCTGCGGATCGCCCTGCTGGGCGCCGATCCCGACCGCCGCCCCGAGGCGGTGGCGCAGATGCTGCAACAACGCTTCCTCGCCGAAGGCGACGAACTGCGAATCCTTGAACGCGAACGGGCCGACGCGGTGCGCGAACACGACCTGGCCATGGTGGTCCAGCTCGTGGGGCCGACACCGCTGGCCGAGCCGCTGGCCGCCACCGGCGTGCCGGTGCTGCCGCTGTTTGCTGCACGAGGTGCTGCAACTGCGCCCGGTCTGAATCCGGCATTCCACTTGTCAAAGAGCAAGGCGGTCCGCTTCGGCTTAGCCACCAACGGCATTTCGGCGCGGATCGCATCCGAGCCATCGCGGGAACGGAGCCCGCCTCCGGCTCGCCTTCACATTTGCGTCATCCCCGGCGAGAAATCAAGCGGCCGTGGTACAGAACCGTACCGTACGCGTACGACGAAAAGCGGGGCAAACGCGTATCTTCATGACGTATCAACAGGATGGGTGGGCGAAACTTTTTCGCGAAACCTTATAAAATCGAGTCC
The DNA here is from genome assembly GCA_964457365.1 of uncultured Planctomycetaceae bacterium. GTDB lineage: Bacteria > Planctomycetota > SZUA-567 > SZUA-567 > SZUA-567 > CAYWFP01. The sequence goes on from CAYWFP010000058.1 coordinate 1,956, forward strand.
CGGGTCGGGGTGGGGGACAATGTGCCCGCGTCGTTGTGAGGTGTCCTACGGGCGGCCGACGGCGGAGGGGGCACCGGCCACGGGAAAAAGCAGCGCGCCGGGCGGGAGCGGACCGACCGGCGCGCCGAGGTGCGGAGCGTTACTCGCTCCCCTGACGTTGCCGACAACGGGCCTCGCGCGTGGCTTTCCATTCCGCGCGCTTGGCCTCGAAGTAGCTCTTGTTCTCGCCCTGCTGCAGATTGCGCTGCTGCTTGAGCGCGTCGGCGAAGTCCTCACGTGTCAATTCGCCGTCGGCGGCCATCGCCGCGAGCATGGCCATGTTCTCCTGGTGCTGCTGCGCGAAGTGCGCCACCGCCTCGGCGTGGTTCGCGGCCATCTTCGCCAGCGCCTCGCTCTGCTTCTCCACAGGCACGTCGTTCTCGGCCATCATCTGTTTCACGAACGCCACCCGGCGCTCGTACTGCGCCTCGCGGAAGCTCTTGTTCTGCGCGTACTCGGCCTCCCGCCGCGCCTTCAACGCCGCGGCCACCTCGTTGGGCGCCTTGTCCTTCAGCCCGGCGCGGAATTCCTCGGCCTCCTTCCGGTTGCCCTGGTGATGCTCCTGCCGCGCGGCTTTCTGCTCCTCGCGGAAGGCCTTGACCTTCTCGCGGACCAGGCTGCGCGGCGCCTCCTCCTCGGCCCCGGCATAACCGCAGACGGTCAATGCCGCGATCAGCGCCAAGGTCGATTTCGTCCAGCTCTTCATGTCTCGCTCCTTCTGTTGTGGTTGTATGCGACAGACCCCTCGCGTGTCCGGCGCGGGAACATCAACCGCCATGCCAGCGAAGGATTTTTTTTAATGCATTGAAATCCGAACGGTTTGCGGGATTATGCCCGGCGTACTCGGCGTGTGGGAAAACGCCACGGGTGTGGTTTATTCCGCCTCGCCCTCGCAGAGCGCGCGGATGGCGGCGAGGTTCTCGCGCACCGCCGCCTCGCCCGCGGCGATGATCGGATCGAGGTGGGAGAAGTCGCCCCAGAACCAGTCGCCCACCTCGGGCGCGAGCACGATATCGGCCTCGCCGGTTTCCTGGTCGTTGAGCGTCTTGCTGGCGACCGATTCGATACGGCGGATGACGTCGAAGCCGTTCTGGATCGTAAACGGCACCGGCAGCGCGGTGCGGATATCGACCGCCAGCACGCGCGTGGCGCCCAGCGCCCTGCAGGCGCGGACCGGCACGGCCGAGAGAGGCGCCGGGTCGATGTAGACCCCGCCGTTCATACGGTACGGCGGCAACACCACGCCGACGGCGGTGCTGGCGCAGAGCGCCTCGCGGACCGGGCCCGCGCGCAAGGTCTCCAGCCGCCCTTCGGTGAGGTTCAGGGCCACGCAGGCGAAGGGCAGCGAGAGATCCTCGATGTTCGTCTCCGGCAGCAGCGTGTGGATCGACTTCTTCGCCGGGTTCATCCAGAAGAGGCTCTTGCGCAGCGAGATCATGTTCGAGATCGACGCCGCCTGCAGGTACTTCAACAGCCACCCGAGCGCCCCGCGCCGCGCGTGCAGGCCGTCGCCCCGCTTGGGCCGGCGCGTGCCCCCGAAGAACGAGGAGCGGCGGTAGAACTCATCGGCAAGCCGGCGCGTCTTGCGGGCGTCGGCGGTGTAGGCGTAGAGCCCGCCGAGGATCGCGCCCATGGAGGAGCCGGCGATCCAGCCGACCGGCACGCCCGCCTCCTCCAGCGCGGTCAGGATCCCGAGATGGCAGAGCGCGCGGCTGCCGCCGCCGCCGAGGGCGAGGCCGATGGGTTCGGTCATACCGCCTCCGGGGAAGTCGCGTAGGCCGCGCGCAGCGCCGCGCGCAGGCGGATATCGCGCCGCGTCTGCACCAGCCGCGCGGGGATGTGCACCAGCACCGCCAGCAGGGAGACGGCGCCGATCTGGACGAAGAGGAACGGGTTCGGGGCATGCCGGAAACCGTCGGCGAAGATTTCGAAGTCGAAGAAGAAGAATGGCGTCACCAGCGCCGCGAAGGCGGTGTCGTCCGCGCCCGCCGCCAGAAAGCCCGGCACCAGCAGCACCAGCAGCGCCAGCAGCAGCGTCTTGCCCGCGCCGGAGGCGCCGCGCAGGCCGACGATCTCGGTGCGGTGGAGCTCCAGCTCGACCGCTTGCAGCAACAACCCGTCGGTGCCGTGAAAGACGCCGGCGGCGCGCAGCAGCGGCTCGTAACGGGTAGGCGCGCGGGGAGTCGCCGCGCGGGCATGGGCGTCGATCATGGCATGTCCCGCAAGTGTCGGAATGCATCCAGTATGGCAAGACAGGCCGCACATTGCAAGCCGGGAAGAAAACGCGGCCCGCCGGGAAGCGGCGGGCCGGGCATGACGGTTGGATGCGGAGTCGTTACTGCAGCGCTTCCTCGAGCGCCCTGGACAGATCCTCGCTCTCGGCGCTCTCGGCGCTCTCGCCGGTATCGGCCGGCTGCTTGCCGGCGTCGTGATGCTCGGCGGGCCGGTCGCCCTCGCGCGGCTTGTCTCGGCGGGCGCTCTCGCCGTCGGACCTGCCCAGCATGTGGTGGACCATGCGCGTCATGTGTTCGGCTTCCTTGTCGGCCAGAAGCCCGGCGTTCGCCCGCGCAATCTCGAGCTTGTTCGCCTCGTGCTGGATCTCCTCCTGCACCAGTTGTTCGGCAACGGCATGGATCGTGGCCTTGAAGTCGTTCACCACCGCCTCGGCACCGTCGTCACCGGCTTCGTGCAGCGCGATCCTGAAGTCGCGCACGCCCAGACGGATCTGTTCCTTGAGCCGATGCGTGGCCTCTTCGTGACGCGCGCGTTCGGCCTGCATCGCCGGCAGGTCCTTGAGCACCCACCCGGCGCGCTCGACCATGCTCGGCTTCTTCTGCGGTTTGTCGCCGCGGTTTTCGCCCCGATCGGTTCTCTGCCGCTGGCGCCACTTTTCACGGCCGCCGCCATCCTCGCCCCAGGCCTGTCCCAGTCCGAGTGCGCTCGCCAGCAGCAGAACCAATACCCATCGCATCTTCATCGTTCTTCTCCCTCGACAAGGCCCGCCGCGGCAGGCGTGGGTGGATGTGAAGGAATGCCTGCAGGAACTGTGCCATATCGCCGCGGGCTTGTCAAATCGATAACCCTTTGTTTCCAAACCGATTGCGCTCGATCCCGGATAACCGGGGATCCGCCGCGCGGCCGGCGCGGGTGTGGATGAATACCGCAGTCGTGGCGGAATCCGCCACGCCCTTCCGGTCGGCGCTGAGAGAATGCGTAGCCGCAGACGCGCGGCGTGACGATATATAGACGGAGGCAAATCGCATGGCGGAGGAGCGGATCATGGCCGAGAAGACGATCATGCTGCGCAAGGAAGATCACTGGTACATGTTCAACTCCGTCGCCGGCGACGAGGGCGAGATTCTGCTGGCGCTCCTGGAATACGCCGAGTGCGAGAGCTACAACATCGAGTACGACGAGGTGATCGAACTGGCCGACCGGCTCGGCTGGACCATCGAGATGCACGACAACCTCGACCTGGCGAGCTGAGGCACTTGCACATCCCTCCCGATCCGTTATCCTGAACGATCGACGATTCGACGCGGCCACAGGATAACATGATGCGCAAGATCCACGACAAGTATTTCAAGCAGGCCAAGCGCGAGGGCCGTCTGGCGCGGTCGTTCTACAAGCTCGAAGAACTCGACCGGCGGGCGAAGCTGCTCAAGCCCGGCGACACCGTGCTGGACCTCGGCGCCTGCCCGGGCTCGTGGCTGGAGTACATCCTCGGGAAGATCGGCGAGCAGGGCATCGCCTGCGCGGTCGACCTGAACCCCGTCGCCAAGCGTTTCAAGGGCAAGGTGCGCTTCTTCAAGCGGGACATCCTCAAGCTGAGGCCGGCGGAGCTGCGGGAGGTGGCGCCGCGGTTCGACGCGGTGCTCTCGGACATGGCCCCGGCCACGAGCGGAGTGAAGTCGGTCGACCAGACGCGTTCGCTGGAGCTCTGCGAAGGAGCGGCGAAGCTGGCGCAGGAGCTGCTCGCAAAGGGCGGCCGTTTCGTCTGCAAGGTGCTCGAGGGGCCGGAGTTGAAGGCTTTCCGCGAGTCGCTGCGTCCGGCGTACAAACAGGTGCGGACGATGAAGCCCGACGCCAGCCGCGAGGAGAGCATGGAGACGTACCTCGTATGCACCGGCTTCGGGGAAGATCCCGAGGAGAAGCGCGCGCGCCCGGACCACCAGCACCGCAAGACCAAGGGCAAGCGGACCAGGCCGTATTGAGTCACTCTCCGTGCTGCACCGCGCGTAGCTTGTCCCGTTTGCGGTAACGCAGCGAGAGGATCAGATCGGTGCTGACCAGGGCGGCGTTGCAGACGTACAGCAGCGCCACCCAGTCCACCTCGCGCAGCAGCTTGCCGAAGAAGCCGCAGACATAGCCCGTCAGCAGCAGGCTCAGAAACAGGAGGCTTTTCCCGGCGGCGGTCTTGCTCCGCCAGGTTTTGAAGACCTGGAAGGGCCAGCTCGAGCCGAAGCAGACCAGCATCGCCGCCTCGAGCAGCTCGGCCGTCTGGTGCATCCATTCCGCGGACATCGCGCCTCCTGTCGAACCGAGCCGTCGGCGTCCTCTCGAATCGGGCGCCGAAAACGATTGTAGCGTCTCGGGCCGAGTTCGGGGACAAAAAAACGGATTGCGCTTCACACGCCCGCCCCTTGTCCGTTCCGTATACGGGCGGTACACTGTATCCGGGAGCCGATCATGAGCGCGCGCGACACGGACAACCTCTTCGCCACGATGCAGGCGCGGCTTTCACGGGCGCGCGCGTGGTGGCTGACGTGGCGGGTGGCGCTGGGGGTGTGGCGCGTGCTGGGGCTGGCGCTGCTGGTGCTGGCGGCGCTGGTGCTGGCGGAGCTGATCTTGCGACCGGAAGCGACGACGCGGGCGCTGCTGGTGCGGGCGGTGGCGCTGCCGCTGGTGCTGCTGGCGCTGCTGATCGCGCTGCGGCGGGCAACGGCGGGGGTGAGCCTGGCGGCTACCGCGCGGCGGGTGCAGGCGCTCTATCCCAGACTCGGCGGTCGCATCGAGGGCGCGCTCGACCTGGCCCGGGCGCAACCGACGGCGCTGGCGCTGGCGGCGCTGGCGCAGGTGGCGCGGGAGACGCGGGCGCTCAGCTTCGCGCGGGCGGTGCGGGCGGAGCGGCCGCTGCGGAGGCTGCTGCCGACGCTGGCGACGCTGATCGCGTGCCTGGCGTTCGCTACGCTTTATCCGCGGCAGGTCGAGAACGCCGTGGCGCGCCTCATGCAACCCTACGCCAACCGCGAGATCGTCGGCCCGGTCCGGATCATCAAGGTCATTCCGGGCGATACCGAGGTGGTCGAAGGCAGCGACGTGCCGGTGGCGTTGACGGTGGACGACCCGGCGCGCGTCGAGGACGCGGTGCTGGAACTGCGCCACGAGGACGACGGGACGCTCTCGGTGCGGCGGCTGACGCGGCTGGACGAAGCGGCGTTCGGCTATACGCTGCGCGCGCTGCGGCGGCGCACCGAGTACCGCCTGCGCCTGGGCGGCAGCGTCTCGCCGTGGTACCGCATCGCCGTGGCGCCGCGGCCGGCGGTATCGCGCGTACGCGGTACGGTCGAGCCGCCGGCGTATACCAACCGCGAGCCGTTTCCCTTCGCCTCCACCGGCGGCGCCATCCGTGCGCCCGTCGGTAGCCGCGTGCAACTCCTCGTCGAGACGAACCACGAAGTGGTCAAGGCCCACGCGCAGCTCTCCACCGGCGGCACGGTACCGTTAGTCTTCGAGGACGGAGCGCTGCGCGGAGCGCTGGAGGTGCGCGCGAGCGGAACGTATACCCTGTCCCTGCTGGACGCGAAGGGGCATACCAACGCCAACCCGATGCCGCGGCCGATCGAGGCGGTCCCCGATCAGCGCCCGCGGCTGGCGCTGGCCAAGCCGGGCACGCACTGCAAGGTCGGACTCGGCGAGACGGTGGAGATCCTCATCGATGCGCGCGACGACTACGGGCTCCGGGAGGCACGGCTGCTCTTCAAGCGCAACGAACGCGGCGAGCCGCAGCCGGTGCGCGAAGCCTGGACCTTCGCCGCCACCGACGTCACGACGATCCGCCTGCCGCACGCGTGGACGCTGGACCCGGCGTCGTTCCGCACCGGCGACATCGTCGGCCTCTGGGCCGAAGCGGTCGACCACGCGCCGGGAACCGACCGGCTGGGCCGCTCGCCGGCGTTGCGCCTTACCGTCGTCGACGCGCGGCTGGAGGCGCGGCAGGAACTGAAACGCCTGGAGAAGCTCTACCGCCTGCTGGGGAAGATGCTGGCGTTGCAGAAGAAGGTCCACCACGGCACGATCCGCCTGCCGGTGAGCGAGGCCGGGTCGATGCCGCTGGCGCGCAAGCTGCTGACCGCGCAGGCGAAGGTGCGCACCGGCGTGCTGGAGGGCGCGGCGCTCCTGGTCGAGCCGGAGACCGAGGCCGACCGCCGGATCCATACCGTTCTGAAGGGACTCGGCGCCAACGAACTGCCCGCGGCGCTACGCGCCTTGGAGCGCGCGGGCCGGAGCATCGACGAGGACGAGCGGCGCGCGGGGGCGGTCGCGGCGATCCGACCGCAGGCGGAGACGATCAAGCGTCTGGCGCAGATCCTGGGCGTCCTGGACGTGCGCAAGCAACAGGCGATCGATCCGGAGGCGCCGGAGAAAGGCGACGACCTGCCGCCACGGTTGCGGGAGACGCTGCAGAAGCTGCGCGCGGGGCTGGACGGGCTGACCGAGCAGCAGAAGAAGGTGATCGAGGCGGGCGAGGCGCTGAAGAAGAAGAACGTCGACGACTTCGCCGAGGAGGACCTGGAGACGCTCGCGGCGCTGAAGGCCGGCGAGGAGGACTGGGCCAAGTTTCTGCGCGATATCGGCTCGGATCTCTCGGAGGTGCCGAAACAGGACTTCAGCAACCCGTCGCTGCTGGGCGAAACCGTGGCGATTCTGGAAGAGGTGGAGATGGTCGCCGAGAGCCTGGCCGCCAAGGAGGTGGAGATCGCCACCGAGGCGGCCTCGACGGGGATGGAGCTGGCCGAGAGCCTGACCACGCATCTGGAGAAATGGCTCTCCGACAAGGCCGACCACACCGCCTGGAACATGGAGGATCCGCTCGCGGACTACCAGACGCCGATGGCGGAGCTGCCGGAGAAGCTCGAGGACATCGTGGGCGATCTGGTCGAGCAGGAGGAGGAGTTGATGCAGGAGGCCGAGGACGCCTCCAGTTCGTGGGCGGACTCGCTGGACAAGGGCGCGGGCTGGGACGCGCTGGACGGGCCGATCAGCAACTACTCCGCGCAGGGCGTAACCGGCAACCAGCTCCCCAACGACAGCGAGATCGGCGGCCGCGCGGGCGAAGGCCGGCAGGGCAAGAGCCACGGCGAGATGGTCTCCGACACCGCCGTCGGCAAGGGCGGACGCCGGACGCCGAGCCGTCTGACGCCGGATGCGTACGAGGAGGGGAGGATCGACGACCGGTCCGAGGATTCCGGCGGCGGCGCCACCGGCGGCGGCAAGCAGGGCAACGCCGGCGCCGAGGGGCTGGAAGGGCCGCCCCCCCCGCCCGATACGGGCCCGATGCCGCGCCTGGCCGGCAAGCAGGCGGAGCTCCGCAGCCGCGCCGAGCGGATCAACATCGATCTGAAGCTGAAAGGCTACAACACCGCGCTGCTGGAGAACACGATCGACGAGCTGCGTTCCGTCGAGGCCGACATGCGCGCCGGGCGCTACCGCGACGCCGGGCGGCGCGCGCGCTACGCCGTCGACAGCCTGCGCACGGTGCAGGAGACGGTGGTCGCCGAGGCGGAGGTGCGCGCGGACAAGGCCGCGGGGCTGCCGCGGGAGCTGCAGCGCGAGATCCTCGACACCCTCGGCGATAGCGCGCCCGAAGGCTACGCGGACCTGATCAAGGCGTATTACGAGAAGCTGGCGGGGGCCGAATGAGCGGGTGGAAGTGGAGGGAGAAGAACGGCGCCGAGGCGGGGCTCTTGTACGAGCCGGGCAACTGGGGCGACCTGCTGAAAGACGCGTGGGTGCTGGCGGCGGCGCGCTGGCTGCTCGCGGCGCGGGACGGGGTGCAGTATTTCGATCCCTTCGCCGGCGCACCGACGTATCCGCTGGGCAAACACGCGGCCGCGCGCACGGCGTCGGCCGGGGGCGACCTGGCCGCGACGGTGGCGCCGTATCTGCAGCGCCTGGAATGGCCCTCGGCGGCGATGCTGGTCGCCACCGTGCTGGACGGGCACGCGCACGACCGGCTGACCGTCTTCGACGCCGACGCCAAGCGCTACGGGCAATGGCTCGAGCGCGGGCGCTTCCAGGTCTGCAAGGGCAGCGACGGGTACCAGGCGCTGCGCGACCTGGCCGCCGGCGACGAGCCGCAGGGGCGGCTGATCCTGGTCGATCCGTACGACTTCCTGGCCGACTGGCGCGCGGAGTTCGACGCGGTGCTGGAAGCAAGCGAGCGCAACACCGTGCTGCTGTATCTCTACAACCGTTCCGCGCGCGGGCCCGAGCAACTGCGCGAGTACCGCGATTTCCGCAACGCCCTGGAGGACGCGCGCGCGCACCTGTCGGGACTGCTGGGACGGGTGCCGGCCGACGCGTTCCTGCCGCGCGCGCACCACGAGATGCTCTTCCTGCCCGGACCCCACGTGCGCGAGCACGCCGACTTCGAAAGGCTGATGCGGACGCTTGCGGAAGAAGCCCGGCGCGTCGCCGCGGCGGTGCGCCGGGGCGAGACGGTGGAGCGGCTCTGACTCACTCCCCTGCCGGCCAGTGCTCGCGGTAGACCTTGTCGGTCTTGCGCAGCCAGATGGCGCGGTTCTTCACCGGCGGATACGGCAGGCGGGTGACGAACCGGCGCAGCGGCACCACGCGCGCCCCTGGCTCGCCCAGATGCTCGCGGACATAGGCCAGCGCCTCCGCTGGCGACGGGCGTTCGCCGCGGCGCTGCTCGACCGCGCGCACGTCGTAGCGCACCAGCGACCAGCCCTCGCCACGGCCGATGGAGCGCGCGAGCATCGGCTCCTGCGCTTCCAGCCGTTGCAGCGCTTCGCCGCCGGCGCGAACCGAGAAGATGTAGTCGAACTCCCAGAGGTCCTCCTCCTTGGTCAGGATGTAGAGCGTACCCGGCCGGTGCAGCGCCCGGCAGAGATCCTCCGCATCCCAGAAGCGGCCGACATGGTGGTCGAGGTAGTAGGTATAGATCGGCAGGCCCGACATCCAGTAGGTCGCCACCCGGTCGCGCGGCCGGAGCTTCTCCCTGATGAAGCCGCAGACCTTCTTGTCGGCCTTGAAGTCGTTCATCGACGGCGTCAGGGCCACGTAGAGCCCGAGCAGGAGCACCGCGGCGACGAAGACGCCGGCAACCGAGCGGCGGGCGTAGTCGGGCTCCTCGCGCCCGGCGGTACGCCAGAGGAAGCGGCCCAAGCCCAGGAAGACCAGGCCCATCGCCGCCATCATCAGGTCGTGCCCGGAGTATTTAATCACGTCCCGCTTTTCCAGGATCAGGTCGATAAACGGGTAGATCGCGCGGTTGATCAGGAGGCTCGCCTCCACCAGCGCGCCCGCGGCCAATCCCAGCGCGCCGCCGAGCCTGAGCAGGAAGCGCAGCACGCGCTCGTACGCGGCGGTGGCTTCGCGGCGGCCGACCGCGGCGACGCCGATGCCGCCGAGCAGCGCCAGTGCCGGGTAGATCGGGAGGATGTAATAACTCTTCTTGCTCATCGGAACGGAGAAGAAGATCAGCGCCGCGAAGGCCCACGTCACCGGAAACAGCAGACCTTGCAGCGAATCCTTCGTCTGCAGCAGCGGCGTCAGCCTCTCGGTCCCGAAACGCGCCGCCCGCGCCAGAAGGCGCCCGAGGAACGCGGTCACCAGGACCATCACCAGCGGTACCAACCACCAGCAGACCGGCGCCAGCAGGGCGCCCAGACGCATCTCCCAGTCGAAATGCTGCGGCGCCCTGTTGATCGACAGCGCCCAGGCGTAGCGCCCGTAGCAATACAGCAGGCTGTAGCCCGGGACGATGGCGAGCAAGAAGGCCACGGCCCACGCCGAGGCCTGCCCGAGCCGGCGCCAGTCGCGCGGATTCAGTAGCGGCAGCGCGCAGAGCGCGAAGAGGATCCACGGCATGCCGTCGCCGAGGATCTTGAAGAAGAAGTAGTGCGGCCACTTGATGTGGTCGAAGCCGATGAAGCGGCCGATCGATTCCTTGGCCAGCGTATCGTCGACGTCCATGCCGCCGGCCTCCTGCGGGCCGTGGCAATAAATGTATACGAACCACGGCAGCGCGATCAGCAGCATCAACGCCAGCCCGGGAAGGTGATGCCGCCAGTTCGGGACGCGGTTGAGCCGCCGCCGGTCGAAGCCCAGATACGTCAGGATCAGCGCCAGCACGATCACCGGGCCGATCCCCTTCATCAGGATCGACAAGCCCAGCGACACGTAGCAGACCCAGAGCCACCGCGGATGCAGCGCCTCGTCCCTCACGGCGTAGCGCCACCAGGCGTAGAGAGCGAAGGTATTGAACAGCAGGTGCGGCATCTCGATGCCGGTGGTCCTGGCCTCGCCCCAGACGATGCCGGTGGCGCCTAGTGCCAGCACGGCCACGAGCCCGGCCTCGCGCGAGTGCAGCCCGCGCCCGAAGAAGTAGATCACCAGCAGCAGCAGGATGCCGCCGACGGCGTTGGGAATGCGGCTGACGAATTCGGTGACGTGGACCTGCCGCGCGCCGTTCTCGTCCACGGTGTCGAAGGGGATACTCGCCAGGGCGACCAGCCAGTACGCCAGCGGCGGTTTCTTCAGCCGCGTGCGCTCGCCGATCTGCGGGATCAGCCAGTCGTCGCTCTGGCGCATCTGCCGCGCCACCTGGGCCACGCGGGCTTCCCCGGAGGTCCAGACGTGGCGCAGGCCCAGGAAGGGCAGGAAGAGAAACGCGCCCAGCAGCAACACCAGCACCACGTCGCGGCGGAGAGCGAAGCGCTCGGTACGCGGATCGAGCGAACTCACCATCGATGCTCCTGAATGCAGCAGGCCGTCGACGGTGATTGTCGGCGGCCCGGGAGTCGTCCTTCGGCGCCGTTGCGCCCGCCGTCGGCTTGCCCGCATCGGGGCTATTTGCCGGTGGCGACGCGTTCGATATACGAGCCGTCCTCGGTGCCGATCTTGACCTTGTCGCCCTGGTTGATGAAGGGCGGCACCTGCACGGTGATGCCGGTCTCGACGACGGCGTTCTTGAAGACGTTGGTCGCGGTGGCGTTCCTGACGCCGGGGTCGCACTCGGTGATCACCAGTTCCACCGCCGGCGGCAACTCCACCCCGAGCACCCGCCCCTGCGCCACCTGCAGCACCACCGGGTTGCCCTCGAGGAAGTAGCCCGCGTCGTCGCCGATGAGGCTCTCGTGGACCTCGGTTTCCTCGTAGGTCTTGTCGTTCATGAAGACGAAGTTCTCGCCGCTCTTGTAGGAGTAGGTGCACGACTGGCGGTCGATATCGACGGTGTCGACGTTCTCCACCGCGCGGAAACGCTTCTCGATGATCTTGCCGGTCTCGAGATTGCGCAGCTTGGTCTGCTGATAGGCCGGCCCCTTGCCGGGCTTGACGTGCTCCTTCTGCACAATGATGTGGATCGTGTTGTCGATCAGGATCGCCTGGCCGCGGTTGACCTGGTTGATGGGAATGCTCGGCATCGTCTCCTCCCGTGGGGGCCATGACAAACGGCTGGACCGCGCCCAGCCGAAGCAGATCTACAGGATATCCGCGCGCCGGGCGGGTGTCAACGCTGTTTACCCGGCGCCTCCGGCGCGGCTGCCGGCGCTTCGCCGGCGTCGGCGAAATCGACGCGGCCCTCGACGAAGCGACCGTAGCGGCCGCCCGAGTCGGCCCAGGAGGGGACGGCGACCAACTCGCCGCCGCGCGTGGGACCTTGCAGCCGGCGTCGCTCCTCGCAGTGGATATGGCCGCAGACGACAAGGTCGACGCCGCGTTCGATCAGCGGCAGCAGCGCCTCGTCCTGGATGCGCTTGGCGAACGGCAGCACCCCGTAGTGGCGCAAGACCTGTTGTCGCTGGATATGCCCGACGATGAGGCAGCCGACCCAGAACGGCGCCCAGGTGGCGATCAGGCGTCCGAGCGGCCCGTGGAGAAACGCCCGCAATCGCTGGTAACCCCGGTCGGCGGTGCAGAACCGGTCGCCGTGCGCGCAGAGCACGCGCGTGCCGTCTGCGGTGAATTCGTGCGCCTCGCCGTGCGGTTCGATGCCGTGATCGAGCAGCACCGAGCGCGGTTCGTCCGGCCAGCGGTAGTAGCCACCGGCGCCGTTGTTCCCCGCGTGGACGACGAAATCGCGGTTACCGCAGACGTGATGCAGCGCCAGTCCCCCGGCCGCGGCTTCGGCGAAGACTCCCAGCACCTCGGCGTAGTCGCCGACGATGCGGCCGCGGCGCTCGTACCAGCAATTGAAGGTGTCGCCCAGCAGCACCGCCCGGCCGGCCCGCGCGCAACGCCGCAGCGTCTGCCGCAGCAGGCGGTTCTGCTGCGGTTGATCCCCCGGCTGCAGGTGCATGTCCGCCAGGAAGACGGTCATGCGCGCACCAGTTCGTCGAAGAGGCTTTCATAGCGGCGCAGCATCGCCGGCAGGTCGAAGCGCGTGCGCGCGTAGTGCTGCGCGTAGGCGCCCATGCCCTTGAGAACTTCCAGGTCGTTCAGCAGCCGCAGCAGGCCGTCAGCCATGTCGGTGGCGGTGGTCGGCACCGCGCAGCCGGCCTCGCCCGCGAGCGTCTTCGCCGCCGGGCGGTTGGTGGCCAGAACCACCGGCAGCCCCGCCGCCTGCGCCTCCAGCGCCGCCAGGGGGCGGCCTTCCTCGTCGGAGGAGAGTGCGAAAAGGTTCGCCGCGGCCAGCACGTCGGGCAGGTCGCGCCGCTCGCCGGCGAAGCGGACCTGCCGCAGCAGGCCGAACTGCTCGGCCTTGGCCTCCAGGGTCTCGCGCAGCGGGCCGTTGCCGGCGATGAGCAGTATCGCTTGCGGCAGGCGCGCGTGCACCGCGATCATCGCTTCCATCAACCGGTCGACATGCTCGTAGCGGTCCAGATGCGCCACCGTCGCCACCACCGGCGCGGTTTCGGGGATATTCAACTCCGCGCGCACGCGCCAGCCCTCGCCGGCACCGAGGCGGTTGACGTCGACGCCGACCGGCAGCACGCGCAGCCGCCTGGGCGGCACGCCGACGGTCTGGCGCACGAACTCGGCCACGTCCTCGGTGGTGGCCACCACCACCTCGCAGCGGCGGGAGAGCTGGCGGTCGATGAAACGGTGGTAGGCGCGTTTCCAGGTGTCGCGCGCGTGTTCGACCGCGATCAGCGGCGCGCCGACGTTGGCCAGCACCAGCCGGCTCCAGAGGTTGCCCGACCAGCCGTGCGAGCAGATCAGGTCCGGCCGCACCGCCCGCGCCAGCGCCTGCAGCGCGTTGGCCGTCAGCAGGTCGATGCCGCGTTTCTTGTTGAAGACGTGCAGCGGCGCGTTGCGCAGCTCGTCCGCGAGCACGCCCTCGCTTGCCAGGCACGCCACCACCGGGTGCCACCGCGAGCGGTCGAGATGGTTGATCAGGTCCACCACCACCCGCCCCAGCGCGTCCAGCGGCAGCGTGCGGACGATGAAGAGAACCGTGCGGGTGTCGCTCATCGGGCCGGGCTCCTGCGTCGACTTGGCTTTATCTTATCGCCTGCGTGCGATTCCCGCCAACGAAAAGCGTAACCTCAGACATCAAGCTCTTCCAGCGCGTCCATCAACCCGTCGAGGTCGTCTTTCCTGACATCTTCCGTATCATTTCCCGTCCGCTTGACGCGCGGGAGCGGAGCGGGCGACGCCTGGTAATGGGGAAAGAGGATCGCGCCCTGGGGGCAGATGCGCATGCAGGCGGGGCAGCCGTGCTTGCAGTTGTCCGGCGCGACCACCTCCACCGTGCCGTCGCTGCCGCGCGCATAGACGTCGAAGAGACAGAACTCCAGGCACGCGCCGCAGTTGACGCAGCGCTCGCGGTCGATGACCGGGTACCATCGGACCGCGGGCGTCTCCGCCTCCGCTGGCGCGGTGGGCGGCTCGGCCGGCGCTTCGCCGGGGGCGACCATCTGCGCGAGCATGGCTGCGCAACCCTCGGCGTCGGTCTGGGTGCGCAGATCCACCGCGTGAATCGATACGGACGGATCAATTCCGATCTGGCGCAGAAGGCAGACGCAGGCGCGCGGACTCAGCCACGCCGCCACCGCCAGCGGGCCCGGATCGGCCTGCAGCGGCTCGAGCGAAGGATGCCCGGGTTTGAGGTAATAGATATGCGGCGTCAGCTTGACCGGCAGGTTTCTGGCCTGCAGCCGGTCCAGCAATTCTTCCTCGAAACGCCCTTCCTCCGGCGCCTGGTTGGGATTCAGGGAAACGACGATGGTAGCCATGCGGTCTTCTCCATCTTCAGCCTAAGGCCGGCCGGCCGGTTTGGCAAGAAAGATAGCATTGCACGTCCGAGACGGAGCGGATAAAATGCACGCCGTGAGATCATCATTCGTAAGGCCCTGCCCGATGCTACAGTGGGTTGTCCCGGTCATCCTGGCCGTTCTCGCTACCGGCGCGCTGGTCGGCTGGTCCAGAGGCGACGACCCGACCCTGGCGCTGACCAAGCGCCTCCCCGGCACCGACCGCACCGGCCCGCTCAAGCGCAAGCCGCCGATCGACCTGCGCGGCGAATTCCGCACCGGATCCGCCGTCCCGGCGGACCTGCCGGGAAGCTGGCCGTGCTTTCGCGGTGCGGCGCGCGACAACGTCGGCCGTGAAGAGGCGACGCTCGCCCGGAGCTGGCCGCGCGAGCGCCCGCCGGAGCTCTGGCGGGTGGAACTGGGCGAGGGTTACGCCGGCGCGGCGGTGGCGGAGGGACGCGTCTACCTCCTGGACTATGACATGGAGCGCCGGGGCGACCGCCTGCGCTGCCTCTCGCTCCGGGACGGCGCGGAGATCTGGAGCCGCTTCTACGCCGTGGAGGTCCGCCGCCAGCACGGCATGTCGCGGACGGTGCCGGCGGTGGGCGAGGGGCATGTCGTCACGCTCGGCCCCAAGTGCCACGTTCTCTGCGTGCGGGCGGATTCGGGCGACTTCGCCTGGGGCATCGACCTTGTCAGCGAGTACGGCACCACGGTGCCGCCGTGGTATGCCGGCCAGTGCCCGCTGATCGAGAACGGCCGCGCCATTATCGCGCCCGGCGGGCCGGAGGCCCTGCTCGTGGCGCTGGATCTGAAGAGCGGCGAAACGGTCTGGACGACGCCGAATCCGGAGGGCTGGCGCATGAGCCATACCTCGGTCCTGCCGCTGACCTTCGCCGGCAAACGCATGTACGTCTACGCCGCCGGCGGCGGGGTGGTCGGCGTCGACGCCGAGAGCGGCGCGGTGCTCTGGCAGACCGCCGCCTGGACCGTGCCCATCGCCAACGTCCCGACACCGGTCGACCTGGGCGGAGGGCGGTTGCTGCTCACCGGCGGCTACAATGCCGGCGCGGCGCTGCTGCAACTTCACCAGACCGGGGGCGGTTTCGAGGCGCGTTTTCCGAAACGCTTCGGCAAGGACCACCTCGGCGCGGAGCAGCAGACGCCGGTCTTCTACGAAAACCATATCTACGCGGTCCTGCCCAAGGGGCGTTGGGGCGAGCAACTGGCCTGTTTCGACCGCAACGGCAGCGTGCGCTGGCGCAGCGGCAAGGACGCGCGCTTCGGCCTGGGGCCGTTCATGATCGCCGACGGGCTGATCCTGCTGCTGGACGACGAGGGGGAGTTGACCGTGGCCGAGGCGGTGCCGACGGCGTACGTGCCGCTGCTGTCGGCGGACATTCTGGAAGGGCACGAGGCCTGGGCGCCGCTGGCGCTGGCGGGGGGGCGGCTGCTGGCGCGCGACCTGACGATGATGGTCTGTTTGGATATGAGGGCCCGACCGTGACGGATGCGGCGAGGAAACCGGACGAAACGAACGCCCCGCCACCGCGCGACCTGCGGGCGATCCTGCTGGGCGCGGTGGTGCTGGCGGTCTTCTTCGCCATCCTCGGCGTGCTTGTGGCGATGCACCTGAAGCCGCGGCGGGAGAGGAATCTCGGCCCGGCCTGGAAGTACGACGATACGCCCGCGGCGTCCGTGCAGCCGCCGCTCTACCGCCGCGTGGCGGTCTTCACGCCTGCCGGTATCGAGCGACTCCGCGGCCTGGCGGTGAAAGCCGACCGCGTCTGCCTCCTGGGCGCCGGCGAAGCGCGCCTCTACGCCTTGGCGACGGTGAAGGCGGGACGGGGCGAGGCGTCGAGGACGGTGGCGTTGCCGCAGACGCCGACCTGCGCGGCGTTCGGCGACGAACGGACCCTGTATGTCGGACTGGGCGATCGTGTCGCCAGGGTGGACCTCGACGAAGAAACGCCGCCGATCCAGTGGAACTCCTACGGCCCGCGCGCGCAGGTAACCTCGGTCGCCGTGGCGCCCGATGGCGCACGCGTCTGTGTCGCCGACGCCGGCAACCGCGTCATCCATGCGCACGACACACAGGGCAAACTCCTGCAGCGGTACGCGGAAAAGAATACGGCCACGGGCGCGCCGGGGTTGGTGGTGCCGAGCCCGCACCTGGACGTGCTGGCGGCGGATCTGCTGTGGGTGGTCAATCCGGGGCGGCACCAGGTGGAAGGCTACAACCGCGAGGGCGACCTGATGGCGCGCTGGGGGCGGTTCGGCACCGGCGACGACGCCTTCACCGGCTGCTGCAATCCCTCGGATATCGCGCGCCTCGGCGACGGACGTTTCCTTGCCAGCGAGAAAGGCGCGCCGCGTATCAAGCTCTTCTCGGCCGCGGGCGCGTTCGCCGGCTATGTCGCCCCGCTGAGCGACTTCGGCCGCGCGCCGGGCAAGCTCGACCTGGCGGCGACGGAAGAGGGCGCGGTGCTGGTGACGGTGCCGCGCGACAGGGCGGTCTGGCTCTACGAACCTTTGACGAAAGAGTGACGATGGACGAAGCGGACCATACCAGCCGGCGGGAGTTGCTGCGCGCGGTGGCCCGCGGCGCGGTGGGCGCGGCGCTGACGCTGGGGACCGCGGCGCTGGCGTGGAAGGGTCTGCACGACGGCGAGGACTGCATCGCCCGGGGCGTCTGCCGAGGATGCCCGCGCGCAAGCGACTGTCATCTGCCCGCGGCGCTCTCGTACCGCGAAGTCGTGGAGAAACGATGAGCGAGAAGAAGACCGGCCGGCGCGATTTCCTGCGTACCGCGCTCCACGGCGGCGGGATGCTGGCGCTGGGCGCGGCGCTGGGCGCGCTCGCGCGGGCGGGAAGCGGCGACACGGTCTGGCAGATCGATCCGCACGCCTGCATCCAGTGCGGCCGCTGCGCCACCAGTTGCGTGCTGACGCCCTCGGCGGTGAAGTGCGTGCACGGCTTCGCCATGTGCGGGCGGTGCGAGCTCTGCACCGGCTATTTCGAACTCGACGCCAGGCAGCTCGACACCGGCGCGGAGAACCAACTCTGCCCCACCGGCGCCATCCGGCGCGGCCATCTCGAGGACGTCTATTACGACTACATCGTCGACGAGCCGCTCTGCATCGGCTGCGGCAAGTGCGTCGAGGGTTGCCGCCTATACGGCAACGGCTCCCTGTACCTGCAGATCCGCCACGACCGCTGCGTCGACTGCAACGAGTGCGCCATCGCCCGCGACTGCCCCGCGCGCGCCATCTCCCGCGTGCCGGCGCGCCAGCCGTACCTGCTCAAACAGGTCGAGGAGAACGGCGAGTGACGCGTCTTTGCCTCTCGATTCTGCTGCTGTCGGCGTTCGTGTTCCCGCTCCTGGCCGGCGAGCGCTTTCCGCCGCCGGAGCTGGGGCCGGGGTACGAGGCGCCGGCGCTGACCACGCCGCTGCCGCTGCCGCCCTGGCGGGACCTGCTCGACGTCGGACTGCTCGCCGGCGCGCTCGGGTTGGCGGCGTACCTGGTGCTCAAGGCGCGCTGGCGGCGGGGCGTCTTCGGATTGATGCTGCTGGCGCTGCTCTACTTCGGCTTCGTCCGCCGGGGCTGCGTCTGCCCGGTCGGTTCACTCCAGAACGTCGCCAGAGCGCTGGGCGATGCGTCATTCGCGCTGCCGGCGGTGGTGGGGCTTTTCTTTCTGCTGCCGCTGCTGGCGACGCTGCTCTTCGGACGCGTCTTCTGCGGCGCGGTCTGCCCGCTGGGCGCGATGCAGGACGCGGTGCTGGTGAAGCCGCTGAAGGTGCCGCGCGCGCTGGACGAGGCGCTGCGCTGCCTGCCGGTGATCTACCTCGGGCTGGCGGTGCTGTACGCCGCCTGCGGCGGGGCGTTTCTGATCTGCGCGTACGACCCGTTCGTCGGCTTCTTCCGGCTGCAGGGGGCGACGCTGATGCTGATCCTCGGTGGCTGCGTGGTGGCGCTCTCGACGCTGATCGGGCGGCCGTACTGCCGCTACGCCTGCGCCTACGGCGTGGGGCTGGGGTGGTTGGGCATGCTCTCGCGCCGACGCGTCAGCATCGCGCCCGACGACTGCGTGCCGTGCCGCCTCTGCGAGGACGCCTGCCCCTTCGGCGCCATCCTGCCGCCGACGCCGGAGCACGCGGAGGCCGACCGGGGACGCGGACGCACACGGCTCCTGCTGAGCCTGCTGGCGCTGCCGGTGCTGACGGGGCTGCTGGCCTGGGGCGGGCGGGCACTGGGGCCGACGCTGGCCGGCAGCCACCCCACGGTGGAGCTGGCGCGGATGCTGCGCGCGGAAGCCGAGGCGCCGCCGGCGGACGACACCTTCGCCGCTGATCGGCTGGCGGCTTACCGCCTGCAGCTTCTGGAAGCCCAGAGCGTCGAGGCCGAGGCCGAGGCGGCGCGCGCCCGTTTCGCCTACGGCGGGCTCCTTCTCGGCGCGTTCCTGGGGCTGGTCTTCGGACTGCGTCTGATCGGCTACTCGCTGCGGCGCAAGCAGCGCGACTACGTTCCCGATCGCGAACGCTGCTTCGCCTGCGGCCGCTGTTACGCCGCCTGCCCGCGCGACAGGTCCGCGCGCGGCGATCCGCAGGAGGCGCCCGCACGTGAGTAGCCCCCCCGTTTCTACGCGTACCGCGCTCGCCTGCGCCGGCGTCGCCGGGGTCTTCTGCCTCGTCCTGAGCGTGCTGCTCTGCCTGAACGCCGAGGCGATGGTCGCCAGCGATCCGCTCGACGCGCGGGCGTTGAAGATCATGAAATCGGTTTATCACGGGACGGTGAAGGACGACGCCATGCCGCGCGCGCTGGCGGCGCTGCGCGATCGGCTCGAAGCGATCGATCCGGGCGCCGATCTGCCGCAGAGCGCGGCCCTGCTGGACGCGTTGACCCGGCCGCCGGCCACCAGGCCCGAGGACAAGCTGCTGCGCGCGGCGTATCGCGAGCTGGATCTGCTGTACCGCGCGCGTTTCTTCCGCTACCGCTACCGGGCGAACTCGGGGCGCTGGCTGCTCTTGGGCGGGGCGCTGGCGCTCTTGCTCTCGCTGCACGCGGCCGTCCGCGGCCGGCAGCGGCCGCTCGATCCGCGCCGCCGGCCGGTGCCCGACCGCGAGCGGTTCGCCCGGACGGGGTACGTCGCCATCGCGGCGGTCAGCGTGCTGGCGCTGCTGGGGGCGTTCGGCGCGTATTCGCTTCGGCCCGAGCCGGTCGGGCCGAGCGCGCGCGCGACGTTTTTGGAGAACTACCGGCCTCCCTCTGCGGAAGCGTGGCGCGCCAACTGGCCGGTCTTCCGCGGCCCCGGCGGCGCGGGCATCGCCCCGCCCGGAAATTATCCGAAGACCTGGAACGGCGCCACCGGCGAGAACGTCGCCTGGAAGGCCCCGGTACCGCTGCGGGGAAACGGCAGCCCGGTAATCTTCGGCGACGCGCTATTTCTCACCGGCGCTACGCGCGAGGAGCGCGCGCTCTACTGCTTCGACGCCGGGGACGGCACGTTGCGCTGGAGCCGCACGGTCAGCGCCCCCGCCGGTTCGCCCCCCGGCCCGGCGGAGATGTTCGCCGACACCGGCTACGCCGCGCCCACTCCGGCGACCGACGGGCGGATCGTCGCGGCGATCTTCGCCAACGGCGACCTGGCCTGCTATACCGTCGACGGCCTCCGCCTCTGGGTGCGCAACCTGGGCGTGCCCGAGAGCATATACGGCTACGCGGCCTCGCTGGCGCTGGACCGGGGCGCGCTCTTCGTCCTCTACGACCAGGGCGCTGCGGCCGAGGATGGAATGAGCGCGCTGCTGGCCATCGACGCGCCGACGGGCAAGACGCTCTGGCGGGCGAAACGGCCGGTGGCGAACTCGTGGACCTCGCCGATCCTGGCACGCACCCCGACGCGGACGGCGCTGATCGCCAGCGCCTGCCCGTGGGTTGTCGCGTACGATCCGCAGACGGGAGAGGAGTACTGGCGCGCGCGGGTGGCGTACGGCTATGTCGATACCGGCCCCTCGCCGGTGGCCGACGGCGAGCGCGTCTACGTCACCACCGCCGGCGCCGAGACGACCGCGATCGATCTCGGCGGCACGGGCGACGTCACCGAGACGCATATCCGCTGGCGCAACATGCTCGGCCAGCCCGATACCGCCAGCCCGCTCGTCGCCGGCGAGCTGCTGGTCCTGGCCGAATCGACCGGCTCGGTCCTGGCGCAGCGCACGGAAGACGGCGAGGAGGTCTGGCAGCACTGGTTCGACCACGGGTTCAGCGCCTCGCCTTCGCGCGTGGGCGAGGAGATCTGGCTGCTCGATATCGCCGGCAGGCTGCACCGCCTCGCGTGCGCGCAGACGCTCGAGGTTCTCGGCGTCAACGACCTGGGCGAGAAGACAGTCGCCAGCCCCGCCTTCCACGCCGATCGCGTCTACATGCGCGGCGAGAAGCACATCTTCTGCCTCGGGAGCGCGCCGTGACCATCGTCGACGAAAGCCTGGACCCGGCCACGGTCGAGCGCATCCTGCGCGCCCACGGCACCGCGCGCGAAAACGCCATCCCGGTCCTGCACGCGCTCCAGCGCGAGTACGGCTACCTGCCGCGCGCGGCGCTGCGCGAGGTCTGCGCGCGCAGCGCGATGACCCCGGCGCAACTGACCGGGCTGGCCACCTTCTACACCCAGTTCCGGCTGCGGCCGGCCGGGAAGCACACCGTCAGCGTCTGCTGCGGCACCGCCTGCCACGTCAAGGGCGCCGGCCACGTCGTCGAGGCCTTCCGCCGCGCCCTGCGCCTCGCGCCCGGGGAGGACACCGACCCCGCGCGGCGCTATACCGTGCAGGAGGTGGCGTGCCTGGGCTGCTGCACGCTCGCGCCGGTGGTGCAGATCGACGAGGTGACCTACGGCCACGTCACCCCCGCGCGGGTCGAGGCGGTGCTGGACGACTTCGCCCACCGGCAAGCCGCGTCGGATACGGCCGCGGCCCCCGGCGATCCGGGCGCGCCCGCGGGCGAGATCCGCATCGGCATCGGCTCGTGCTGTATCGCCAACGGCAGCGCCAAGGTGCGCGCGGCGCTGGAGCGGACGGTGAATGCCATGGCCGCGCCGGTGCGCATCAAGCCCGTCGGCTGCGTCGGCATGTGCCACCAGGCGCCGCTGCTGGAGGTGCAGGTGGAGAGGACGCCCCCCGTGATCTACGCCAAGGTCGATCCGGCCGACGTGCCGGCGATCCTGCAGAAGCACTTCCGCCCGCGCGGCGCGTGGCGGCGTATCGCCGGCGGGGCGCTGCGACTTCTCGATGCGCTGCTCACCGACGAGGGGCTCGCGGACGTCGAGGAGGCGCGGCTGGACCCGAACGCGGCACCGGTCTGCGACTTCCTCTCGCGCCAGGTCCATATCGCCACCGAGCAGTACGGCCGCATCGATCCGCTGGACCTGGCGGAGTATCGCCGGTGCGGCGGCTTCGCCGGACTGGACGCGGCCCGCGGTCTGGCCCCGGAGACGATCCTGGAGATGATCGACGCCTCGGGCCTGCGCGGGCGCGGCGGCGCGGGCTACCCGACCGGGCGCAAGTGGCGGCTCGTGCGGGAAGCGGCGGACGCGGCGAAGTACATCGTCTTGAACGGCGACGAGGGCGACCCGGGCGCGTTCATGGACCGGATGCTCTTGGAGAGCTTTCCCTACCGCATCCTCGAGGGCATGGCCATCGCCGCGCGCGCGGTCGGCGCGCGTGAAGGCTGGCTCTACATCCGCGCGGAGTATCCGCTGGCGGTGCAACGCGTGCGCGCGGCGATCGACCGCTGCGAGCAGGAAGGTTTGCTCGACGACTTGACGCTGCGGGTGATGGAAGGGGCCGGCGCCTTCGTCTGCGGCGAGGAGACGGCGCTCTTGGCGTCGCTGC
>CAYWFP010000058.1:24333-27161 GCA_964457365.1 uncultured Planctomycetaceae bacterium
GTCGAGACCTTCGCCTGCGTGCCGTGGATCCTGCGCGAGGGGGCCGAGGCGTTCTCCGCGCACGGGACCCCGGTGAGCCCCGGCACCAAGGTCTTCGCGCTGACCGGGAAGGTCGCGCGCGGCGGGCTCGTGGAGGTGCCGATGGGCATCACCGTCGGCGAGATCGTCGAGGGTATCGGGGGCGTGGAAACGGGCGCATGGAAGGCGGTGCAGGTCGGCGGCCCCGCCGGCGGATGCCTGCCGGCGTCCATGGCGGATACGCCCGTCGACTTCGAGGCGCTGGCGCGGGCGGGGGCGATCATGGGCTCGGGCGGCTTCGTCGTCCTCGGGCACGACGACTGCATGGTCGAGATGGCGCGCTACTTCCTGCGCTTCACGCAGGAGCAGTCCTGCGGCCGCTGCACGTTCTGCCGCGTCGGCACGCGCCGGATGCTCGAGATTCTCGACCGCCTCTGCGAGGGGCGCGCGCGCGCGCACGACCTGGACCGGCTGGACGAACTCGCCGCGGGGGTGGTCGACGGCGCGCTCTGCGGGCTCGGCCGGAACGGCCCCAACCCGGTGCTGACCACGCTGCGCTATTTCCGCGAGGAGTACGAGGCGCACCTGCAGGGGCGCTGCCCGGCCGGCAAATGCGCGGCACTGATCCGCTACCGCATCACCGATCGCTGCATCGGCTGCACGCGCTGCGCCCAGGTCTGCCCGGTGGAGGCGATCCCCGTCGACGCCTATCGGCGGCATGCGGTGGACGATACGCTCTGCACGCGCTGCGGGCTCTGCCGCGGGGTCTGTCCGCAAAACGCCATCGAGGTGGAGTCGCCATGAAGCTGACCATCGACGACCGCGAAGTCGACGCGCCCGACGGGGCGACCGTGCTCGAGGCGGCGCGGCGGCGGCATATCGAGATCCCGACGCTCTGCCACGATCCGGCTCTGCCGCCGCGCCAGAGCTGCATGCTCTGCCTGGTCGAGATCGACGACGCGCCGCGCCTGCTGCCCGCCTGCGCCACGCCCGCACGCGCGGGAATGGTGGTGAAGACCGACAGCGAACGCATCCGCGTTGCGCGCCGCCAGGCGCTGGAGCTGCTCCTGGGCGACCACCTGGGCGACTGCATCGCGCCGTGCGCGCACGCGCACCCCGCGCACCTGGACATCCCCGGCATCCTCCGGCTGATCCTGGCGGGCCGCGCGAAAGAAGCGGGGGCGGAGCTCCGCGAACTGACCGCCGAAGGCGATACCGCACGAAGCGATTTCTCCCGGAGCGAAACGGCGTGCCGCCGGGGGCGGGTCGACGCGCCGGTCGCCATCGGCCGGCTGATGCGATATGCCTTGCGCGCCTCCGGCGGGGAGACGGCGCCTCCGGGCGAGGCGCCGACGACGGCGACGTCGCCGAAAGGGAAGACGAAGACGTCCGCGCCCTACACCGTCCACATGGGCAAGCTCGCGGCCGAGGAACTCCGGGAGATGGTCGAACGGGCCAACGCCGAGACGTGCCTCAAACCGGCCGATCCGGCCGCCGGGTTCACCGAAGACGAGGCGCTGCGCGAGGCGAAGCGCTGCCTGTTCTGCGACTGCCGCGCCTTGGAGAGTTGCCGCCTGCGCAAGTGGGCCGAGGTTTACGGCGCGCAGCCGGGTAAATTCCGCGGACCGCGGCGGAGTTATCGGATCGAGCGCGCGGGCGGCGTTCTCTACGCGCCCGGGAAATGCATCGCCTGCGGCCTCTGCGTCTCGCTGTGCGAACAAGAGGGCGCGGCGCTGGGGCTTGCGTGGATCGGCCGCGGCTTCGACGTCCGCCCCGGCGCGCCGCTTGAGCACGCTCTAGCCGAGGCGCTCGGCGATCTGGGCAAGCGTTGCGCGGCGGTCTGCCCGACCGGGGCGCTGGCGGAGTCGTTGTCGCCTTAGGACCCGTTAAGCAATAATTTCAGAATTTCGGCGATCTTATTGCTTAACGGGTCCTTAACGCGACGCGGCAGGAGGAATCCTTATCCCGAGAGCGCCGGCACGTCCAGCGGCTGTCCGCCGTTTCTTAGCGACAGCGTCGCCTGGTAGCCGGCGGCCACCGACATGCGCGCGGCCAGGGGCGTGGCGGTGGTGTCGGTCTTGCCGCGGACGAAGTCCAGGAACTCCCGGACGATGATCGGGTCGGCCCCGCCGTGCGAACCCGCCGCCACCGGATCGCCGCGGTGGACCTCATCGCCGATCATACGATACCCGTCGGTGCGCGTGTTCCAGAGGAAGATCGGGCTCTCGGGCGAATCGCCGATGTTCTCGATCCGGCCTTCCGTGCCGATGACGGTATAGTTGCGGCAGCAGTCGGGGGTGAAGTGGCACTGCAGGTACGCCCCGAGCACGCCGTCCATCTCCATGATCATCACCGTCTGATCCTCGACGTCCATGATCGGATGGAACCCGCTCTGCGCCGCCGGCGGCCAGTGCGCTTTATTAAACGCCGCGCAACCGGGATCGCCCTCCTGGCGGCGCGGGAGATCCCCGTAGACGGCGAGGTTGCCGAAGGCGCTGACGCGAGTGCTGTACTTGCCGCCCAGCCAGTGCATGACGTCGATGTCGTGCGTGCCTTTCTGCAGCAGCAGCCCGGTGGCCTTCTCCCGCTCGGCGTGCCAGTCGCGGAAGAACGCGTCGCCGCCGTAGCTGACGAAGTGCCGGCACCAGATCGACTTCGCCTCGCCGATGGCGCCCTCGTCGATCAGCGTCTTCATCTTGCGAATGATGGTCATGTAGCGCATGTTGTGCCCGACGAAGAGGCGCCCCCCGGCGGCTCGCAGGATGCGGTCGCAGCCGGCGATGGTGATGGCCATCGGCTTTTCCAGGTAC
>CAYWFP010000059.1:0-26156 GCA_964457365.1 uncultured Planctomycetaceae bacterium
TCGCAGACGTTGCCGGCGAGGTCCATCACCCCGTCGCGGCTGGCGCCGGCGGGGAAGC
This sequence comes from uncultured Planctomycetaceae bacterium, assembly GCA_964457365.1. Lineage (GTDB taxonomy): Bacteria > Planctomycetota > SZUA-567 > SZUA-567 > SZUA-567 > CAYWFP01. The sequence goes on from CAYWFP010000059.1 coordinate 59, forward strand.
TGCCGACCACGCAGACGCCGGCCTCTTCCTGCGCCGGACGGACGCGGTGGATCGTCAACGCCTCCTCGAGCTCGAAACGGCCGTGCACCCAGGGGCGGGGCTTCTCGTTGCCCCACGGGTACGTCCGCCCCTCGCCGCGGCCGGAGGCGACGTATTCCCACTCGGCCTCGGTCGGCAGGCGGAAACCATCCGCGGCGCGGTCGAGCACCCAGCGTTTGGCCTTGCGCATCGGCTTCTCCAAGGGCTTCAGTTCCTCGGGCTTCCTGCCCTTGGCGAGTTCGGCCTTGCGCCCGTGCCGCATCCGCAGCCACTTGCGCTCGTCGAGTTCCTCCACCTCCTTCTCGACGTACGCCGGCTTCAACCCGTGCCGCTCCGAGAGCCAGTTGCAATAGCCCATCGCCTGCTTCCAGCTGATGTAGATCACCGGCTCGCGGTCGCGCCAGGAGAAACCGTCGCGGAAGCGGCGGTGTTTGGGATCGTACCGCTCGTACTCCTCGTTGGTCACCTCGAACTTGCCGATGGCGAAGGGCGAGAGCGTCACCTCGTGCGGCGGCGCCTCGTCGGGATCGCCCTCGTCGGTGCCCATGGTGAAGCCGCCGCCCGGGATCGCCACCATCGCCGGCAGCGTCGACGCGACTGCCTCCGGCACCTCCGCGGTCTCCACCTTCACCAACTCCAGCGAGACCACCGCCGCCTCGCCGTGGTCGTCGTAGAGCGGCGAGAGCTTGCTGCGATTACTGCGACCGGGCTCCCAGGCGACCTGCAGATAGGTGGTCTTGTCGTAGAGCGACCAGAGGAACGACGTCGTCGCCACCTTGCCCTTGCCGGTGGGCGGCATGAAGAGCGGGATGTAATACGGATAGCCGCGCTCCGACCGCGGCGGGCCGTCGGCGAAGAGCGTCAGCCGCGCCTCCTCCTCGCCGGGATTGGTATAGGTCACGCGGACGTTGTACGTGGACGTCTCCAGCCCGTCGACGGGGATCTTCGCGCCACTGCCTTCCTTGGCCTCGGGCTTGACCGCTTTCCTGCCGGCCACGTCCACCAGCCCCGCGCCCTCGGTCAGCTCGCCCGCGGCGCAGTTCAGCGTCCTGCTCGCGCCGACGACGACGGCGTTGGTCCAGGTGCGGTTCAGCAGGTGATAGCCGGCGGGGCTGTTCATCGGCGTCGGTTCGCCGACGATGTTCTTGCGCCCGCTGACCTCGGCGAGCTTCTTGCCGCCGCGCGCGATGCGCACCTGCGGGACGCCGGGCTTGAGCGGCACGCGGGCGTGGTGGATGCCGGCGGGGAATTCCAGCGTCGTGGTCTCGCCGCCGAGCTCGACCTCAACCGTCGCCGGCGCGGTGAGGACGCCGGTGACGTAGACGCGGTCGAGGACGTCGTCGTGGATCTGGTCGAAGGGGAAGGGTTTGCGCGCGATGTCGGTCCACTCCTCCAGCGCCGCGTCGTAGGCCTTGGTCAGGTCGTGCGGCCGCGTGCGGTAGGTGAAGTAGACCTTGTCCTGCGTGATCTTCGGCTGCACGCCGCTCTTGAACCAGGCGGCGTAATAAGCGGTGACGTCGAGGAAAGTCTCGTCGCGGCTGTAGTACTGCCGCTCCTGGCCGTTGCGCCAACGGAAGGGCATGAGGTTGGAGTCCTCGTTGTAGTCGTTCCAGGTGACGATCTCCACCCAGTCGGCGTCGTCGCGGATAAGGCCCTCCCACATCGCGCAGTAGCCCTCGGTGCCGCGCATGTCGCGCAGGTTCGGGCTGTTGTAGGCCGGGGCGATACCGGCCATGTAGATCTTGTCCTCGAAGACCGTCGCGCGGCGGGCGATGGCGTTGATCGCCATCATGTCGTCCACCTCGCCGTCGCAGACGAAGAAGAAGTAGCCGTCCATGTGCGGCTGGTCGCGGAACAGCATCAGCATCGACTCGAAACTGCGCGACATCTGGTAAAGACCCGGGACGACGAAGGGGACGAAGCAGACCTCGTGGCCGCGCTCCTTCAGCAGATCGCACCCCGAGCGGAAGGTCGCCGGGGTCCCCGCCCAGGCCGAGAGCACCACCTTGCCGTTATGCTTGAACTGGTTCGGATGGTCCTTGAAGCGCTCGACCATGTCCACCATCGCGCGCGGCAGCGGACTGAGATTGCCGTTGACGTCGGCGGAGTTGAAGAGCATGAAGCCGCTGTCGAGCTGCTTGGCCGCCTCGTAGATGTCGACCGCGCCGCGACCGTGGCCGCCGATGATCCATTCCTTCTTCTTCTCGTCCCACTTGCCCCAGGCGAGGCTGTTGAGCGCGTAACCGTCGATGTTGTGGCGTTGCGCCAGGTCGATCTCCTGCTTGCCGAACTCGACGCCGTTGGCCAGGCAGGTCATGTAATGGGCGAACACCATCTTCTTCGGCTCCACCGGCTTCTCCTCGCCGCTCCATCCGACCGTGGTCAACCCAAACAGCGCCAATACGCAACCCAAGGCGTAGCGTCTCATCGCATCCCTCCCGTTGAAAAAGGTCTGATTTGTGCGCAGCATCACTAATGCGGCTACCACGGCCCGCAGCACCGGAAAAACGGGCCCGAATCAGGCGAATGTCCCGGCAATGTAGGCGCCGTTCCGCAGCGCCGCGCCGTCGGGGTCGTCCTCGGCCAGCGCCGACTCGTCCTCGACCATGACCCACCCATCATACCCGCTCTGGCGGAGAGTCGCAACGATTATTCGGTAATCGATTACTCCCTCACCCATCGGCACCCATGCGCCCGCTTCGTTCATGTCCTTGAAATGGACATGCGCGATGCGTTCGCGCCAGGCGTCGAAACAGCCGGCCACATCCAGCCCGCCCTTGGCCATGTGGCCGGCATCGAGGGCCAAGCCCACCGCCGAGTCAGCGAGTCCGGCGAGGAGGACGTCGTAATCCGCGGGAGTGCGGAAGACGGAGCCCGGCGGCGAATTGGGGTGGAACGAGCAGGCCAGCCCCGACGCTTGCGCGCGCGCGCCGACGGCACGGATACAGGCCAGCGCGTTCGCCTGCCGCGCCTGCAGGTCCGCGCGGTCGTCGCCGGGAAGCTGCGCCAGGACCAGCATGGTCTGCGGGAAATACGCCTTCAGGAGCGAAATCGCCACGTCGGCCTCGGCCGCTTCGGCCGGGGTCTGGCGCGCGCCGCGCCAGGGACAGGCCACGCAGAGCCCGCCCAGCGCCAGCCCGCGCGCGGTCAGGTCGTCCGCCAGGCGCAGCGGGTCGTCCCGGTACGGGGCGATCATGCACGTCTCGAACTCGACGCCGGCGACGCCGGCTTGCCGGGCGACGTCCATGATGTGCCACGGCCGGTCGGCGTACCGGTCGAACGACATTTGCCAGGCGTAGGATTGGAAACCGAAACGGATCGCGCTCATATCGCCTCTCCCGATCAAACGGTCAATGGGCTTGCAGGAATGCGCACGTCAGGCGGTTGAAACGCTCCAGATCTTCCCAGTGGTGGCAATGGCCCCGGCCGGGAAAGACCTCCAGCGTCGCCGCCGGCAAGCGCGCGGCCATCGCCTCGGAGCACCCGAGCGGCGTGAAAATATCCGCATCGCCCACGGTCAAGAGCGCCGGCTGCCGGATCGCCGCGAGCCGCGCGAGCGTATCGTGGTTCATGCAGGCGGCGCACTGCGCGGCGAAGGCGTGCTGCGGCATCGGGTTCTCCCCGGCGCCGGCGCGCCCCTCCAGCAACTCGGCGTAATGGGCGGCGTAGCGCGCGGGGGCGAAGATCCAGAGCTGCAGAAGCTGCACGAACTCCGCCGGCGCGACCTTGGCGCGGACGACGGCGAAGTGCTCGAAGACGTCGCGCATATAGCGGTCGCAGACCGCCCACGAGCTGATCAGGACCAGCGACCGCACCTTCGCCGGGTGGCGCAGCGCCAGCTCCTGCGCGATCCCCGAGCCCATGGAGATGCCGGCCACGCGCGCCCGGGCGATGCCGAGCGCGTCCATCAGCCCGGCGGTATCGTCGGCCATCGTCGCCGTGGCGTACTCGCCGGGGGGCTTCTCCGACCGCCCCGCCCCGCGGTTGTCCATCAGGATGCAGCGGAAATGTTTCTCGTAGCAGGCAACGTGGTCCTCCCAGAGGCCGCCGTCGGCGCCGAGCCCCATCAGCAGCACCAGCGGCTCGCCCGCGCCGCGCGCCTCGTAATGAATCCCGATCCCGTTGCTCTCCACCCGCGGCATGGCCGTCCCCTCTCAGAATTCGATGCCCTCGTCCGCGGCGACGCGGCGGAAATGCGCGGCCGCCCGGTCGTACTCTTCCTCGCTCGCGAGGTGCTCCATCACGAACGGCACCGCCTGCGGCAGCTTGTGCAGCTCGCGGATATTGGCGGCGATGTCGAGCCCGCCCTCTCCCGCGGGCACCTCGCGCAGAATGACGCTGATCGCCGGCTGCTCCATGGCGATGTCCTTGGCGTGCGCGGAGACGATGCGGTCGCCGAAGCGCTCGACGCATTCGCGCATGATCGCGCCGCTGGTCCAGTAGGCGCGCGGGCAGTTGATCAGGTTGACCAGGTCCATGTGCACACCGAAGCGCTCGCGGTCGACGGCCTCGATCAGGCGCTGGATCCCGGCGGGGCTGTCGATCACGTTGAAGGGGAAGATCTCGTAGGTGAAACAGGCGCGCGTGGGTTTGACCGCGTCGATGAAGCGCCGCGCCATCGTCACCGCCTCGTCGAAGGCCTCGTCGGCGAAGTTGCGCGGGCTGTGCGCGGAGTTGCCGTTGCCTTGGCAGTAGGAACCGAGGATATCGACCGCGCAGCAGGCGCCGAGCTCGTCCGCCAGCGCCAGCGCCTCCTCCATCCGCCGGCGGTGCTCCGCGCGCGAGGCTTCGCCGGTGTCGAGCAGGTTCTGCCAGTAGCCGACCTCCGCGAGCATCACGCCCTCGGCGGCGAAGGCCTCGCGTACCGCGCGGACGCGCTCCTTGTCGTTCAGGTCCACGTACGGCGCATAGGCGGCGGTGAAGCCCTTGGCCTTGTGCGCCCGGGCCAGCGCCGCCGGGTCGTCCGCGGCCGCGGCGTGGCTCTCGCCCGCGCCGGCGGCTTTCTCGTCCTGGCGCATGAATACCGGTCCACCGAAACGGATCATCGTCTCTCTCCCTTTTTCGTTTTCCTCTTCATGCGGTAACGGCCGGCTCGCGCTCCGGGCATTCCGGCAGCGTCCGGCGCATGCGCTCGAAGATGTCCTCGCAGCGCGCCGGGTCCAGCGGCAAATCGACGCGGACGTTCTCGAGCGCGCTGATGCAGAGCGCTTCCATGACCTCGTATCCCCGGTACGAAACCTCCAGGCCGCAACTGTGCGTCGCCACCGCGCCGTCGAGCCAGTCGGCCAATTCCGCCAGGTACGCCGGCTGCAGGTCGCGCGTCGACTGGGTCGCCCAGTCCTCGCCCTGCGCCTCCACCGGCACGCCCCCGCTGCTCGTGCCGAGAAAGCCCGTGCGCCCGTCGGTCTCGCCCCAGGCGCAGCCGTGGGTGCCGTAGGCGGTCAGGCGGTTGTCGACCCAGAACTTCTCCGGCGGCATGTGCGCGGCCGACAACTTGCCGAACTCCACCACCGCGCGCACGCCGTTGTCGAAACCGATCTGGCCCATGGTGTAATTCGGCGAGGGGTGATGGTCCGCCAGCAGTTCCCTGCCGTGGACGTGCCCGACCACCCACGCGGGCGCGGACTCCCGGTTGAGCCAGAGGACGTAGTCGACGTAGTGGGTGCCCAGTTGCGCCAGCCACGCCTGGCAACTGGCGACGATGCGCACGAGCCTGCCGATCTCGCCCCCGTCGATCTTCGCCTTGATATGCCGCAACGAGGTCAGGTACTTCTGCTGGTGCGAGACCACGCCCTTGATGCCGTGCTCGCGACATGCATGCAGGATGCCGCGCGCCTCGGCGAGGCTCGTCGCCATCGGCTTCTCCATGGCGACCGCGCGCACGTCGTGCCCGGCGGCCATCCGCACGAAGTCCACCCGCGGGACGTTCGGATGGGTGATGAAGCAGAAGATATCCGGCTTCGTCTCGCGCAGCATCGTCTCGGCGTCGGCGAAGTCCGGCACCTGCCGCAGCCGCTTCTGCTCCTTGTACTCGCGCAGGCGTTCGTGATTGAGCTCGCAGAGACCGACCAGTTCGAAACGATCATCCAGCTTCAGAAACGCGTCGGCGTGGGTCGTGCCCCGGCCGCCGAGCCCCAGGTGCGCCACACGATAGCGGGCCATTGCCATTCCCTTTCGCCAAACCCTTCGGAAAAGTATTCCTTCGGACAAATATTGCGCCGACGACGCGGCGCACCGCACAGTGTCAATGTAGCCGCTTCCCAGACACGGACAAGGGGGGTGTTTCTGCTAAATGCATGACATTTTTGATATTCTCTCTTTGTCCGCCGCAAATCGCGCCGGCAGGCCCCGCCGCCGCCGACGCCGCAAGACGCACGCGCATATTTGTTGCGCACGCGCAGAAAAATCCACGAGAAAGGCTTGCAATCCGACACCGCGCCGTTATGGTCTAGCGGCTGAGGAAAGGCCGCCATGAATCGCCGCCCGAACTTCGTCGTCGTCATGACCGACCAACAGCCGCAAAGCCACCTGGGCGCGTACGGCAATCTTCTCATCCAGACCCCGAACATGGACGCGCTCGCGCAGAGCGGCGTCCGCTTCGACCGCGGCTACACCCCCTGCCCCCTGTGCACGCCCGCGCGGGCGGCGATCTTCACCGGACAGGTGCCCGAGCGCGCCGGCGGCTTCGCCAACGACGTCCCGCTCTTTCAGACCGCGCCGAGCATGGGGCGCATCCTCGCGGAGGCCGGCTACCGCACGGCCTATACCGGCAAGTGGCACCTCGACAGCGCCGGCGGCTACTGGGGCACGGGGCAGGCGCCCGCGGGATGGGAGCCGCAGTGGTGGTACGACGGCAAGAACTACCGGGACGAACTCGGCGAGGACGGCTTCGCCGAGTACAAGCGTCTCGCCGGCGATCCGGACAAGATCGTCGCGGCGGACGTGAAGCCCGACTTCTGCTGGGGCAAGCGCGTGGCCGACCGGGCGCTGGCGTTCCTCGACACCGTCGGCGACGATCCGTTCGCTCTGGTCGTCTCCTTCGACGAGCCGCACCCGCCGGTGGTCTGCCCGGCCGAAGACATCCGCCGCTATCGCCGCGAGGACATGCCCCTGCCGGCGACGCTGAGCCGGGACCTGACCGACCTGCCGGAACTGCACCGCGCGTCGGCGGCCTGGCACAAGGAACGCTGGAACCTCGGTCCCGAGACGCTGCCCGACGGCATCCGCGTCTGGTACGCGGCCACCAGCTTCGTCGACACCCAGCTCGGGCGCATCCTCCAGCGGCTCGACCAGGGGCACGCGGAGAACACCGTCGTCGTCTTCACCTCCGACCACGGCGACCAGCTCGGCGCCCACGGCGTCTGCGGCAAGGGGCCGATGATGTACGAGGAAAGCATCCGCGTGCCCTTTCTGGTGCGCGCGCCGGGGCTGGCCAGCGGCGCGTCCTCGGCGCTGGTCTCGACACTCGACATCCTGCCGACGATGTGCGAGCTGGCCGGCATCGAACCGGAGGCGCCGCTCGACGGCGTCTCCTGCGCGCCGGTGTTGAAGGATCCGGCCGTGCGCGTGCGCGAGGACGTCGTCTCGACCTACAACCGCTGCGACGTCAAGCGCGACGCCAACGGCGGCTTCTATCCCGTCCGCGCCATCACCGACGGCCGGCACAAGCTGATCGTCAACCTGCTCGACCGCGACGAGTTCTACGACCTCGCAGCCGACCCGCGGGAGACCGTCAACCGCATCGACGACCCGGCCTGCGAGACGGTCCGGGTCGACCTGCACGAACGCCTCATGGCGCGGATGCTCGCGCGCCGGGACTTTCTCACCGGCAAGCAGATGCGCTGCCGCCCGTGGCGCAACGAGACCGGCTACACCTTCCAAGGCGCCTGAACCGGCCCGTTCCCCCTCCCGAGGAGAATCCCATGCGCATCACCGTGACCGAGACCCCGCTGCATCACCGCCTCTTCGAAGGCTTCGGCCTCGAATGCGACCCGGTGATCTACAACGTCGTCAACGCCGCCGCCGGCGTGCGCGATAAGGACATCGAACTGATCGAGCGGCGCCTGCGCGCGATCCGACCGTCGCTGGCGCGCATGTTCTTCACCGTCGACTGGGTCAACCCCACGCGCGACGGCAAGGATTTCTGCTGGGACAGCCCGGACTACCTGAATTTCGTGCGCCTGCTCCGCCTGCTGCAGGAGATCGGCGCGCGCGTCAACGTCGTGCTCTTCTCGCCGATGTGGAGCCTGCCGCGCGAGGCCTATCCGCCGCTGGTAGACGCGACGGGGCGAATGCTGCTGCGGCTGCGCGAGCACGAAGGCATCGACGCGGTCCGCTTCCTGATCGTCTACAACGAACCCGAGAGCTGTTTCAACCTCGACTCGCCGCTGGCGCGCCGGATCTTCGGCGACGAGCGGGTGCAGAAGAGCCCCGGCTACGACACCTGGCTCGAACTGGCGCACCAGGCGCAGGCCATGCTCGAGGAACACCGGCTGTACCCGCACGTCAAGCTCGCGGCCCCCGACTGCGTCTACGGCTCGCCCATGCGCTACGAGTGCATGCGCCGCGTGGCGCCGGTCTTCGCGGAGATGGATATCACCTGGGCCGTCCATGTCTACAGCCCCGAGAATCAGGATTTTTACGAACCCGATCCGGTCCACCGGAGCAACTGGGGGTATCCCGGCATGGCCAAGGAGGCCGCGGACTTCCGCGAACTCGCCGGTCCGGACAAGCCGATGATCCTGTGGGAGTACAACCTCGAGGGCATGGGCGGGCACACGCCGTTCTTTACCGGGGTCAACCGCCACGGCGTCAGCCAGATGGAGACCATCGACACGGGGCCGGAGATCCTGCACAAGACATTCCTGGCGGTCAATAACGGCTACGACGGCGCCTGCCTGTGGACGCTCTGCGACATCTTCTACGGCAAGGGCAACCTGATGACCATGGGGCTGTGGCGCTTCAAGAACGCCCAGTGGTATCCGCGGCCGCATTACTACTATTACGCGCCGCTGTGCCAGCTCTTCCGCCCCGGCATGCGCATCCTGCGCGTGGACGGTTGCGAGGAGCCGGTCTTCGCGCTGGCGGCCCGAGGGGAGGAGGAGACCGTGCTGGCGCTCTTGAACGTCTCGGCCGAAACACGCCAGGTCGAGCTGAAGCTGCCCGGGGCGAAGCGGTGCCTGCGGGTCTACCCGGACAAGTTCCCGCCGCGCGGGGCGGACCTGCCGTACGACGACTGGGAGGACTGCGCCGCAGGCACGCTGACGCTGACGCCGCGCGAAACGCTCTTCGTGCGCACGGGGGCGTAAGGGTTCAGTCGGCCGGTTCCCGCCGCGTGCGGACCACTTCCGCGACCGGGAGCGCGCCCGGACATTCGGTGGACTGTCCTTGCATCTCGCGATGGCCGCGGACGTTGCGCGCGGGGATGCGGGTCGTTTTCAACAGGTGGTTGAGCAATCCCTTCAGGCTGGCGATCTGGGCGCGGGTCGGGGCGCGCCGGGTGAAGTCGCCCACCAGGCAGATGCCGATGCTGACGCGGTTGAGCTCCTCGCCGTGGACGTGGCCGCCATCGAGTTGCTCGAGCCAGCGCCGGCCCACCTCGACCTGCCCGTCGCCGCTGCCGCGGTCGTTGCCGATGACGAAGTGGTACGCCAGGCCGTTCTCCATCCGTTTCTCGTTGAGATGATAGGCGCCGAAACTCTCGGCGTTGCCGCCGAGGGTGCCGCTGTGGTGGACGACGATATGGCGCCAGCGCGTCGAGAGCGTCGGCGCGTTCCAAGCGGTCTCCGCCGCCGCCGGCGGGGTGTTGCGGACGAGTGTGCGCAACCGCGCCGGGTCGACGCGCTCGCTCTCCTCGGTCAGTCGCGCCCAGCCGACGTGGAACGCTTTCTGGAGAAAGATGGTGTAGACGCTCCAGCCGCCGACGGCGAAGAAGACCGTCAGCAACGCCAGGTCGACCAGCAGGCTCGGCCGGTGCGCCGGCGCGTCAGTCGAGTGCACGGAAGCCCTCCATGGTATGAACCAGTTCCTGCGGCCGGGTCTTGTTCTTGTCGTTGTACTTCCAGAGATCCTCGTCGCCGTCGGCAAAGGTCTTCGGCGCCGGGGCGTCCAACGGCCGCGACTCGACCATGCGCACGCGCATGCGATAGAAGAAGATGCTGCCGGTCGGGTAGACCCACTCCTCCCAGCCCGCGCCGACACCGTCGCCGTAATTGATCCGCGCCGGTTGGCCGATTATGGTGAGGACGTCCTTGGGAGAGACGTTCTTCTTCACCACCGAGACGTCGCCCTTATGGCTGGAATACTTGGCCCACTCGTGGCCGGTGCAGCCGGCGGCGGCGAGCAGAAGGGCGAGGCCGGCAAGACTGGTTCGGATTCGCATGCAATTCTCCCTCGGAAAATCGTGAGCAGACTCGTCCGGTTTATCGGAAGAACGGCACGGAAACCTGCAGGGCGTTTTCGGCCTGCGCTCAGGGGGCGCGCTTCAACGTCACCAACTCCGCGCGCGCCGTGGCCGCGCCGGGCGCTTCCGGCCCGGCCTGTCGGAGGAAGGTCTCGAAGTGTTCGATCGCCTTATGCCGCGCGTCCTTGACTCCGCTCTTGTCGGCGGGATCGTAGAGGTTGGCCGCGTACCAGACACCGAGGTTGTAGTGCGCGTCGGGCACCTCGATGCCGTGGCTGCGGGCGACGTCGGCGGCGGTCTCGAACGCCTGACGGGCGCGGGCCTTGTACGCGTTGTTCTGCGGCATCTCCCGCAGCCACGCGGCATAGACCAACCCCCGCTCGATATAGGCGTCGACGAAGGTCGAGTCGTACTGCAGGACGGTCTTCAGTGCCTTGAGCGCCTCGGGGTAGCGCCCCATCAGCTTCAGCACCTGGGTCTTGAGCAGTCGCAGGTCGTTCTTCTCCGGGTAGACCGCCAACCCCTCGGCGGCAACGTCGAGGATCGCCTCGAGTTGGGGATCGCTGCGCAGGCGCTGGCGAAAGCCCTCCTTCTCCAGGTGCTGCCCGAACTTCTCGCGCCACTGCGCCAGTCGCGAGGCGGCCACGCCGTAGCCAGCCTCGGCGATGCGATAACTGAAGGTCACCTCCCGCCGCGGCGCATTCGCAATGCGATCGTACTCCTCGGGCGTCATCAGCTTGCGGATACGCGAGTCGATCACCCGCTCCCGGCCGTATTCGGCGAGATATTCCTCGCGCGCGCTGCGGGCGGCCCGCAGAGCCAGGACGTAGCGCTTCCGCGCCGCCTCGAACTCCCCTTTCTGCGCCAGTTTGCCGGCCTCGACGAGTTGCGTGTCGATCGGCTTGCGCCGTTCGCGGACGAACTCGGTGACCGACGGCTTGTGGAACAACACGTACAGCAGGGCCATAAGCGCCAGCAGCGCCAGCGCCCCCAGGGCGAAGAGCCCTTTCTTGACCAGCTTGTCCTGGATCGTGGCCGGCGTCATGGCGTTCCCGTTCTCCAGAAGATATGCCGCCCTTTCATGGTACCGATGCGCGCCACCGGCTTCAAGCTTCGTTCCGCGCTTCGTTTAATGTCAATAAACCTGTTTTTTTCCGCGCCGGATGGACGATATATTGACGGGCTCTGCTTTTCGCGTGCCGGGCCGAGGTAGCGCCGACACGCGGGCGAGCCATCTTGACGCTTGCGGAGATAATCATGTTAGTGTATACTCTGTTTTGGGTTGCGAAAAAACTTCACTCTAGGCTGCGAGGGCGATTCATGATCCGCAAACCATTGTTGCTGGCCGTGTTGGTTCTGCTTTGCGCTAGCGCTGCGCGCGCTGGAGACATCCCCAGCGCGGGCGAGTCGAAACCGACGAAGCTGGGATTCTGGAGCATCGGCATCTCCGAATTCTACGCCGAGGAGCCCCAGCCGATCAACGTCCCCTATGCCGGCGACATGGTCCGCTACTACTGGTACTGGTCGTTCAAGTTCAGGGTCGAGACCAACCTTGAAAAGCTGAAGAAATACATCGAGGAACGGCTGCCGAAGATCGACGACGACACCGAACGGCTGGCGCTGGAGTTCTATGTCAAGCGTATCGAGAAGACCCTTGCCGACGCCAACTACGCCGACATGTACGCCAACATCTACACCGACACCGGCCAGATCCTCGCCGACACCTCCAACCGTATGGTGCGCAACCTCATCGAAAACGAGGAGCACATGCGCCTGCATACGATCAGCGAGATCAAGACGCTGGACCTGCACAAGATCAAGGAGACCAAGGACCCCGACCACGGCTACGGCAAATGGGTCTACGGCGTGGCGATCTTCCGCGACCTCGATCCGGAGTGCCGCGAATTCGAGATCCGGCTGGTCAACAACGGCGAACGCGTCGTCCCGAATTACGAACCGGGTGAATTCATCTACCCGGTGGCTTCGCTGAACAAGGACGAGGCGCTCGAACCGTCGCTGCGGCGAGCGCTGCGCTTCTTCTACCATCGCGTCGGCCACAGCGGCGAAGCGTATCTCGATCCGATCCAGGACCGGGGCCGCCGCGCGGACTGGGTCTGGCTCTGGGCGCCGCAGGTGCTGCTCGGCAAGTACCGCATCCTCGAGATCGACCGCCCCACCGACCTCGGGCTCAAGCGCCGGTATCGCTACGTCCCCTACCGCGTCTGGAACAATACCAACCAGGATCAGTTCCTCGACGTGCGCAAGGCCGGCCTCGTCTTCGACATCGACTGGCACGGACAGAACGTCGACCTGACCATGTACGACATGGGCGAAGCGGACGACTTCTGGAAGACCATGGTCGTGCGGCGCATCAAACAGCGCGTCGCCGACGGCAAGGAGACCGAGTTCGTCCGCGCCAACGAAACCTACCGGACGGAATTGACGCACGATCAGATCAAGGCGCATTACAAGGAGCTCGGCATCGCCTATATTCCGAGCTTCCAGACCGATCCGTCCAAGATCTTCCAGACGCAGGAATCCCGCGATGACGAGGCCAAGCACGGCCGCGAGCTGGTCGACGCCATGGAAGCCAACCCCAGCCTCAAGAAGACCCAGGAGGAACAACAGGAAAAGGCGCTGCAGGACGTCGAGCGCAAAGCCGACATCCTGCCGCCGAAATTCGGCACCCCCGGCGGCAACCGCCACGTCAAGGGCAAGATCCCGCCGCAAACGATGGTCAAAGGGTTGATCATTCTCCGCTGGGGCGTCAACGACCTCGAGGCCACCATCGACGAGATCATCGCCGCGTTGCGCACCCAGGCCATCTCCGGGCGCGACCCGGAGAAGAACGAACTGCTGAAGCGCTACCTCGCCATGCGCAAGCCCAACCCCTATCCCGGGCTGATCTACACCGCGCCGCCCGAACCGGCGCGCGAGGAGGTGATCGAGATGCTGCTGGCGGTGGCAAAGGACGATATCGAAGCCAAGGGCCTGAAGGTCACGTCCGACGACGAGCGGCGCTACAAGGAACTCGCCCCCGTCGCCGTCGCCATCAACGCCGCCGCCGACGAGTGGGCTCAGAAACAAGCGGAGAAGGGCTTCACCAACGCCTTCTTCGAGGTCGAGACCGGCGGCGTCATCGACCGCGGCACCACCACCGGCATGTTCGTCACCATGCTTCCCGAAACGCGCGAGCCGACCCCGCGCATGACCGAGGGTATCGGCCCGGTCGACATGGGCAGCCTCGGTCCCGGCGTCGGCCCGACCCCGACCACTCCCGGCCCCGACGTCGGCATCGACGAGGGCGCGGACGAGAAAGAAGAAGAGAAAGAGAAAGGCGACACGCTCGAAGGCTTCGACTGGTAGGCCGCCGCCCTTTCGCACATGCAGATCTGGTACAGCCGGCGTCACCGACGCCGGCTTTTTCATGGCGTCTACGGAGCTCGAAAAGAAGCGCGACGCAAACGCCGTTCTTTACAACCGTCTTCCCGGGCGTTACGCTAACGGGACCGCTTCCGGAGGCGCTTCATGCTGGTGATGATCGACAATTACGACTCGTTCACCTACAACCTCGTCCAGGCCTTCGGCCTCCTGGGCGCGGAAATCAAGGTCTTCCGCAACGACCGGATCACGCTCGAGGAGCTCGACGCCCTCGGACTCGAGCGCATCTGCATCTCCCCTGGGCCCGGCACGCCCGCCGATTCGGGAATCTCGCTGAAGGTGATCGCGCACTTCACCGGCCGCGTGCCGATCCTGGGCGTGTGCCTCGGGCACCAGTGCATCGGCCAGCACTTCGGCGGCGAGGTGATCCGCGCAGAGGAGTTGATGCACGGCAAGACCAGCGAGATCGAGCACGACGGACAAGGCGCCTTCGCCAATCTCCCCAATCCGTTCACCGCCACGCGCTATCACTCGCTGGTGGTGAAGGAGTCGAGCCTCCCCGATTGCCTGACGCCCACCGCGCACACTGCCGGCGACCGGGTGCTGATGGGCCTGCGCCACCGCGAGCACCCGACCGAAGGCGTGCAGTTCCATCCCGAGAGCTTCCTCACCGTCGACGGGCCGTCGCTGCTGAAGAACTTCCTGGCGATGTAAGCGCCGGCGTCTTCTCGCGGCAGACTCACGCCTCGGGCATCACGCGCAACGCCTCCTCGAGCGTGGTCACCCCCTCGGCAGCGAGCCTGACCGCTTCGGCCGGCAGCGCGACCATGCCCTGGGCGATCGCCCGGCGCCGCATAGCCTCGACACCCTCGGCGGCCAGGGTCCGGTACAGCGAGCTCGAAAGTTCAAACACTTCATGCGCCGCGGTCCGGCCGCGGTACCCGAGTTGGCGACACTCGGCACAACCGACCGCGCGTTGCCAGTTCTTCGCAAGCGCCTCCCAGTCGAGCCCCCCGGCTTCGATCCGGCGCCGGGCGGTGGCAAGGATCTGCTGATCGGGTTCGTAATCCGTGGCGCAATGCGGACAGAGCCGGCGTACCAGACGCTGGGCGACGACCAGGCGCACCACATCGATGAGCAGAAACGGCGGAACCTCCAGATCCAACAACCGCCCCAACGCGGAGGCACCGTCCTCGACATGCATGCCGCCGAGCACGACGTTGCCACCGAGCGCAGCGGACACGGCGACCTGCGCCGTCTCGGCATCGCGGATCTCGGAAACCATCAGCACGTCGGGATCCTGACGCATCACGCTGCGAATGCACGCCGCGTAATGCATGCCGATATGCGGTTTTGGCATGCACTGATTGATGCCGTCGAAGGTTAATTCGACCGGATATTCGACGGTG
This sequence comes from uncultured Planctomycetaceae bacterium, assembly GCA_964457365.1. Taxonomy (GTDB): domain Bacteria; phylum Planctomycetota; class SZUA-567; order SZUA-567; family SZUA-567; genus CAYWFP01. The sequence goes on from CAYWFP010000059.1 coordinate 15,290, forward strand.
AAAATCTTCTTCTCCGGCGTGTCGAGATGGTGCAGCATGGCATAGAGCGTGGTGGTCTTGCCGCAGCCTGTCGGACCGACACAGAGAATCATGCCGTGGGAGGCGGCAAGGTGTTTCTCCACCACCTCGCGCTGCTTGTCGCCAAAGGGGATGCGATCGAGCCCCACGGTCATACCGTCCTTGTCGAGAATTCTGGCCGTCATGCTTTCTCCAAATACGGTCGGTACGATAGATACGCGCAGATCGAGCGAAACACCCTCGACTTTCAGGAGAACCCGACAATCCTGCGGTCGGTCATTGATCTGGACGTTGGCCTTGCCTAGCTTCTTCCAATGATCGACGATCGGCTTGTAGAGGCGGGTCGGAAATTCCGCCGCCGCGTGCATGACTCCATCGACACGGTAGCGAAGAAGTATGCGGTCCTGAAACGGCTCGAAATGAATGGTGCTCGCCCCCAGGCGCATGCCCAGACAGATGACAAGACCAAACAGGATCTCCGGCGGCGTATGCCCCTCCCCGTCCACGACCTCCCCGCCGGCTTCGACGAGTTTGCGATTGAGTTCCTCGATCAACGGCTCGTAAGCGCCCGCCGCGTCCACCTGCGGCGCCTCGCCGTGAAGAAAACGCTCCAGATCCGCGCGGGTGAAGCGCCACTGCCGGCCGACCTTCATGCCCCGGAGCCGCCCCTCGCGCAACCAGCGGTACAGCGTCGGGCGCGTGGTTTTCAAGAGGGCCAGCGCTTCGTCCAGATCCAACAGATCTCCATCGGCCGCATCCTGCGCGGCGCTCTCCTCGACGGACACGGATTTGGTTGCGCTCTCTCGAGCAGCCTTCTTCTTGGACACGGTCTTCTTGGCGCTTGACTTCTTCATGGCGGGCATGGGAATCTCCTTTCCTCGGGCCTATGATCACAATCTATCATGACGATCATGATCTGTCAAGCCTTTTAGTTGTTTTTATTTGATAACGATCTTAATCGACTATGATATATCGAGGAGGGAGCTGGACAATCCCGCCCGCCTGCCTGCCAGAGCGGCGGCTTCATCGATGCAATGCATTGTCATTTACTGCGTTATGAATTCAACTCGAGGCGCGGACGCAGGCATGCCCGGTTAAAAATCGTGTTCCAGGATCGCCATGCCGCGGCGGCAGATCTCCCTGGCGTAGTCGGTGAACTCGCCCTGCCCCCAGTAGCGGTAGCAGCTCGTCTGGCTGGTCAGCAGGTGAAACAGCGCGTTGCGGACGCGCGTCTGGTCCAGTGGCAGATCCGGTTCGAGCACGGTCTCGCTGAACTTCGCGCTCAGCTTGTCCATCGGCTTGAGAACATTCTCGTACCCGCGCACCCACGAGCGGTCGTTGGTCCAGCTCCCGCCTTCCATATGGAACGAGTCGTCCTCTTTCTTGATCTCGTCGATTGTCTGCTGCAGCTTCTCGGGCCCCGCGCCCTTCTCGAAGCGGTCCCAGATCATCTTCTGCATCGCCGGCTGCACCGGCGGCAGGTCGCTCTCCCCGAGCCCCAGATCGAAGAAAAAGTCGAGATACTCGCCCACGTTCATCATCGGCGTCTTCGAGCCGCTGCACTCGCGCACGGCGTTCCGGTAGCCGTCGGGGAACTCGTTCATCATCACCCCGCCGTTCTCGCCGTCGGCGATCTGGCTCACCAAGGGCGGCCTCGACTTGTTGCAGAAGTCCTGCCGTCCCAGCCCCTTGGCCTCGTGATACGGCTGCATCTGCGCCACGAGCTTGGTGTCGCTCCCTTGCGTCTTGACGAGGGCGACGATCTCGACGGTCTCCCCCTTGGAATTGGTCGCCACGAGGCGGTTGGGAAAGTGCACGTGTTTCGAGCCGTGTCCGGTCTGCGGATCCTCGACGCTGTGCTCCTGCACGAGCAGCCACCGGTAGCCGCATTCCTTCAGGATCTTGATATACTCGTGGCAGACGTCGGGGTGGTTCGGCAGCGCCATCTCCGAGGGCGAGAATCCCCGCACGCGCGACAAGGCGTCGAGGCCGAAGATGGCGGCGAAGTGCTGCTGCCACGCCTTGACGTGCAGCCTGTAGTCCTGCATCGGCGTCGACGGCGCCACCGCATGCCCCCACGGACACCCGAGCCACTCCACGCAACGCTTGTACTTGTCGTCGCAGGTAATGCGTTCTAGGTTCTCGAAGACGTCATCGAGGCCCATCTGGCGCAGACCGTAGAGCATGCAGCCGGAGTACTCGAGCATGATGCGCGGATCGTGCCCCGCGTCGACAAGTTCGGGGATCAATTCGCCCATGCGCTTGTAACACCGGCGGAAAGTCTTCCAGTTGTGGAAGTCGTGGACGTGCTCGTTGTTACGCATGTGTTCGAGATAGCTGATAATCTTCGCGTCCTGCAGATCGTCCCCGCCGGCGGGGACCAGCGGCTGCTGCATGTGCAAGGCGCATGCAAATGCGCTCTTGATCCGACCGAAATCGATATGGCTTTCTCGTTTGGCAAACGGCTCATAGCGCCCGGTCGCATTCTCGATCTCATTTTCGAAACCGCTGATCGCAGGCAAGCCGTCGACGTATTCGGGAATTTCGTTCATTCTGTTCTCCTCGCGTAACATCGCGTGCGGCTTTCCGGCGACGCCTATCGAATCGGCCGGAGCGGAAAAGCGTCTGGCGCAGCCAGCGCAGGCGTGTTTCCCGTTTCCTCGTCGCCGCCGTGTCGAATTTCATCCACTGCAGTGCAGATGCTTCAAAGAATACACATAGCAAGCGGCGGGCCCAATGATTTTTCGATTAAAGCATCGCCATGATTTTCCCTGAGATTCCGACATGCGCCGAACGATCCTGACTTGACAAATCGCGATTCGAGGAGAGGATGAAGCCGGTTGATCGCTGGGGGGAGCGAGAAGGGCACCGCATGGATCCGCAAACAGACAACCAGACGCCTCCCGCCTCGGCGCAAGCGGTTCCGTTGACCGTCAGGCTGGAGTTCCTCTCCGGTTCGCGCCGCGACGACATCCAGGTCCTGGCCGCGCCCGGTGAATATACCGTCGGCTGCCGCGAGGACTGCGCGGTCCGCTTCGACCGCCCGCACGAACCATTCGTCAGCGGCCATCATCTGGAGATCGTCCTCACTGACGAACGCGCCGAGGTGCGCGACCTGGACTCGCGCAACGGCACCTTCGTCAATGGCCAGCAGATCGAGACTTCGACGCGGCTCTACTGCGGCGACGTGGTCGTTCTCGGCTACGACGGGCCGCGTTTCCGCTTCAGTTCCGACGGCGAGCATTACGTCCACCCCGTCGTCGGCCGCAGCACCGTCGTCATGCCCAAGCCCGAGCGTCCGACCCCGGCGGCGGAAGCCGAGGATACGCCGGCCGGACGCGGCTGGCCCGCCTGGGTGCCCGCGGCCGCCTGCGCGGTCCTCGGCGTGCTGGTGACGCTGGCCTACTTCGACCAGAACCAGACCGCGCGCAAACACCAGGACGAACTGCAGACGTTGCGCGGCGATATCGTCGAATTCAAGAATGCCGACGAGAAGGCCGTCTTCACCAACCTCGCCCCGGCGGTGGTGGTCGTCAGCGACAAGCACGGGCATGGCACCGGCTTCTTCGTCCGCGACGAGGGCCTGATCCTCAGCAACAGCCACGTCGTCACCCCCGCCATCCAGTACGACCTGGAGGCCAACGCCAGTTACGTCGTCGTCCGGGCGGGCACGTTCGACGAGAACGGCGAGATGCGGGTCTTTCCCGAAAGCCTCAAAGCCTATTTCTGCAAGCGCGACAAACACAAGGATCTGGCGCTCTTGAAGTTGCAGGCGCTGCCGGACGACCTGAATCCGCCGCACGTGCAGCTCGCCGACGCGCCGCCGCCGCCGGGGACGAAGTGCTCCATCGTCGGCCATCCGACCTCGGGAATGCTCTGGACCTACCGCGCGGGGAAAGTCGCCTCCATCGGCTTCGCCCCGCACGACATCGTCGACGTCTACGTGCACCAGCTCGCGGCGATGGCCGAGCACGAGGACGAGGAGGCGCTGCGCGAGGCTTTGGACTCCATGCCGCGGCACAAGATCCTGCTCTCCACCTGCGGAGTCAACCAGGGCGACTCCGGCAGCCCCGTCGTCGACGAGAAGGGCAAGCTCATCGCCGTCACCTTCGCCAAGCCGCGCGACCCGGCGAAGATGGAGTTCAGCTACAACGTCCACCTCGACGAGGTACGCGACTTCCTCCGCGAACCCCTGCCGAGGCCGGCGCTGCTGCTGCCGGACGTCTGGGAGATCGGCCCCGCGCGCGGCCTGAACAACGTCGACCAGAGCGGCAAGCCCGACGCCTTGATCGGCGGGGTCAAGCGCGCCGAGGATTTCCTGCTGGATCTGGACAACGACTCGACGGTGCCGCAGGACGCCGAGGGCAAACCGGACCTGGCGAAGCTCGTCCGCGAGAAAGCGTGGGACTTCGAGGCGGCGTTCCAGATCCGCGGCGAAAAGCGCATGGCCTACTACGACACCGACAACGACGATGCGCTCGATCTGATCCTGCTCGACAAGAACGGCGACCGCAAGGCCGAACTCGGGTTCGTCCGCGAAGACGGAGTCTGGCGCGTCCGCGACGGCGAACAGGCCGGCCTGATGGACGAGAAGCACATCCCCGATCCGGCGCTGCGGCGGCGTTTCTGGAAATTGACGCGGCTGTTGTTCCGGTAACCCGTTTCACCGTTCCGCACGGCATGGATCATCCATGAACGCTCCGGCCTTGGAAGCCCTGCTGCGCGCGGTCCGCGCCCGCCCCGACGTCATCGAAAGCACCGGGGCGCTGCGGCGGAAAGCCGAGGCGCAGGGGCTGAGCGGGACGCGGATCTACCAGGCCTTGCGGGCGGCGGGGGAGAGCGGACGAGACGGTTCCTCGCGAGCCGCTACCGACTCATCGGATTCTACAGATACTTCCTCAGTTGCGCGGCCAGCTCCTCCGGGTCGCACTTGGGGACGAAGCCGTCGGCCTCGACCTCGCGCGCGCGTACGATCATCGTCTCGTTGGTCAGCGAGCTGTGCAGCAGCACCGGCAGCACCCGCAACTCGGCGTTCCCCTTGATGAAGCTGCTGAGGCTGTAGCCGTCGAGGCGGGGCATCTCGATGTCCGAGAGCACCAGGTCGACGTAGGCGAAGATGCTCGTCTCGTTGGCCCGCGCCTGCGCGAGGTAGTCCTCGATCAAATCGCGTGCGGTCTGGCCGTCCTCGGCCTGCAGCACCTCGATGCCGGCCGATTCGAGCGCGGCGGCCGTCTGCCGCCGGATCAGCGGGCTGTCCTCCACCAGCAGGATCCGGTTGCGCTCCTTGCGCCGCTGCACGCCGCCCAGGTGCGCGCCGATGTCGCCGTACAGGCGCAGCACCTGCTGCACGATACGCTCGAAGTCCAGGACGAAGACCACCTCGTCGCGGGTGATCGAGATGCCGTTGTCGGTTGCGAGCTGGATGAACTCGTCGTTCTTATGCAGCGTCTCCAGCAGGATCGTGCCGACGACGTACTCGGTGTTGATCCGCCCGCCGCTCTCGGGCGGCGGCAGGATCTCGTTCCAGGAAATGTAGCTGACCTTGTTGACGTGGGTGACGATGAACCCCACCGTCTGCCCGGCGAACTCGCAGACGACGACGATGCGCTCCAGCGTCTCGCCGCCGTCCCCGGCGAAGCCAAGCAGCCGGTGCAGCGCCACCACCGGAATCGTCTTCTCCCGCAACAGCAGCACCCCGGCGAAGCCCTCCGGGGCACCGGGCATGGCGGTCAACTCGCACAGCGGCACGAACTCGCGTACCTTGAAGGCATTGATGGCGAAGACGTGGTCGTGGTAACCCTTGGCGCTGCGGGTGCGGATGACGAAGTCGATCATGCCCACGGCATTGGCGCCGATCTGCACCGTCTCGACCTTGCGCTCGGCCGCGGCCATGCGCTGCCCCGCCGCGGAGAACGCGCCCCCGGCGGCGACGTGGCTGTGGCGCAACAGACCGCGCGCGTCGAGCACCAGCGCCACCCGCTGGTCCGGCAGCAGCGCCGCGCCGGTGACGTCGGGGATATCCTGAAGCGTCCCTTCCAGTTGCCGGATCAGAACCTGCCGCGTCTCGAGCACCTCGTCCACGAGCACCGCCAGCAGTTTGTCCCCTTCCTCGATCATCACCAGCACGCCCGCGTCGATCTCGTCGCGGACGTCGGCGTCGAGACCGAGGTAGTCGCAGAGCTTGAGCACCGGCACGACTACGCCGCGGATGGTGACCACCGTGCCGCGCCCCTCGACGCGGCTGACCTGATCTGGCTTCACGCGGAAGGTCTCGCGCACCACGTGCACGGGAAAGATCAGCCGGTTCTCGCCCAGCCGTACCAGCATGCCGTCGATGGCCGCCAGCGCCGCCGGAAAGGCGAGGCGAAAGAGCGTGCCCCGCCCCGCCTCGGTCTCGATCTCGACGCGGCCGCGGACGGCCGAGAGGCTCTCGCTGACCACCGCCATCCCCACCCCGCGCCCGGAGAGCCCGCTGACCGCCGCGGCGGTGCTCAGCCCCGAGGAGAAGATCAGGTCGACCAGTTGCGCCGGCCCGAGCTTGGCATCGGAAGCGATGCGCCCGAGTTGCACCGCTTTGGTACGAATGGCTTCCAGATCAAGCCCCTTGCCGTCGTCGGCGAGCTCCAGGATGACGTCGACGTCGGTGCGGTAGGCGCGGAGCGTGATGCGCCCCTGCGGAGACTTGCCGGCCGCACGACGCTGGGGCGGCGTTTCGATGCCGTGATCGACCGCATTCCGGATCAGGTGGACCAGGGCGGCGCTGAGGCTGTCGATCACCGTCCGGTCGACCTGCGTCTCGCCGCCCTCGAGCTCGACGGCGATGCGCTTGTTGATCTGCCGCGCCGACTCGTAGGCCGCGCGGCGCGCGCGGAAGAAGAGCGGTTTGATCGCGGTCATACGCAGTCCCGCGGCCATGTCCTGCAGACTCCGGCAAGCGCGCGCGAGGTTGACCAGTTCGTTGCCGACCTCGCGCAGGCCGGTCAACTCCGTCCGCTGGCTCAGATGCCCGCCGATCATCGAAACCTCGCCGACGAGCTCGATCAGGCTGTCGAGCCGGCCGACCTCCAGCGTCACCGCGTGCAACGCCTCCTCGGCAACGGTCTCCTCCTCGACCGGTGCTTCGGGCGCCGCCTCCGCTTCAACCGGCGCTCCGGGCGTCTCGGCCGCGGCGAAGAAGTCCTCCGGCTCGTCGTGAGTCTCACCGACGGGTGCGTTCGTTTCCGTTGCCGCGACCGCCTCGCGTCCGGCGCCGCCGACAGCGTTATCGAGCCCCTGCAGGAGGCTCTCGACGTTCTCGCGGTCGGCCGGAGTCATGCCGTGACGCAACAGGTGCCGACCGAGGTTCAGAAACGGCGTCAACGCCTCGATCACCCCGGCGGTCAGGACGAGCCGCCCGTGGCGCGCCGGTTCGATGCGGCTCTCGATGTCGTGATAGAATTCGCTCAATTCGCTCAGCCCCAGGATTCCGGCCTCGCCCTTGAGCGTATGGAATTCGCGAAAGACCGCGCGAACCGAGTCCGGATCGCCCACCGGCGGGCGGAGCGCGTAGAGCTTCTGCTCGAGATCGTCCACCCGCGTCTCGATCTCGGCGAGGAACTCATCTTCCACCTCCTGCGCCGTCTCGGCGGTCATGGGTGGCGCTTCCAGCGCCGGCGCGGAATCCTGCAGGAAGAGATCCGCCCGCGCCAGCACGTTCTTGATCGCCGCGTCGTCCGATTTTTGTACGCCATCGAAGACCTGCAGCAGCGACAGGAGGTCGTTGATATGCTGCACCGCCGCGGCACCATCGCCCGCCTCCCCTCTGCCAATAAGACTGCAGAGATTCTCCACCCTTTGCGCCAGTTCCGCCGCCAGCCAGTCCTGCTGCGCGGTCAACGCAACCGCGATCGCGTCGGCCTGCGTCTGCAAGCCCAGCCAGTCCTCGGCAGACGAATGCGCGTCCACCAGCACGAGCTCTCCGGCTAAATCCTGAATCAGGCGATTCAGTTCGGCGTCCAAGATTCGACACTCCGCGGGTCAGAATTTCCGACAACTGCACAAAAAGCTCCGCTTCAGCGTAAATCAAGGCTGAAGTCCTGTCCAGCCACTGCCGAAAACAAAACGTGTTCCAGTTGTCGCTTTCGCCCGACAGCGCTGCCGATCGCATCGGGCCATGGTCCGATAACGCCTTGATCCGGAAACGCTTGGCGTACTCAACATCGGCTGAAAACCTGCGCGGGTTTCGGTTTCCGAACGGTTTGCGGGGTTGACATCCTCTGTCATAAGCCGATATACTCGGTGCGACCGGAAACGCTTCTGGTTCGCGACCGGGAAGATCCGGCGCTTGGCGGCCCCGCGCGGGCTTTTTTTTCACCATTTGTCCGAGGTGGCAATTCTGGAATGAAGACCGAACTGACCGAAGTAGCGCCCTGCCGCGTACGCCTCGAGATCGAACTGCCTGCCGAACGCGTCGACACGGCATTCGAGGAAGCGTACGCGACGTTGCAGAACCAGGTGCAGCTCAAAGGCTTCCGCAAGGGCCACGCGCCGCGGCGTATGATCGAGCGCCGGTTTTCCCGCGACGTCGCCACCGACGTGCGCAACAAGCTCTTCCAGGAAGCCCTCGTCGCCGCGCTGAAGGAGAATGATCTCTCGCCGCTGGGGGATCCCGACGTCGATATCGAATCGCTCGAGGTGCAGCCAGGGCAGCCGTTCGGCTTCGGCACCGAAGTCGACGTGCGGCCGAAGTTCGACCTGCCCGAGTACAAGGGACTGAAGCTGGAGGAGAAGTTCGAGCCCGCCAGCGACGAGATGATCGACGAACGTATCGAACGCATGCGCGAATCCTTCGCCACCAACGAGCCCGTCGAGGGCGCGGCCGAAGTTGGCGACATCCTCTACGCGGACGTCCGCGCCGAGGTCGGCGGCGAAGAGCTCTTCGCCGTCCAGGACGACAGCGTCCGCGTCAAGGGCGAGCGCCTCTTCGGCTTCGACATCCCCGGCTTGGAGGAGAAACTGGCCGGCGCCCAGCCCGACGACGAGATCGCGCTGGATTTCGCCGTCCCCGAGGACTATCACGAGGAAACCGCGTGCGGCAAGACCGCGAAGGTGACGATCAAGGTCCGCCGCATCGAACGCCCGCAGATCCCGCCGCTGGACGAGGAGTTCGCCAAGCGCGTCGGCTTCGACTCGGTCGAAGGATTCCGCCAGCGCATCCGCGAGATCATCGAGGCCGACAGTCGCGCCGGCGCGCGTCGGGAACTCGAGCGCGAGGCCGTCGACAAGCTGATCGAATCCAGCGAGTTCGACCTCCCCGAGGAATTCCTGCTGCGTCACATCAAGGCCGAGACCGGCGACCGCCTGGAACGCCTCGAACAGATGGGTGCGGGGGCGGAGTTCATCGCCGAGCGCCGCGAGGAGATCGAGAAGGCCAGCGGGGAATCGAGCGAGCGCAACATCCGCCGCATGATCCTCTTCGACGCCATCGCCGAGAAGGAAGAGATCGAGATCGGGCAGAACGATCTGCAGCAGCATATTCAGCGCCTCGCCGAGCGCTACCATATGACCCCCGCGAAGATGCTCAAGCAGATCCAGCAGCACAACCTCTTTTCCTTGATCGGGCGCGACATCCGCGACTTGAAGGTCTCGGAACTGCTGCTGGAGCACGCGGAGATCGCCGGCCACAACGGCGGCGAGGCCGGCGGCGAAGGCTGATTCTTTCCCCGACAGGAGACCGCATGTCCACCGACCCCCTTGCGCAGACCGCCCCCGCGGCCGAGTTGATCCCCTTCGTCATCGAGCGGACCGGCCGGGGCGAGCGCAGCTACGATATCTTCTCGCGGCTGCTCAGCGACCGCATCATCTTCATCGGCGGCCCCATCCACGACGCCAACGCCAACCTGGTCATCGCCGAGCTGCTGTTCCTGGAGCTGACCAACCGCGACGCGGACATCCACATCTACATCAACTCCCCCGGCGGCAGCGTCATGTCCGGCCTGGCGATCTACGACACCATCCAGCACCTCCAGCCCGACGTCTGCACCTACTGCATCGGGCAGGCCGCGAGCATGGGCGCGGTGCTGCTGGCCGCCGGCGCCAAGGGCAAGCGCTTCTCCCTGCCGCACAGCCGGGTGATGATGCACCAGCCCTGGGGCGGCGTCGAAGGGACGGCGATGGACATCCACATCCAGGCGCGCGAGATCATCCGCCTCAAGGGGCAGATCTACGACATCCTCGTCAAGCACACCGGCAAGGAACGGACCGTCATCGAGAAGGACTGCGACCGCGACTTCTTCATGTCTCCCGAACAGGCCGTCGACTACGGCCTGATCGACGAGATTCTCGTCCCCGAGGAGAAATCCGAAAAGAAGAACGACGAGAATACGAACGAGACGGACCAGGGCGAGGGCGAGGGCTAGGCCCGGGCGCATCACGGAGAGAGGCCAGACGATGAGCAAATCTTCTTCCAGCAAGCGCGGCGGCGCCGGCGGCGGCAAGAACCAGCAGAACTGCACCTTCTGCGGGCGCTCCGCCGACATGGTCAAGCGCCTGATCGCCGGCCAGGACGGCGTCTGCATCTGCAACGACTGCGTCCTGCTCTGCTCGAGCATTCTCGAACAGGAGGACCTGCGCGAGCGGCAGCGCGACTTCGCCATCGACGCCATCCCCAGCCCGCGCGAGATCAAGGCCGAACTCGACGCCTACGTCATCGGGCAGGACTACGCCAAGAAGATCCTCTCCGTGGCGGTGCACAACCACTTCAAGCGCCTCGCCAGCGCCAACACCCCCGCCGACGACGTCGAGATCGAGAAATCCAACGTCCTCGTCATCGGCCCCAGCGGCTGCGGCAAGACGCTGATGGCGCGCATCC
>CAYWFP010000060.1:0-25818 GCA_964457365.1 uncultured Planctomycetaceae bacterium
GTTCAAGCAAACGCTTGAGGCGGTTTGCGAGAAGGCCGCAGGAAAGCCGCTCAGCGCGGATGGTTTTTCGGAGTTCATTGGCGGCACGAGCGGACGGCCGCGCGCGGGAGGCGCGGGCGGAAAAACTGTATGCCCCCGGAATTGACCGACCGCGCAGCACCGTCGGCACAGATCGAAGCCATCCGCGGCCTGGCACAATCGGTCGGCGGCGTCTTGGAAGTTCACCAGATCCGCACCCGTTTTCTGGGCGCTGCGCTGGCGGTAGACCTCCACGTCCTGGTCGACGGCAGTCTTTCGGTGTATGACGGATACGCGATCGCCGCGCGGGTCAAGCGCAAACTGCTCGATGAAGGCCCCGACATTGTCGACGTGGTTGTCCACATCGAACCATTCGGCCTGCCGGAGACTGGTGCCGCCTGGGCCATGCCGTCCGAAAGCAAGAGTGCGGATATTTCCAGTTTACGCTGATTTCGTCCTCGCACATGCCGTTGACACTTACCTTAACATGCGCAATACTATAGAGTAGCGGTATATAGCTCTTGATAGGGCATGGCAGAACATGGACGACAATCTCGGCTTCAATATCGATATCAACCATGACGAACTCTATGTCGCGCTCGTCATTGTCGCGGGCATGCCCAATGCCATTCGCAGCCAGGAGGACATGCAGGGATTTCTGGATGAAAGCAACGTTCTGCACGGCATCGAAGAGGATGAGATCGAGCGCGCCTTCGAGGCTCTTAAAGAAGCCGAGGAACCGGGACAACGTTTCGTTATCGCCCGCGGCATGCTGCCGAACCACGGCAAGAACGGGCAACTGGATTTCAAAGTCGATGTCAGCGGCAAAGCGCAATATTTCAAAGAGGGCGAGGGCGACAAGGAAGAAGGAAAAATCGATTACCGTAACGCCATCACGTATACGGCGGTAACGGTCGGCGAGATCCTGGCCGAGATCATTCCTCCCACCGAAGGGGTTTCCGGCATCAATCTGGCCGGGAAAGAAATTCCCGCGCGCAATGGCAAGATGCCTCCCTTTCGCACCGGCGAGGGCGCCGAGATCGCGGAAGACGGCCTGCACATCGTCGCCACCCAGGAAGGGCGGCCGATCTTCGCGCACAACCAGCTTACGGTCAGTCCGATACTCATCGTCGCCGAGGACGTCGATTTCTCCACCGGCAATATCCAGTTCAAGGGACACGTCGCCGTCAAGGGCAGCGTTCAGGACGGCTTCAGTGTCGAGGCCAACAGCATCGCTGTCGAAGGCACCGTCGGCGCCTCGAACATCAAGTGTAAAGGGTTGCTCGAGATCGCCGGCGGCATCAACGGCCGCGAGCGCGCGGAGATCGTCTGCATGGGCGCCGCGGTGATCAAGTATGTCAACCAGGCCAAAATCGAAGTACGCGGCGATCTGGACGTCAACCGCGAGATCGTCAATTCACGCGTCTGGTGCCGCGGCAAGGTTGCCGCCGGCAAGATCATAGGCGGAGAGTGCCTGGCGCTGCTGGGAATCGAAGCCAAGCTGATCGGTTCGGAACTGGGCGTGGCGACACTGCTCGAACCGGGCGCCAATTACGAAATCCGCCGCATCGAGAACGCCATGGAGGTGCTTGGCGAACACATCGGCGCTACGATCAAGCCGGTCAACTCCTTCTTCGGCGACCGTCAGAGGTACAAAGCCCTCCCTGAGGAGAAAAAAGCGGAATTCCAAAAGGCGTTCGAGCAGTTCAAACGCCTGAAAGCCGGACACGACAAACTCTCGCGCGCGCGGGTCAAACTGCTGCAGACGGAGGAACTCAAGCCGATCAAGGAAGTGTTGGTCTGGAAGATGCTCTTCGCGGACGTACTGGTGCGCACGGACAAATGCGTCCGCCAGTTCCGCAAACCCGCGACGGGACCGCTGGCCTTGTTGGAAGACGTCGAGACCGGCACGATGAAAGACGCCTCGCACCACGACGCCAAGGGCATAATCAAACACGGCAAGAGCGGCGCGGGAGCGGCCGAAGAAGCCAATCGCAGACGTTGAGCTTCGGGAGAATTCCATGGGCAAACGTTACACCAACGAAGAGTTGAAAGAAATCGAGAAGAAATTCGAGGACCTGATCCACGGGCAGAAATACTGCGTGCTCGTGGTCGATCCGTCCACGGCCTTCCGCAAGACCCTCGTCAACGCGTTCATCAAGAACGGAGCCGAATACGTTCACGAAGCCAAGGATTGCGACAGCGGCGTCAACGAGGCGCTCAAGTCCGATCGACAGGTCATCGCCTTCGTGGAATTGAACATGCCTCGCAAGGACGGCCTGCGCTTCCTGCAGGAATTTCGAAAACACGAAAAGCTCGCCAACGGCCATGTCGTTTTCATCAGCATGGAGACGAACAGCCAGCGGGTGATGGGCGCGGTAAAGAGCGGCGCGGCCGGCTTTATCAAGAAGCCGTTCGAACCGCAGGGCGCGATCGATAAGGTCAACGAGTTGACCACCGAAAAGAAGAAGGAGGCTCTCGACGACATCTTCGGCCGCGACTGACCGCGCCTACCCGTCGGCCGCGCAGGGAGTCTTCTCGTCGCCCGTTCGCGCCGGGCCGATCAATTTTTCGACTTTCAGGAGCAGTTCGCTAAGTCGAAACGGCTTGGTGACGAAGCCGACCGCTCCCGCGTCCCGCGCCTGCTTCTTGATCTGCCGATCATCGAGCGCGCTGACGATCAGAACCTGCGGCTTGACCGGTTCGCCGTTGCCGCAGACGCATTCGCAGATCTTGATCCCGGAATGCCCCGGCATCATGATGTCGGCGATGATCAGGTGCGGGCAGAAATCCTTCGTGGCCTCGGCCACCGCCTCGCCGCTTGGGAGCGAGCGGACGTCGTAGCCGTTGTTGGCGAGAACGCGACAGACATTGGCGTTGAGCTTCTCGTCGTCCTCCAACACCAGCACGCGCTTGACCTCGCCACGCGCCCCCTCCATTCCGCCACACCCGCAGTCCGTTTCGGACCGATCATCCGAACATGCCGAGAACTCCGCCAGCGGCGCGCCGCAATGCCGGCAAGTCGCATCCGCTGATGGCGCACCGATCTTGCAGAGATGACCACAGGCGCAACGAAACTCTTTTTCCATTCGAACCACCGCTTTCGGAAATCCGTGAACAGTCCTCTCTCAACTTGCTATTACACCCCGCTTTCTTTCACATGCAAGTTAGGATCCGATTCGAATCGCCCGAAGGGAGCGAAAAATACCGGCCTGACCGGGATCCGACATGTCAAAGAAGGGGCCAGTAAGGCGGGATAGGGGCGGCGAATGCCGTGCGCTCGCGCCTCGTCGGATGCTCGAATTCCAGCCGGCTGGCGTGCAGCGCGATGACCCGTCCTTCGGCGAGGCGCTCCGGTTGCGCCGGCCGCTGGCGTTGGTCGTACTTGAAATCGCCGACGACCGGGCAACCGACCGCCGCCAGTTGCGCGCGGATCTGGTGCTTGACGCCGGTCAGCAACTTCACCTCCAGCAGCGACCGGTACCGGCCGCGTTCGAGCACGCGATAGGTCATCTCCGCCCGTTTGCGCCCCGCGGCCTCCTGCTCGTGCGCGACGGTCTTGCGTCGCGTACCGCCGCCGTCGGCGAGATAATGGACAAGTCGGCCCTCGTCTGCCGGCGGGCGCCCCTCCACCACGGCCTGGTAGAACTTGTCGACGCTGCGCCGGCGGAACTGCTCGCTCAGGCGCGCGGCAGCCTTGGAGGTGCGCGCGAAGACCATCACCCCCGAAACCGGCCGGTCCAGCCGGTGGACAAGGCCGAGATACACCGCGCCGGGCTTGGCGTAGGCTTCCTTGATGTAGGCCTTCGCCATCTCCAGCAGCGAGGTATCGCCGGTGCTGTCGCCCTGGGCGAGCACGCCTGCGGGCTTGACCACGACCAGCAGATGGTTATCCTCGAAGAGTACCGTCAGCGGAGATTCCATGCCACCTCGGCGCAAAGGCTCCAAAAAGCGCGGTCCAAACAGCCGGGGCGCCAGCCGGGGCAGCGACGGCTTCAAGCGCCACGGCCCGCCCAAAGCCACCGGCAAGGCCAAGTACAAACCCACCACCTCCAAGCGCCGCAACCTCGATTACGCCCATTTCGAACGCGAGAAGGCGACTCCCGAGTACATGCGCCGCCTCTTCACGCAGCACGGATTCGCCGTGAACGAAACGGAGCTGGAGAAGTTCTGGCGCTATTATCTTCTGCTCCGCAAGCGCAACGCCGCGTGGGATCTGACCCGCATTATGGGCATCGAAGCCACCGTGCTCAAGCACTTCGTCGACTCGGCCCTCGTCGTCGAGATGGTCGACCTTCCCGGTCCGGTTCTGGATATCGGCTCGGGGCCCGGCTTTCCGGGAGCGCCCATCGCCATCCGCAAACCCGCTCTGCCGGTCATCCTCGCCGAGAGCCGCGCCAAACGGGTGCAGTTTCTGGAAGAACTCGTCAAGGAACTGCCGCTGCCGAACGTCACGCTCCACGCCCGGTCCGTCCGTCTCGATAGCGACCTGCGCGCGGGCTCGGTCGTGACGCGCGCGCTGGAGGTGATCCCCGCGACACTCAAACGCGTGGAGTCGATCCTGCAGCCGGACGGATTCGCCGTCTTCTGCAAAGGCCCCAACTGCGGCCAGGAGATTGCCGACGCGCAGCAGGCGTTCAAAGGCGTCTACAAGATGAGCGACGATATCAAGTACCACCTCCCGGGCACCAAGCAACAACGTCGACTGGTGGTCTTTCAGAGGCGCGCGCCATGATCCGCCCTTGCATCTTCCGCTGCAGGATATTGCCGTGGACGCTCTTCTGCGGCCGGTAGCCATGAGAATCGTCATGAAAGGCCTGCCGGTCACGTTTCCCTGCACGCTTCCTGCGCCGACTCTTGATCGGCACAACTGCATGGCTGTTTGGAACCCCCTCCTGAAAGGCGATCCCGAGGGGCCATCCCTCATCTATCGTGTAGCCTCGTGGCACACATTCGGGCCGTAACAGCTAGTCGCCCTCCTGCCCATCCCGTCCGTCCGCTTCCCGCCCGGCGGACGGTACGCGCGCGGGAGCCGCGGGATTAGATGGTGTCTGTCCATCATTATTGTATTCGGCGTTAATGACGCCTTCGCTTATAAGTTTTATAATGTGAACTCTTTTATCTGAAGTAAAGCCACATGGTATTGTCAGACTGTAGGGAATAAACGACAATAGTTTTTTAGCCAAGTTGCGAGTTTATCAACTGGCATGATTTCTTGGAAAAATGTTCTCATAAATCTAGCCTAGCAAGTCTTTTGAGTATAGTCTTGACTCGATATGGTCACCATTAATCAAAAGGGCGGAATCCCTCTTCTGACCCTATCTTCTGCCTTTCCAAATTCGCTGCTTCCGCTCCTGAATCGCTGCTGCACGGCTTTACCTCGCAAGTCGCTCCTGGTGTCCACGCGGGTTGACTGGCTCGGCTCGGCGGGCTCGTGTTTCCTGGCTATGGCCTGCCGTTCGTCTGACTGCTTCGTCTCTCCCGTGACGGAGAAACAGGCCCAGGCGACAGCCAGCAGAAAGAGACATATGTGTCGATTCATGATGCATCGTCCAGCATTCGGAACGCGTTTTGGCAATCGGTTGCCCATGTGCAATTATAACGCCCGAAACGAACTGGCGTGACAGGATTTGCGAAAATCGCGACAGGGCGGACTGCGGGTAAAACTGAACTCGGGAGTCGGCGCGTTCAGAACACGACGGCTGACGTGGGTGGCATTGCGCTTCGCGGGTGTGTGGCAAGTCCTTTGAACGTCACGCGTTTGGGGCAATTCGCTTCGCTCCGGGCTTCTCCTTGACGACGGGCCTTTCGCGTGGATACTACACTTCCGGTATTGCACGGGGTGCAAGATCAGCCGACGGAAGCCCGCATCGAGAGGAGTGGCATGCAAAAATATCCGCATGGGCAGGATCAGGAATTCGAGATGTTGATGAAGCGGTATGGCCGCTTTGTCAGCGCCAGAGCGGTCGTGGCTCTGATTGTTGTCGTTCTGGGTATCGCCGGAGTGTTGACGTCCTTCTATACCGTTGCTCCGGAGGGAGAGGCGGTGGTCAAACGTTTCGGCAAAATGGTTCGCACGTCGGGTTCGGGGCTGCATTTCAAGTGGCCGCTGGGTATCGAGACGGCGACGTTCGTCCCCACCCGGCGCGTCCTCAAGGAAGAGTTCGGTTTCCGAACCATCCAGTCGGGCCAGCGCAGTAAATATCGCAAGAGCGCCCTGGAGAAGCATGAGTCGCTGATGTTGACCGGCGACTTGAACGTCATCGACGTCGAGTGGGTCGTGCAATATCGCATTATCGATTCGGAGAAATGGTTGTATCGGGTGCGCGACCACCAGGGCACGTTGCGGGATGTCTCCGAGGCGGTGATGCGCCGCGTCGTGGGCAACCGTCTCGGCAGCGCCGCGTTGACCGAAGCGCGCCCGGAGATCGCCGCGGAAGTCAAGCGAGAGATGCAGATGATTCTCGAGAGCGACGCCGCGGGAACCCTCGATTACAACATGGGCATCCATATCGGATCGGTCGAGATGCAGGACGTTACGCCGCCCGATCCGGTCAAGCCCGCATTCAACGAGGTGAACAAGGCCCGGCAAGAACGCGAGCGGCTGATCAACGAGGCCGAGAAACAGCGCAATCAGGTCATCCCGCGGGCGCGCGGGGAGGCCGAACAGACTGTCTCGGAGGCCAAGGCCTACAAGGCCGAACGAGTCAACGCGGCCAAGGGCGAGGCGGCGCGCTTCACCGCGATCCTGGAGGAATACCGGAAAGCCCCCGCCATCACCCGGCGGCGTCTGTTCCTGGAGATGGCGGACGAGGTGCTGCCGCGGATCGGCAAGTTGTATATTCTCGACGCGTCCGGGCGGCAGCCCTTACCGCTTATCGATCTCGACGGCGGAGCCGGCAAGGCGAAGAAAGGAGGAGAGTAGACTATGAAGACGTTCGCGATTCTCGGGGGTGTGGTTATCGTTGTCGTTCTCCTCTTCGTTCTTTCGGCCGGGCTCTACACGCTCGACGAGACGGAGCAGGCCGTGATCCTGCAGTTCGGCGAACCGGTTGGCGATCCGGTGACCGAACCGGGGTTGCACTGGAAGGCGCCCTTTATCCAGGAAGTCCGCCGTTTCGACAAGCGCCTGCTGGCCTGGGACGGCGACCCGAACCAGATTCCCACGCGCGGTCGGGAGTTCATCAGCATCGACACCACCGCGCGCTGGCGCATCACCAACGCTTTGAAATTCCTCCAGAGCGTGACCAACGAGACAGGCGCCCAGTCGCGCCTGGACGATATCATCGACTCGGTCGTTCGCGACAAGATCTCGGGAAGCGACCTGGTCGAGATCGTCCGCTCGGCCGACTGGGAGGTGACCGCCGCGGAACTCGAGGAGATCGACATCCCGGCCGACGATGAGGAGAAAGCGCTTACCAAGGATATCAAAAAGGGACGCAAGCGCCTGACCCGGGAGATTCTGCGCGAAGCGCAGACACGAATGCCGCAGTATGGAATCGAGTTGGTCGACGTGCGCATCAAGCGACTGAATTATATCGCGGATGTGCGCAATCAGGTCTTCAACCGCATGATCTCCGAACGGCAGCGCATCGCCGAGGAGTTTCGCTCGGAAGGCCAGGGCGAGGCCTCGCGGATCCAGGGAGAAACGTCGCGCGATCTGGCCGAGATCCGCTCCGAAGCCAGGCGCAAGGCCGAGGTGATCCGCGGTGAAGCCGACGCGGAGGCGACAGCGATATACAACGGCGCCTACGGGCGGGATCCGGAGTTCTACCGTTTCTCCCGCACATTGGAGAGCTACGAGAAGACGCTGGGCGAAGATGCCGTGCTCCTTCTCGACGCCGATTCGGACTATTTCCGCTACCTGACGGAGACGAAAGCCGACGGTTCGGAGTGAGATTCCGCGGCGCGGCGGCCCGTTCCGGGCAGGCAATCCGCCATTGTCTGCCCCAATGGCGTTCTTCGCTGAAGCCGATTGCGAAGAAGTCGGCACGTTGTCCGCGCCGGCCCGTCCGCTTCGTTGCCGCTTCGCACCAACCGCGCGGGTTGCCTTGGCGCTACGCCTCGCGGTCAAGGTCGCCGCGCTTGGCGAAAACAAGCGGAGATTGCCCTCCCCGGCACGGGGGCGAAGACAAGCGCAGATTGCCCTCCCCGGCACGGGGGCGAAGACAAGCGCAGATTGCCCCCCCCGGCACGGGGGCGAAGACAAGCGCAGATTGCCCCCCCCCCGCACGGGGCTATTTCAGCAGCGCCTTGGCCGCGGCCTCGCCGCCGTTGAGGATATGGACCAGCGGCTGCGGTCGGTCGGTGCCTTCGATGAACGAGGGGCGCGCGGCCCAGGGCGTGGCCGAGAGCACGTTGGTCATGTCCATCCAGTACTGCAAGCGCGCGGGCTTCAGGTTCCAGGTCATGTGGAAGTGGTTCGCCGGCGCGTACTGCTTGTACTCGACCATGGTGGCGTACTTGGGCACCACGAAGGTGTGCGGCCACTCCGGCGTGGAGGTGTTGGCCACCGCCTGCGCGAGCTTCGGCGGCAGGTCGACCGTGCAGGCCTCGTCCCAGATCATGGCGAACTGGTCGCTCTTGTAGCTGTAGGCCAAGCGCCCGGCCAGCCCCTCGATGCCGCCGGGGGTCATGAAGGTGACGGAGTTGCCCAGGCCGGGGAAGTAGCCCGGGTCCGCCTGCGGCATGGTCACGCGCTGCATCAGCGCGCCCGCCGATTCGCCGGGTTTGCCCGCCCAGTTGAACGAGGCCGAGCCGGAGTTGTCGCCGTCGACGAGGCCGCGCTTCTCCCAGAGCGTCTTGCCGCTGCGCTTGATCTTCAGCTTGTCCGCGAGCTGGCATATCTCCCACGGCTCCCAGACCTTGCGGAAGTCCATGAAGAGCGGCGGCTCTCCCCCCGAGAGCCAGGTGAAGACCAACTGCGTCAGCAGCCCCTGCATGTCCGCCTCGGTGGCGTACGGCAGCGCCGGCTTCTTGCCGTTGTGGTCGAAGGTGGAGTTGAACAGCGACTCCATCGCGTCGGCGACCGGCAGCGGCAGGCCGCGCTTGTCCGAACCCCACTCGAGCTGGCTCATGAAGCCGCCGCCGACGGCGTTAAGTTCCTCGTGGACGTCGCGGATGACCAGGTACATCGCCAGGCTCTGGTTGAAGCGCTCGCTCTGCGCCTCGTCCCGGACGTGCAGCCTCTCGCCGAGGTGGCGGTCGATCCACTTGCGCAGCTTCTTGAGCTCGGCCTCCTTGTAGGCCTTCTTCGCGAGCATGTCCGCCAGCAGCTTCATGTCCAGGCGGGCGATCTCGAGCTGGAAGAACTTGCGCGTCGGCAGAACGTGCATCAGCGCCGTCTCCATGCCCATGCTGTCGTGCCCCCAGATCACCGCGCGCCGGCCCTTCAGGCCCTGGAAGGCGACCGCGGCGTAGCACCAGTCGACCAGCGCTTCGGCGGTGGTCGCGGTCATCTTGGGGCTCGCGCCGGTGTCGGGCCAGGTGCCGACGTTGAGGTGCACGAGGCGCCCCTGCTGCGAGACGGCGCCGCAGATGGCGTGGGCGTAGACGACGCCGGGCTTGGGGCCGGAGTTGCCGCAGGTGACGTTGAGCGGCATGTCCTTCGGGAAATGCGAGAGCAGCGAGAGGATGGTCAGTTGCGGAAAGGCCCAGGTGTCGGGCGCGGCGACGAGGACCTCGACGCCGGCGTCCTTGAACTGGCGCGCCACGACGTCGGCCTGCGCCTCGCCGTCGACGAGCACGGGGCTGTAGACCACGCGGACGGACTGGCCGTCGGGGGTCTTGACCCCCTTGGCGACGATCTCGGCGACGTTCTTGACGATGTTGACCGCGCGCTTGCGGCTGGCCTCGTCGATGCGCGGATCGCATGGGGCGAAGACGCCGATGGTCGGGGAGCCGATGATGTTCTGACGCGGGGTCTTCAAGAGTTCGGCCGTGGCCATGACTGCTCTCCTTTTCTGGCAGGATCGGGAACGGGTTGTCGGTGCAAGTGACCGCGTATGCTCCCCCATTTTCGCCCCCTCGTCAAGGGATTTTCCCGCGCCGCAACTCAGCCGTTGATCCGATTCTGCCGATGTATATACTGGAGAAAGGTGAACGGCATGCGCGGCGTACGAGAGAGGTTGAGACGGATTCTGCCGGCGGGGCTGCTGCTCGCGTCGGCCACCGGCGGCTGCATCGACGGCAACCGCATGCTGCTCGATTACGTCACCGAGCCCGGCGCGCGCGGCGTCCGTTCCGCCGCTGACGCCGAGGTGGCCGAGCCCGCCGGGGCGGAGAAGCCGCGCGTTGCCGATCGGTCGGACGCAATAGTCGAGCCCGCGCCGAAAGCGAAACCGGCCGAGACCGACGCGTCCGCGCCGTTCCCGCAGCGCGAGGCGTCCGCCGAAGAGGCCGCGCCCGCCCAGACGCCGCCAGCGCCGAAGGAATTCCGGCCCTGGCGCCGGGCCTACCCCGAGCACGTCCGCCAGCCGGCCGCCGCCGGCACGCTCTACCCGGCCGACGCGGAGCTGCTCTCGAGCGAACTGCTGCGGCTGCAGCGGCGGGTGGTGCCGCCGAAGGTCGAGGGGATGGCCAAGGTCTACCTCGCCCCCTTCGGCCGCCTCGAGGACTGCGGCGTCGCCTGCGCGCACGTCTACAAGAGCCTGCAGGAACAGGCGGGGCTGCACACGGTGGTGCTGCTCTCGCGCGCGCGGCACGGCAAGCTGCGCGGCGGTTCGGTCTGGGTCACCGGCGGTTACGCCACCCCGCTGACGACCACGCCGGTCAACCCGGTGGCGGCGAAACACCTGGTGGATTCGGCCTCGTTCGCCTTCCTGCCGCAGGCGCACGCACGCGAGGCCGCGCTCGAGCTGCAGGTCTGCTTCCTGCAGACGTTCCTGCCGAAGCTGCGCATCGTCCCGGTGCTGGCCAACCCGCGCACCACCGCGGAGATGAAGCGCATGGCCGACGACCTGGCGCGCATCGTCGGTGCCGACGGCGTGGCGCTGGTGGTGGCAAGCAACCTCTCGGTCGGGCTCGAGTCCGGCAACGACGCCGCGAGCAACGACCTGCAGATCCTGAAGAGCATGGAGACGACCCACCCCGCGGAGATCGACCGCACCTGGCGCGCGCTCCAGGAGCAGGCGCCCCGCGGCGCGCGTTCGCTGGAGGCGCCGTACGCGGTGCTGATCGCCGCGCTGGTGGCCGAGAAGCTGGAGATGGACACGCTGACGCGGCTGCATTACGCCAACACCGCCCCGGCCCGCCCGGTGGTCGGCTTCGCCGGCGCGGCCTTCTCGAGCCGGCGGCGCACCTTCGTCCCGGCCGAGCGCCAAGACGGCACGCCGATCCGCGCGCCGCGCATCGACCGCAAGAGCGTCTCGCCCGAGGCGCGCGCGGAGATGATGCGCATCGCCCGCGAGGCGCTCGAAGCCGCGGCGGTACGCGCGCGCTACGAGGCGCCGCGGGTGGGGAACGCCGAGCTCAAGGCGCGCCAACCGCTCTTCGTGACGCTGCTGGAGAACGGCACCGAGCGCGGCAGCGCCGGCGTCTTCGTGGCCAGGAAGCCGATGGCCGAACTCGTCGCCGACATGACCCGCGCGGCGGCCACGGAGGATCCGACCTACGCCGACGAGTCGCTCACCGCCCGGATGGCGCAGCGGCTGGCGATCGAGATCGCGATCCTGAAGGACATCCGGCCGGTCGGCTCCTGGCGCGAGGTCAAGACCCCGGTCCACGGCGTGGCGCTGGTGCGCGGCAGCGCGCGCGGGGTGATCCTGCCGGCCACGGCGGCACGGCAGGGCTGGGGCGCCGAGGCGATGCTGCGCGCGGCGTGTCGCAAAGCGGGCCTGCGCGAAGATCTGTACAAGACCGGCAAGGCGCACCTCTGGACCTTTACCACCGAAATCTTCCATAGCCGCTGATCCTTTCCTCGATTGTCAAAGAACGCTCGCGGGAACGGAGCCCGCCTCCGGCTCGCCTTCACATTTGCGTCATCCCCGGCGAGAAATCAAGCGGCCGTGGTACAGAACCGTACCGTACGCGTACGACGAAAAGCGGGGCAAACGCGTATCTTCATGACGTATCAACAGGATGGGCGGGCGAAACTTTTTCGCGAAACGTTATAAAATCGGAGCCCCCGGGTCGGGGTGGGGGACAATGTGCGCTTGTCTTCGCCAATCGCCGTGAAAAGAAACGTCACAGACTGACCGGCCGCGCGGCAGGCACTCAGTTGTGGGAGAGGGGCGCGGAGGCCCTCCGCCGGGCGGTGCCCTCGAGGCAGTGGGGGCAATGCTGCTCGATCTTCTCGACAAGGTCCAGAATCAGCCGGTCACGGGCGGTGAAGTCGGGCTTTCGCCGCAGGCTCCCGATCAGATCCGGCACCTCGCATTGCGCGCAGGCGTCCGGGCGGCCGCACCCCGGCGTTTCCTCGCCCTTCTCCACGGCGGCGAGGCAGTGCTCGATATGCTCCAGCAACTCGAACGGGCGGAACGGCTTGACCAGGTAGTCGAGCACCCCCAGTTGCGCGCATTCGAGCACGCTGTTGCGGTCGGAACGGGCGGTGAGGACGATCACCGGCGTGGGGCGGAGCGTCCCGGCGCTGCGCACGCGCAGCAGCATCTCCAGGCCGTCCATCTTCGGCATCATCAGATCCAGCAGCACCAGGTCGAACGGCGCGTTCATCTGCGCGGCGAGCTTGAGCGCCTCCAGCGCCACCGCGCCGTTCTCGGCCTCGACCACGTCGGCGCGGCGTTTCATCAGCAAGGTCTTGAGCATGCGCCGCATGCTGGTGACGTCCTCGACGACCAGCACGCGCGCGCCGTGGAGATGCGGATGGATCTTCTGCAGCGGCAGCGCCTGCAGCAGGTCCGAATGGGTGATATAGCCTTTCTCGACCAGGATCTTCCCCAGCAGGCGCCTCGTCTCGTCGTCGCGCTGCGCCTCGAGCGCGTGGTCGAGCTGCTCCCAGGTGAGGTAGCCGCGATGGACCAGGATCTCGCCGATTTTGCGGGTATCGTCTTCCGGATCCATGACTGGGCTCCTTTCCGTCCGCGTCGCGCGAATGTCCGAATTCCATACAGCCGATTCAGGACAGCGCATGCCGGGAGATGTTATGCCAAATAGCACAACTATTGATAAGGCAGGCAGATAGCTCGTCCATGCCAAAGGCCGAATCGGTATACGGAACACGCAATGCAAATGGAATGCCAGGGATTACTGTCCGCAGAGGCGGCGGAGTTCGTCCTCGTCAATGACGGGGACATCCAGGTCGGCCGCTTTCTTGAGCTTGCCGGTGCCCTGCGCGTCGGGCCCGGCGCAGACGTAGTCGACTTTGCGGCTGACGGCGGAGGCCACTTGCCCGCCGGCGGCCTCGACCATCGCCGCGGCCTCCTTGCGCGGCACCGAGAGCGCGCCGGTGAGGACGAAGGTCTTGCCCGCGGCGCCGGTGTCGGCGGCCACCGTCGCGGCCGGCGCTTCTTGTGTCGTCTCGACTCCGGCTGCGCGCAGGCGCGCGAGCAGATCGCGGTTTCTTTCGTTCCCGAGGAAATCCTTCACCGATCGCGCGATCACGGGGCCGAGCGTCTGCCTGGCGGTGGAGACGCCGAGTTCGACCAGTTCGAGATCCGGGATTGACGCGTCGAGCAGTTCCTCCGCGCTTGCGAACGTCCTGGCCACCGCTTCGCAGCGTTTCGGACCGACGCCGTCAATGCCCAGATCGTTCAGACGCGCGGCCAGAGGCGTCGAGGATGATTCCGACAACGTTTTCCGCACTGCCGGATCCTGCAGCATGGCATGCATCTTGCCGGCGGCGATTTCGCCGAGCGTGCGATACGACACGGACTCCGGGGCGGAAATCTCGGCGATCTCCGCCTCGCTCGCCTCGTACAGCCGCTCCAGCGTTCCGAAGGTCTCGGCGATGCGACGCGCTTGCGTGACGCCGACGTGCGGGATGGAGAGCGCGCCCAGGAGCCGCGCCAGTCCGCGCGACTTCGAGGCCTCGACGGCGGCGAGCAGGTTGCGGGCGGATTTGTCCTTGATGCCGTCCAGATCGAGAAGCGCCTCCCGGTCGAGCGCATACAGATCGGCGACGTCCCGGATCCGTTCTTTCTCCACCAACGCGTCGATCAGCGCCGGGCCGAAACCGTCGAGGTCCATGGCATCACGCGAAACGTAATGCAGCAGCATCGCCCGCATCTTGGCCGGGCAAGAGACGTTGTCGCAATAGTACGCCTTCTTGTCCTCCTCCGGGCGCCGCAACGGTCCGCCGCACGCCGGGCAGTCGGCCGGCATACGAAATTCGGTTTCGGCGCCGGTGCGTTTCTCCGGCAGCACCGCGACCACCTGCGGGATGATCTCGCCGGCCTTCTCGATCAGGACCGTATCGCCGATGCGAATATCCCTCTGGCGGATGTAGTCGAGGTTGTGCAGCGTAGCGTGGGAGACGGTGGAGCCGCTGAGAAACACCGGCTCGAGCGACGCCACCGGCGTGGCGGTGCCGAACTTGCCGATCTGGACGGCGATGTCGGCGACAACGGTCTCGGCCCGCTCGGCGGCGAACTTGTACGCCACGGCCCAATTCGGACTGGTTTCGCCCATGCCCAAAGCCTGCCGGTGCGCGAAAGAATCGATCTTGATGACCAGGCCGTCGGTGTCGTAGGGCAAGTCATAACGCCGGATATCCATCTCGTCGCGCCACGCTTCGATCGCTTCGAGATCGGCGCAGCGTCGGCGCAGCGGATTGACCGGAAAGCCCAGCGCCGCGAGCTTCGCCAGCAGATCCCACTGGCTCGAGACGCCCAGCGCGGCCGCATCCGGCGAGGCATAAACCCAGATCTTCAAACCGCGGTCGCGCACGATCTCCGGATTGTCCTTGTGCTTCAAGGTCCCCGCCGCGGCGTTACGGGAGTTGGCGAAGACCAGCTTCGCGCCCTTCTCCTGCTGCTCCCGGCGCACTCGCTCGAACGACGCGATTTCCATGTAAACCTCGCCGCGGACCTCGAGGCGTTCGGGTACGTCGCCCGAGAGCGTCTCCGGCACACCGAGCACCGCGCGGACGTTGGCGGTGACATCCTCGCCGAGACGGCCGTCGCCGCGGGTGGCGGCGCGGACGAGCTTGCCGCTCTCGTACAGAAGGGATATTGCCAGGCCGTCGATCTTCGGTTCGACGACATAGACGGGCTGCGCGTCCTTGCCGAACGTGTTCCGGAGCACACTTGGCACACGCCCGCAAAACCACTTCAATCCCTTCTTGTCCTTCGGATCGAGGTTGCGGATGGAGAGCATCGGCGTTTCGTGCCGGACGGTCGTCTCCGTCTCGACCGGGGCGCCGACCTGCCGCAGCGGGCTGTCGGGCGAGGCCAGCTCCGGGTGGGCGGCCTCGAGGCGTTCGAGCTCGCGCTTGAGCGCGTCGTACTCGGCGTCGGAAATCTCCGGCGCGGACCGGTTATAATAGAGCTCGTTGTGGCGGCGCAGCGCCGCGGCCAGCTCTTCGATACGGGCGGCGGGATCGTCGGGGAAGAGGGACATGGCCGGCTACGGCTCGCTCTCGATGACCGGGGCGTCTCCCTGCGGCACCGCCTCGGCACCGGGTTCGGCCTTCGCCTCGGGGGGAGAACCGCGTCCGAGTTCGGACAGGGGCAGCGTCTTCGTCTCGCCGGGGTGGCTGATACGCACCCGCCACATTTCCTCGGTAATCTCGCGGTCGGGCTCGACGCCGCGGAAGTCGATGAGCGCGCGGCGCTTCAGTTGCGGCCACTCGAGCTCGGCCGAGAGCGGGAATTCGCGCTCGCCCCGAGGCGTGTCGACGGTGACGTAACGCGAGTAGGACTCGACGAAGTAGGCCCGGCCGGTGGCGTCGTAATGCGCCACCCGCTCGATGCGGCGGCGGACGCCGTCGATCGTCAGGCGCAGGTACGGATGCCCCTCGGGGTGAACCTCGGTGAAGACGAGCGTGTCGCCGGTCAGGTCGTCGCGGGCCCAGGCGCGCGCGGCCATCGACGGCTCGAAGCGGAGCAGCCGGTCCATCAGCCGCTCGGGGCTGAAGAAGCCGGTCATCTCGGCGAACCGCCGCGGCGTGCCGACGTAGAGCTTGCCCTCGCGCGGGAGGTAGAACTGGAGCTTGCCGCCGCGCATGAGGATGGTGAAGCCCTTCTTGGCCATGCGCGTGGCGCGGACCTTCAGCGACTGCGGCTCGGCGGCGAGCACCTCGACGTTGACCGCGAGTTCGTAGTCCTCGCGCTCGTCGATGATGCGGAAAGTGCCTTTCGAGCGCATGCTCGTGAGGTCCGCGCGGTTCTGGACGGCCTCGAGGATCAGCGCCTGGTTCTCCGAGGCGCGGAGCGCGGGCGCGAAGGCGCAGAGCAGCAGCAACGGCAAAACGCGACGCATGGGAACCCCTTTCCGTATTCTCCGTATCGTACCCGATCCGAGACCGAGCGCAAGAGCGGCGGCGGGCAAAAGCGTTTTTCGGACTGGACGATTCCCGCGCCACCGGCGAAGATGAGCGACGCAAGCCGGTTCGGGAGAAGACGATGGCGCGCTACTGCCCCGCCTGCGATAACAAGATCGGCCCCGACGAGGTCAACGTCAAGGCCGACATCGCCAAGTGCCTCGGCTGCGGCGAGGTCTTCCGTTCGAGCGCCGCGCCGGCCTGCATCGACGCCCCGGCCCCGCCGGGGGAGGTACCCGCCGCCCTGCGCCCGGAGACGAAGATCCGCGTCGACGACGACGGGCGGACGCTGCGGCTGGCATTGCCGGCGCAAGGCTGGGGCGTAACGCTCCTGATCCCTCTGGCCATCACCGTGTTCTGGTGGGGCTGTCTGGCGTTCGTGATCGGGAGGAGCATCGCGGAGTCGCCGCGCGCGGACGAGGCGCCGCGCGACGATCCGCTGCCGGCGGAAGAGACGGGCCGGGAAGAGCGGTCCGGCATGATCCTTGCCGGGCTGTTTATCGCGCCTTTCTTCCTCGTCGGCTTCGCCATGCTCTTCGGTATTCTGGCGCATCTCTTCGGCTGCGAGATGCTGCGGCTCGACCCGGGCGAATGCAGCTACCGCTGGCAGTTCTTCGGCCTTGGCCGCACCCGCAGGGCGGCTCTCGACGGGGTGAGCCTGCGCTGGATCGAGGAGGGCCTTCTCTGGCACGCGGACAAACTCGCATGGAGAAGTCCGCACATGGCCGGCGCAGAGGCGCACATCCTCCTGGCGCTGGGCGCCTGGGAAGGCGGGATCGGCGGCGCGGGGGCGCGAAACGAGCAGGCATACATATACAGACTGATGAAACGACGACTGGACGAGTTGCAGACGAGGTGAGCCTATGGCCCTGGCATGCCCCTACTGCGGCGGACGCGTCGCCGGCGAGGCGGTGGACATCCCCGGCGACGACGGCGTCTGCCCGCATTGCGATGCGCGCTTCAAGGTATCCGACGCCCTGCCGCTGGAGGATGCGCGGGATACGCGGGCGCCGCCGCCGGATGTGGTCTACGTTGAGGAGACGCCCGGCGGCGGGATCAACGTCCTGCTGCCCGCGCCGGGCTTGCGCGGGCGCGCCATCGGCATCTTCGTCTTCGCCGCGTTCTGGGACGCGCTCGTCGTCACCATCACCGCCCTCATGATCGGCAGCTTCTTCCAGGCCGAGCCCGACGCGAACGCCCCGGGGCTGCTGGGCCTGCTGTTCATGCTGCCGTTCTGGGCGGTGGGGATCGGCTTTCCCTTGTGGGGCTTGTGGATGGCCTTCGGCACAACGGCGGTGCGCCTCGGGCCTGAGGGCGCGACGACAATCAAGCAGCTCTTCGGCCGGACCTGGACGCGGCAGTATTCGCTCCAGGAGCTGGAGCCGTTCAGCCAGGACGTGGCCTACCGGGAGAACTACCAGCCGGTGCACGCGTGCGTACTGCGGTGCGGGAAGAAGAGCGTCTACTTCGGCCACCACCTCGCCGGTCCCGACCAGGAATGGTTGATCGGCCGGCTCAACGAGGCGCGCGCGCGCCTGCTGGGCGAGGAGAAAGGAGAGGAATGCCCCGACAACGCTACCGGCCGCTGACCACCGACGAGATCGCCACGCTGGAGAAGCGCGGCTGCGCGGCCGAGAACTGGCGCCACGTCCTGGTGGGCGAGACCTTCGCGCCGCACCTGGTGCGCGACACCGTCTTCACCGGCGAGGTGCGCCTCGAGGGCTGGCGCGACCGCACCCAGCGCTACGGCGGGGCCTCGGGCGAGTTCGGCATCGCCCACGCGCACCTGCACAACTGCACCGTCGGCCCGGACGTGCTGATCCGCAACATCGGCCGGCGGCTGGCCGACTACGAGATCGGCGAAGGCGCGACGATCCACAACGTCGCTTGCCTGGAAGCCACCGGCGAGAGCGACTTCGGCCAGGGCGCCAAGGTGGACGCGCTCAACGAGGACGGCGGGCGGACGGTGACGCTGTACGACCGGCTGAGCGCGCAGGTGGCGTATCTGCTGGCCGCGTATCGTCACCGGCCACGGCTGATCGCCAGGCTGGAGGAACTGATCGACGCGTACGTGCGCGAACGCAAGCGCCCCCGCGGCTACGTCGGCGCGGGCGCGCGGGTTCTCGACAGCGGCGAGCTGCGCGATGTCCATGTCGGCCCGGCGGCGGTGGTGCGCGGCGCGGCGCGGCTGGTCAACGGCACCGTCGGCTCCACCCCGGGCGAGCCGGCGCTGGTGGGCGCGGGCGTGGTGGCCGAGGACTTCGTCTTCGCCCCGGGGAGCGAGGTCACCGGCGCGGCGGTGCTGCACCGGTGTTTCGTCGGGCAGGGCGCGTACGTCGGCAAGGGCTTCGCCGCCGATCACTCGCTCTTCTTCGCCAACTGCGACGCCTTCAACGGCGAGGCCTGCGCGGCGTTCTGCGGGCCGTACACGGTCAGCCACCACAAGGCGACGCTGCTCTTGACCGCGCTCTACAGCTTCCACAACGCCGGCAGCGGCGGCAACGCCAGCAACCACCGTTACAAACTCGGCCCCGTGCACCAGGGAATCCTCGAGCGCGGCTGCAAGACCGGCTCGTCGAGCTACCTGCTCTATCCCGCGCGCGTGGGCGCCTTCACCACCGTCATCGGGCGGCATTACGCGGCGCTCGACACCAGCGACATGCCGTTCTCGCTGCTGCTGGAGGAGAAGGGGCAGAGCCTGCTGATCCCGGCGGGCAACCTCTTCTCCATCGGCGTCTACCGCGACGGACGGAAGTGGGCCGCGCGGGACCGGCGCGCGCAGGACGACCGGCTCGACTGCATCCACTGTCACGTGCTCAGTCCCTACACCATGGCGCGGGTGATGCGCGCGCGGAAGATCCTGAACGAGCTGCGGGCGAGAGAGAGCGGCGACGCGGCGGGCTGGAACGGCCTCAAGATCCCCGCGCGGCGGCTGGCGAAAGCGGCGCAGGGCTACGACACCGCGGTGCACCGCTACGTCAGCGGCGCGGTGGTGCGCCAGGCCGAGAGCGTGCTGCAGAAGAAAGGCCCGGGCGACTTCCTGGCCAACCTGATGAAGTCGGGCGACGTCGGCGCGGGCGAATGGGTCGACCTCTGCGGTTTGCTCGCGCCGCGGGCGCAGGCGGAGGCGCTGCTCGACAGCGTCGAGAACGGCTCGGTCGGGAGTATCGAAGGGCTGGAGATGGCGCTGCGGCACCTGCACGAGCGTTACGTCGCCTACGAGTGGGACTGGGCGAAGGCGGCATGGCTGGACGAGCTGCGGAAAGACGCCGAGGCCGTCACCGCCGGCGACGTGCGGGGCGCGGTGGAGGAGTGGCGCGCGGCGGTGCACGCCTGGCACGAACGCATCCGCGACGACGCGGAGAAGGAGTTCGGCGACGCGGCGCGGATCGGCTACGGCATCGACGGCGACGACGCGATCCGCCACGCCGACTTCGAAGCCGTCCGCGGCACGCTGACGGAGAACCCGGTCGTGCAGGAACTGGCGCACGAGGCCGAGGACGTCGACGCGCGCGCGGAGAAGCTGATCGAGGCGGTGGCGGGGATGGGGTAGGGTGTCGGGGCCGCGGGCAATTCGATTTGGCGGAGCCGATCTTTCGGAGGAGATTTCATGCGCGGCAGGCTTGTGATTCTCTCGACAATCGTTCTCTGGCTGACGGCGACAGGCGGCTTGGCCGGCGAGGATCAAGCCGTGGCAGGGGTGGCGTTCGACACCTGCAGGGTCTTTCTTCTCAAGCAGAAAGGCCGGAAGTCGGCATATACACTCTATTCCGAAGACGGCAAACTCATCAAGGAACTCGTCGCCGAATCGATCCGCCTCAACGAAGTGGAAACCAATGCCCTCGCGGCGGTACTGAGCGAGTACGAGAAAATGGGCGAGGACACCGAAGACTGCCGGTTCGTTCCTTTTGCAATCGTCTTCTATATGAAGGGCAAGCCCGTGCTGCAAGTGTTTTCGAATATCGCCGGGGGCGACCTATGGACTGAGCCGAAGACCGCGCTTGGGGGCAGAGTGCCCGACGACAGGCAACTCGGACGGATGGTGCGCATCGCCTACGGCGCGCTGGCGCGCATTGCCAGACCGGATTAGAACAACTATTCGTCTTCTCGCTGTCGAGTTAGGTCTGCCTGCAAACCGCGGCAGACGGATGCACGGAGGCGCGACGCGAACGCCTGGCGCGATTGTCCGCCGCGACACGGAGGCTACTTCCCGATGCAGAAGCGCGAGAAGATGCTCTCGAGGACGTCTTCGGCGTAGCCCTCGCCCTGCGCGCGCGAAAGCGCGGCGTGCGCGGCACGGAGTTCCTCCGCCACGAGTTCGCCCCCCGCTTCCGTATCGAGGAGGCGCAGGGCCTCGTCGACGTGCGACGCGGCGGCGCGCACCTCGGCGGCCTCGCGCGCGGAGACCGCGCCTCCGGGCGCGGCGGCCAGCGCGCCGACGGCCTCGGCCCGCAGCAACGCGCGCAGCCCGTCCAGGCCCGCGCCGGTGGCGGCGCTGAGTTCGGCTTCGCCGGCAAGCGTCAGGTGCGGCGCGGCGGCAAGCCACTGGCGGACGGTGTCCGGCGCGAGCTGTTGCGGCAAGTCGCGTTTGCCGAAGACGAGGACGATCCGCGCGGGCGGTAAGCGCTGCAGCAGATCCCGCAGCGCCGGATCGGCCGGCCGCGACGAATCGACGACCAGCAGAATCACCGCCGCGGCGTGACGGGCTCTCGCCTGCGCGTCGAGTTCGGCGGCGAAGGCGGCGGCCGGGTCGTGGCCGGGACCGTCCTGCAAGAGCAACGTGAAGCGGCCCAGTGGCAGCGGATGGCGCAGCCGGTCGCGGGTGGTGGACGGCGCGGGCGAGACCAGCGCGGCGTCCTTCCCGAGCAGCGCGTTGAGCAGCGTGCTCTTGCCGGCGTTGGTCAGGCCCGCCAGCGGCACCAGGAGTCCGTCCTCGACCGGGCGGTGCGGCGAGACGCGCGGGGCCAGGTCGCGGCATTCGTCGCGGACGCGGGTCAACGCCGGGCGCAACCCGCTCTCCAGGTCCTCGTCGAGTTCATTCTCGTCGAAGTCGAGCGTGGTCTCGATCAGCGCGCAGAGGTGCAGCAGCTCCGCGCGCCAGGCGCCGAGTCGCTGCGACAACTCGCCTCCCAGCCGTGCCAGCGCCGCGCGGCGTTCGGCCTCGCCGGTGGCGGCGATGAGGCGTTCGACGCTCTCGGCCTGCCCCAGGTCGATGCGCCCGTGGAGGAACGCCCGCAGGGTGAACTCGCCCGGGTCGGCCACGCGCGCGCCTTCTTCCGTGGCCGCGCGCAGCGCCGCATTCGCCAGCGGCGGCGCGCCGGGAAGGTGGAACTCCAGCAGATCCTCGCCGGTGTAGCTGCGGGGGGACTCGAAGCACCAGGCAAGCGACGGCAGACACGCTTCGACGGCGCCGGCGCCGGTCCGCAGCGTCACGGCGAGCGTGCCTCGGACGATGCGCCAGGAGCGGTCGCGGGGCGAAGACGGCGAGGCGAAGAGGCGCTCGCCGATGACGAAGGCATCCGGTCCCGAGAGGCGCAGAATCGCCAGGGAGGCTGCCCCGGAGGGCGAGGCGATGGCGGCGATGGTGTCGCGCGGCGGGTGCATCCTCAGCGTTTCTTCTTCTTTTTCTTCTTGCCGCCATGGGAGATGCCGGTACCGGCGGCGGCGGCCTGCGGATCGGCCGCGGCTGGCGCGGGCGCGCCGTCGGCGGCGGCCAGCGGCTGCCGTTTGAGCGCGCGCTTGATGAGGTAATGTTCGACGAGGGTGTAGCCGCTCTGGACGACGAAGTACAGCACCAGCGCCGAGGGCATGTCGTAGAAGATGAAGACGAAGACGAATGGCATGAACTTCATCATCTGCTGCGTCTGCTGCTGCTGCGGGTCGGTGCTCTTGGGCTGGAGGTTCATCTGCAGGATCTGCAGGCCCAGGTAGATCACCGGCAGCAGGTTGAGGCTGGTCCACTGGAAGTACGGCACCTGCCAGCCGCCGAAGCCGAGGAGGCGGTCGGGCTGCGAGAGGTCGTCGATCCAGAGGAACGCCTGCTGCCGGATCGGAAAGCCGCGGGCGAAGGCGCCGTAGAGGCTGATGAAGATGGGAAGCTGCAGCAGCATCGGCAGGCAGCCGCCGACGGGGCTGATGCCGTGCTTGCGGAAGAGCTCCATCTGCGCCTCGCCCTGTTTCTGCCGGTCGTCCTTGTATTTCTCGCGGATCTCCTTCAAGAGCGGCTGGACCAGCTGCATCTTGTGACTCGAGGCGAGCCCCTTGCGCGTCAGCGGGTGCAGGCAGGTCTTGACCAGCAGCGTCAGGAGGATGATCGCCAGGCCGTAGTTGCCGACCACGACGGCGATGTAGTTGAGGCACTGCAGCAGGAAGCGGCTGATAAAGGCGATGCGCTCGAAGGAGTAGCTGACGAGGTTGCGCAGGCGCGGATCGAAGGCGACGGTTTCGTCGGCCATGGGCCCGCCATAGAAGGCGTAGTCGTGGCTCAGCGTCTGCCCCGGCGCCACGTCGAAGGCGTTGGTTTCCAGCACCGCCGCGCCGTTCTGCGGATGCGCGGCCAGCAGCGCCGCGAGCTCTTCCTCGCCGCCGGCGTACGCCTCGCGCACCGCCAGCGGCTTGAACTGCGCCGCCAGCGCCACCTTCGGATCCTCCAGCACCAGCACCGCGGCGAAGAAGCGGTTGGTCAGGCCCAGCCAGGCGATGTTGGCCTTGTTGTGCTCGAGGCGCTCCTCGTCCTTCAGTTCGCTCAGCGCCGAGCGCTCGAGCGTGGCCGTCTCCGGTCCGGTCAACTCGCCGCTGACGCCCATGAGCTGGGTCCAGCGGCTGGCCCAGATGCCGCGGCCGATCTGGTCGGGGACGATGCCGGCGATGCCGACGAGGGTGTAGCTCAGGTCGCGCTCCTGCTCGGCCAGATTGCGCAGTTGCAGGCGCAGGCGGAAGCCGTACCGGTTCCGCGGCTCGCTTCCGCGGCGGTCGACGCCGAAGTCGTAGATCTTGCGGATGCGCCACGCGGCGACGGTGGCCTGGAAGACCAGCTCGTCCCCGTCGTTGCGCGGCGCCTTTTCCTCCAGATGCATCCAGCGCGGCGCGCTCAGCAGGTGGTAGTCGATGTCACGCAGGCGGACGGGCTTGTCCTTGCCGCTGCCGAGGCGGTCGAGAACGAGGCTGAGTCGGCCGGGCTCGAGTTCGTCCAGCAGCACCAGCTCGCGCTTGTGCGCGGGGGTGATGTAGTAATTGGGCAGAACGAAACGTCGCAGCGCCGCGCCGCGGGTGGTGAACTCGGCGATGTAGTCGATTTCCCCGTCGGCGTCGACGTCGCGGGCGACGCGGATATCGGCGATGGCGCGCGCGGGCGTCTCGGGCGCGGGCGGCGGCTCGGCCTCCTCCGGCGGCTCGGCGATCTCGCCGTTCTCGTCGTACGCCTCATCAGGGATGTCGTCGGATTGCTCCCGCGCGGTCTCCACGTCCTCGGCCGGGGGCTTCGACGGGGCCGGGCGGAACCACTGCAACATGATCCACAGCGTCAGGAAGATGGCGAAGAAGAGCAGCGTCTGCTGCGCGGTGTCTTTTTTCAACTCACTCGTCCTGCATCATCTCCGCGGGCGTTTCCGGCGCGGACGTGGTCTTCGGCGGCACCGGGTCGTTCCCGCCGCGGGCGAACGGGTGGCAGCGGCAGACGCGGGCCAGTCCCATCGCTCCGCCGCGGAACAGCCCGTGCAGCCGGATGGCGTCGATCATGTACTGGCTGCAACTCGGCTCGTAGATGCACGCCGGCGGCAGCAACCGCGAGAGCGTCATCTGGTAGCCGCGCACCAGCGCGATGGCGAGCCACCCGGGGATGTCGCGCAGCCGGTTCATGACCGTGGCTCGATCTGCTCGGTGGCGCGCCGCACCGCCCGCGCGAGGCCCTCGCGCAACGCCTCGAAGTCGGCCTCCAGCACCCCGCGCCGCGCCAGGAGCAGCAGGTCGTACCCGGCGGGGAACTCCCCCTTGCGGGTACGGAACGCCGCGCGCAGGCGGCGGCGGATGCGGTTGCGCTCGTGCGCCTTGCCGCTCTTGCGGCCGACGATGACCGCGATGCGCGAATACGCCAGCTCGTTGGGCAGCGCGCGGGCGACGACCAGCGAGCTCTTTCCCACCGCGCCGGCGGCAAAGAGGGCGTCGATCCGGTCGCGGCCGCGCAAGCGCTCCTGTCTCGCCAGGCCTTCGGGGCGCACGGATCGTTCCTCGCGGCGTCGACCACACGGCACTGTAAAAGGACGGATTTTCGACCGGCGGGGCGGCCATGTCAAGGGAAAACGCCGAGACGCCCGTGGCGCAAGGCGTCGGCTTTGACAGGTGTGCGGCGGCGGCGTATACTGGATCGGTTTATCCGGACGCTTCCGGGCGAGGGGACGAGGCGGCGGAGCGCCGCGCTTGTGGGAGAAGTCATGCCCGAATTCGAACTGACCAGCCAATTCGACCCCGCCGGCCAGCAGCCCGAGGCGATCGACCGCCTCGCCGCCGGCGTCGAGGCCGGCAAGCGCGACCAGGTGCTTCTGGGCGTCACCGGCTCGGGCAAGACCTTCGTCATGGCCAACCTGATCGCAGCGGTGCAGAAGCCGACGCTGGTGCTCTCGCACAACAAGACGCTGACCGCGCAACTTTTCAGCGAGTTCCGCCAGTTCTTCCCCGGCAACGCCGTCGAGTACTTCGTCTCCTACTACGACTACTACCAGCCCGAGGCCTACCTGCCGCAGACCGACGTCTACATCGAGAAGGACGCGGCGATCAACGAGGATCTCGACCGCCTGCGCCTCTCGGCCACCTCGGCGCTCCTGACGCGGCGGGACGTGGTCGTCGTCGCCTCGGTGAGCTGCATCTACGGTCTCGGCGCGCCCGAGGAGTATTTCCGCGTTTCGCTGGGGCTGCAGGTCGGGGAGTCGATCGAGCGCGAGGCGATGCTGCTACGGCTGGTGAAGATGCAGTACCAGCGCAACGACTACGATTTCAAGCGCGGCACCTTCCGCGTCCGCGGCGACGCGGTGGAGGTATGGCCGGCCTACATGAAGAGCGCCATCCGCGTGGAGTTCTTCGGCGACGAGATCGAGGAGATCCTCGATGTCGACCCGCTCGTCGGCAAGGTCAACGCCCGCTTCAGGCAGATGGCGATCTTCCCCGCGACCCACTTCGTGCTGGAGGACCACGGCGTCGACGAGGCGTGCGCGGCCATCGAGAACGAGCTCGAGGAGCAGCTCAGGCTTCTGCGGCGCGAGAACAAACTGCTCGAAGCGCAGCGCCTGGAGAGCCGCACGCGGTACGACCTGGAGATGATCCGCGAGATCGGCTACTGCCAGGGCATCGAGAACTACTCGCGCCACTTCGAC
>CAYWFP010000061.1:0-25667 GCA_964457365.1 uncultured Planctomycetaceae bacterium
GACGGCAAACCAGCTGCGCCGAAATTCTGAAATTATTGCTTAACGGGTCCTTAGGACCCGTCCGAGCATGTCTGGAATCATTGCAAGTACGCCGATCTGCCGAGCTTCATCCCCGACGATATCGATCATCTCGAACAAGAGCTCCTTGATTCACTCGGATCACAATCCCGAAATCCGCAAGTTGTCACGCTCCTGCTTTCGCGGAGGCCAATTTGAGGCTCAGATGTTCCATTGGAATTCCGAAGGTCAATAACAAACCTCTAGCAATGTTTGCATTGACCGCTTTTTCGCAGCCGCTACAATGACGCGCGCACCGTAAGTGGCGCCGGTCAAGGTCGACGGCGATCGAAAGCATTCTGCGCTGGCTGGACAAGCGGAGTTCCGCATGCTGATCGAAGACGGAGCAACCGTCCTCTTCCAGGGCGACAGCATCACCGATTGCGGGCGCGGGCGCGAAAATCTCTCTCTGGGTTGCGGGTACGCGTTGATGACGGCCGCCATGCTCGGGGCGCAATATCCCGAGAAGAGTTTGGTATTTCATAACCGCGGCGTCAGCGGCAACCGCGTTAAGGACCTGAGGGCGCGCTGGAGCGAGGACTGTCTGGACCTTGAGCCGACGTGGTTGTCGATTCTCATCGGCATCAACGACACCTGGCGGCGGTACGACGCTAACGATCCGACGTCGCTCGACGCGTTCGAAGCCGACTATCGGGCGATTCTGCAACAGGCGAAGAACGATTCGGGCTGTCGTCTGATTCTGCTCGAACCGTTTCTGCTGCCCGTCGCCGAGCGATTCGAGACATGGCGGGAGGACCTGGATCCCAAGCGCGAGGCGGTGCGGCGCCTGGCACTGGAATTCTCGGCGCGGCTGGTCCCGCTGGCGGAACTTTTCGCCGCCGCCTGCGAATCGGCCGCCCCGGCGTACTGGGCGGCCGACGGGGTGCATCCGACGCCGGCCGGGCACGCGTTGATCGCCCGGGCGTGGCTGGCCGCGGTCGAAGCGGCGTAGGACGCGGCGAGGATGAGGGCCGGCTGCGGAAGCGCGGAAGCACGGAAGAGGAACTCGAGCCATGTCCGACACGCAGCACGACGCGCTCGATGACAGCACCGCCGAAGCGGCGCCGCTGGAGAACCGCGCGCGCAGGCCTTCGTTCATGGGTGAACACGCCGAAACGCTGCGCCAGCAGCACGATCGCGCTTATACCGCCTCCGAGATCGCCAACCTGATCTCGCTGGGTGCGAGCAAAGAGGCGTTGCAGAAGCTCCTCACCGAGCACCATCCGGCCGACATCGCCGAAGCCTTGGAGGAGTTGCCGGTCGGCACTTATGCCTCGGTCATCCAACGGCTCGATCCGGAGAAGCGCGCCGCGGTGGTGGCCGAGCGGACGACCAGCATCAACATCGCCGAGTATGCCGAAGACGAGTCGGTGCCGCGCCTGGCGGAGGTCGTCGAAGCCATGTCGCACGATGACGCGGCGGACCTCCTGGAGCACCTGCCGCTGGACAAGGTCGACGCCATCATGGCGCTGCTCTCCCCCGAGCAGGCCGAGGCGATCCGCGACCTGCGCGCCTACGAGCCGGATACCGCCGGCGGCATCATGACCAACGAATTCTTCAGCGTCGCGCCCGATGCGCTGATCAAGGACATCCTCGATCAGATCGGAGCCGAGTACGGTGAGGTGGAGACGATCAGCGAGATCATGGTCTGCGGCCGCGACATGAAGTTCCTGGGCGTCATCCACGTCGAGGATCTGATCACCGGCAAGAAGAAGGACGCCCCGTCCGCGGACGTCGCCGGCCACGGTCACGCCCCGCCCCCGGCGACGCCGACTAGAGCGCACGCCGATCCTCACGCCCGGGCCGATTCGCTGATGGAACGCGCGCCGGTGGCGGTGACGCCGGGGACCGACCAGGAGATCTGCGCGCGATTCATGAGCAAGTACGGGCTGAAGATCCTGCCGGTGACCGACGCCTCGGGACGACTGGTCGGCATCATCACAATCGACGACATTATGCGCGTGCTCGAGGAAGAGGTGATGGAAGACATCTTCCTCATGGCCGGCATCGGCTCGAAGAAACCGTTCGAGGAATCGACCTGGTCGCGCGCTTTCAAGCGCCTTCCCTTCCTGGCGGTCACGCTCACGGGGATGAGCCTGTTGGCGATCATCATCAGTTTCTTCCAGATCGCGCTGGACAAGGTCGCCGCGCTCAGTTTCTTCATCCCCGCCATCATGGGCCTCGGCGGCAACGTCGGTATCCAGGCGGCGACGCTGACGGTGCGCGGCATCTCCATCGGCGAGATCGACTTCAGCGACTTCTGGTGGATGATGCGGCGAGAGCTCTCGGTGGCTTTGATCATATCCGTCATCGTCGCCTGCGGTCTGGCGGCGGTTTCGCACGGCATGACGACATTCGACATCGAGCCTCCTGTCGGCGCTCATGACAGCGGTGCCGCCACGCAGAAGAGCGAAGCCGACCCCCACGAGGAGGAGGAAGGCCCTCGATCGCTCATCGACGAACCGTTCTGGGGCTTTGTCCCCCGCTTCGCGCTGACGGTCTGGCTGGCGATGTTCTGCGGCATCCTGGGCGCGGTCACCGTCGGCACGGCGGTGCCGCTCATCTGCCACCGTATCGGCTTCGACCCGGCATTGGCGAGCGGGCCGTTCGTCACCATGCTCATCGATATGGGCACGCAGGTCATCTATCTTTCGTTGGCGATGTATCTCCTGCTGGAATGGAGCTGATGTCCGCACTGTACAGCCATGCACGCCCCATGTACGCTTGCATGCGTTTCCGGCGCGGCGCGGCAGCGGGGGTGGTGGTGTGGCTGGCGGGCCTCTTCGCGCTCTTCCAAACCATCAACCCTCGCGCCGCACTGGAGTGGGGCATCGAGCGCGATTCGCTGCCGGTGGTGTGGGCCTTCGTACTCCGCGAGCCATGGCTGATGGAGGAGGACTGGCCGCTCTACTCGGCGACGTACCTGAAGCGCTATCGCCTGCTCGACTTCATGCTCTCGCACGGCGGTGACCCGAACGCCCGTCCCAGTCGCGACGAAACCCTGTTGCACGAGGCAGCATTCCGCGGCGACGTACGCGCCACGGAGATTCTGCTCAAACACGGGGCCAAGGCGCGCGTATACAACGACAACGGCGTCACCCCGCTGCACAAGGCGGCCAAGGCCGGCAATGCGCGCGTTGCCGAACGCCTGATCGACGCCGGCGCCGCCCCGACAGACATCGATGACGTCGGCGATACGCCGCTGCACTGCGCCGCGCGTTACGGCCGCGAGGAGACACTGGAAATGCTGATGCGGCGGGCGCGTACGCTGACGCCTTGCGACGACGAGGGGCAGACGCCGCTGCACCACGCCGCGCGCGCCAGGCAACTCGATCTTCTGGCCCGCCTGATCGTCGTCGGGGCCGATCCGAAGATGGCCGACGCGAAAGAGCGGACCGCGCTGGATCTGCTGAAGCCGGACGAGGTACGCGAGGTGAGGCGGCTGGCGGCGCGAATGCGGAAGCCGTAGCCGCTACTTCCACTCCGGGTAACGCTTGCTGCGCAGTTCGAACTTCCCCTCGGGCGGAACGAAAGAGCCCTTGGGAATCTTCTCGCGGATGGTGTACTTGATCATCACTTCCATCGCGTCGAAGGGGATGCGGCCGGAGCCGATATAGAACGGATGCATCTCCACGCGCGCGTGGTTTTCCCAGTCCTCCCAATGCTCCTGGATACGCTTGGCCCCTTTGCCGGAGGTGATGGCGAAGGCGTAACGCACCCTGCGCCCGCGCACCTTGTCCCAGTGCGCCTGGTCGATATACGGCGCGTTGAGCGGCTTGTAGACCGCGCTCTTGCCGTCTTCGGCGCCGGCGGCTTTGTTCCACTCGTCGAACGCATAAGGCTTGCCGCCCTTGTCGACGTAACCGGCGATGTGACGACCGCCGACGATCAAGGCGTTGTCGGCGATGACCCCGCCTTTTTTGAAGAAATCCGGGAAGTTCGAGACGGTCAGCAGCGCCACGATCCCCGCCTCGCCGAGGCCGCAGAGAACCTGGCGGTCGTCCAGGTCCGGGTACGCTTCGCGCACCGTGGCGATGGCGTCGAAGATCAGGGACATGCGCACGACGTCGGGCACCTCCTTGCCCGCGTTCTTCGGCGCGACGTAGATCATCTTCGTCGCCGCCAGCGCGGAGGTCCATTCCTGCGGCAGCTTCGGTTCGTCCGCGCTCTGCAGGTGGATGAAGAGCCCCCATTCTTCGACGCCGTCCTCGGGATCGAATCCCTCGGGGAGATAGAGCAGCGCGCTCTGCTTCTCGACGTCGTAGCTGACTTGTTCGATCGGGTCGATGGACGCCTGGCGTCGCTGTTCCTCTCGATCGAGAAGCGCCCGGGCTTCGGCCTCTCGGCTGAACTTGTGGGCTTCATAATACCGATACATGAATTTCCCGCGGGTGTTGCGCTGGCGGAACATGTCCTTGGGACGGCGGAAGGCACGCGTGGTCAGTTGCAGTTCGGTGCCTTCCTCGCCCGCGCGCAAGCGAAAGCCGAACGGACTTGCGAGAAAGAGGATAAGCAACAAAGAGGAAATACGTCGCATGATTCGCCTCCTGCAGACGGTTCACCGGACGAATTCATTCTAACGGCGACGCGACGGATCGACAAGGATAAATTTCTTGCGCAGACGCTCCCGCGCGCGGAGTGGATCAAGGACCCCGCGCGCAGAACGGATCGGTCCGCCGGGCGGGCTGGAAGACGGGATCGGCCAGCAGGCCTTCGATGAGGAGGATCCCGTCGTTTCGCGCGACACGATGGAACTCGCGCGTCGCCGTGCCGACGAGCCAGAGCGAAGCGCGTTTGGCCTCGAGGACCGCGGCCGTAGCGGAGAACTGTCGGCGCAACATCCGCGTCTCGTCGGTGTCGTCGACGATATCCTGCGTCATGATCATCACCAGTTCCCCCGCGCCGCTCAAGCCGCCGACCCGGTTGCCCATGACCGCGAAGGAGTAGAACGGCTCGCCCTGCCGGTGCCAGGCGCCGAGCAGCTCCAGTTGCTGCGCCAGGAAGATCGCCTGCTCGACCGTTCGCGCCTCGGCCAGAAACCGGACGACCTCGTCGTATCGTGCAAGGCCGTTGAGCGATTCGAGCTCGAAGGTGATATACGCCTTCTCGCGCGGCGAGTAGTTCGGATTGGCCAGGAAACGGTCGAACTCGCGCAGACGGGCGCGATCGGCCCGGATCTCGCGGTTGAGGGCAAAGGCGTTCTTGAAGCGCAGGCGCAGAACGCGGGCGAGTTCCGCCGGGGCGTTGTCGCGAATGATCACCTCGGCCTCCTCGTCCCAGGCGCCGGGAGTCATGGCGCCGCGGGTGATGACGCCGATACCGAAGGGCAGCACAGCCCAACTGGCCACGGTCACGCCGGCGGAGCCCTTCCAGTGCGAGGCCGCCACCTCGGCGATCACTTCGCGCACGACAGGATTGTCCGAATAGACATCCAACCCGTGACGATAGGCGAAGATGCGCGCGTGGGGTGCGGCGAAACCGCTGCCGGGGATCTGCGACCGGTCGATGCCGTTGCTCGCCACCGGTGTTCCCCTGAACGGCCGGGCGAAGAAACGGCCGACGCTGCGACCGCTGCGACCGAGATTGCGCATCAACGCCTCGCCCGAGAGCCCCGGATGAACCGCTAGCTGTCTGGCGCCGTGGCCGAGTTCGCGGGCGGAACTGCGCATGCCCTCCCAGACCTCACTCTCGCTTTTCATACGCCGGTAGGCTTCGAGCACCTGAATCTCGTGGCAGAGCTTGAGCAGACGCACGCTCGAGACGACAACATAGCTCGCGTGCTCGCAGCGTACGGTGAAACGGTAATACGGCGGCAAGATTTCGACCGCTTTGTCGATTTCGTACCACTGGGTCTTGCGCGGCACGACGCCGTGCAACGTCCAGAGCTTGTCAAAGGAGATCACCGGCGGCGCACTCTCCTGCGCGTGCGCGGCCGTCGATGCAAATAACAAGGACAGAACGAGTATGCCGGTTCGTTTCCACATAATATTCTTCCTCTCATGGCCCCGTATTACATCCATCGGCAATACGCCGGTCGGGAATCCGGAGAAATCCGCAGAAAGTTGAACGATTCGGCCGATGAACGCGTTTGTAAATCACCGCACGGTTACCTCAAATCCATTGACGGATTTGCATAAATCGAGTATAGGTGGATGTGAAACAAGCTCCGTGTAAATGTAAACATTCATTACCAGTCTGTGTGTGGGGATGTAATGGCGTTTTTCAAGGTCGTCAGTGGCGCACGTTTTCTGGATGAATTTCCCCTGACCGATCAACCGCAGATGATCGGTCGCATTAGCAATTGCGAGATCGCCCTCGACGACAACAAGATCAGCCGCAATCACGCCTCGGCACTTTATCGCGGCGAAAGATGCCTCGTGCGCGATAACAACAGCAACAACGGCTCGTATGTCAACGGCTTTCGCCTGCCGGCGCACGAAACCTGGCAGATGTTTCCGGGCGACGACCTGCACGTCGGCAACACCGTGGTCCGCTTGTTCGAAACGGATTTCCGCCTGCCC
This sequence comes from uncultured Planctomycetaceae bacterium, assembly GCA_964457365.1. GTDB lineage: Bacteria > Planctomycetota > SZUA-567 > SZUA-567 > SZUA-567 > CAYWFP01. The sequence goes on from CAYWFP010000061.1 coordinate 6,579, forward strand.
GCCGATGCCATCGAGGGCCTCGAGATCATCGACGTGATCGACGAGACCCTCATTGCCGTCTGTTTCCGTGCCAGGCAAAAAGCGATGGACCGGGAGGTGGAGGTGGTGGTGCTGCGGCCGGAATACAGCAAGAACAAGCGTTCGCTCGGCCTTTTCGCTCAAGCCGCGCGCGAGGCGAGCAAGATGAACCATCCGTACATTCTGCCGATCCACAACATCGGGCAGACGAAAGACGGGCTGTGCTACTACACTTGCGAACTCTTCCACGGGCCGCGTCTGAGTTTCCGCATCGGCCTGAAGGGCAAACTCGAACCGATCCTGACCATCAGCGAACGGGTAGCCGATGCCCTGGAATTCGCCCACAGCCGCGGCTTGCTGCACCGCCACCTGACCGCGTCGTCGATCTGGGTGGACGACAGTCTGAACGTGCGCGTGGTCGGCCTCGGATTGCCGCACCGTTTCGAGACCACGCCGCCCGACAAAGCCCTGCCGTTCTACGACAGCCCCGAGGCGCTGGTCGGCAAGCCTCTCGACGGCCGGAGCGACCTCTATTCATTCGGTGCGCTGCTCTTCCACTGCTTCGCCGGGCATCCGCCGTTCATGGGCGACGACGCCGACCAGGTGCGCCACAAGGTCGTCAACGCCATCGCGCCGCCGTTGGCCCAGGAAGAGCCGGAACTCCCGGAAAACGTCGCCGCCATTGTCGACAAACTGCTCGAGAAGGATCCGCAGGCGCGCTTCCAGACCGCGGGTGAGCTGCGTGACGCCTTGCGCGTGGCCATGGGCGTCACCGAATCGGCCCCGGCGGCCGAGGCGGAGGAGGAAGCGCCTCGCTCCCCAGGCACGCGCAAGCGCCGTCGGCAAAGAACCGCCGCCGCCGAGGATACCGGTGGCGATACCGAGAAACAAGCCGCCGTACGGGTGCGGACGACGCGCCCCAATCGCCGGCGCGATACGCAACCGAAAGAGGAGAGCCCGACGACGACGTATATCCTTGTCGGCCTGGGTTCGCTGGTGCTCCTGGGCATCCTCGCCATCGCTCTGCTCAGCATCTTTCACCGCCCCGAAACGACGGTCAACGGCAACACGACGCCCTCGATCGAGAAGATCATCGCCGTGGCCGAGAACTACGAAAAGGAAGGCGATCTGATCAAAGCCCTGGAATTGTACGAAAAGGTGCTGAAGAACTATCCCGACAATCCCGAGATCCTCGAAACATGCCGCCAACGCGTCCGGCTCCTCAGCGACGCGCTGGACAAGCGCGCCAAAGAAAAGGAATACGACGCGGCGTTCGCCGAATACGAGCAACTGCAGAAGGAGAAGCCCAAAGCGTTTACGGAGTTGCTGGCAACGCTGGACCGCCTCGAGGAGGCCTATCCGAAGTTCGCCAAGCGCGCCGAGGACGAACGCGCGGATATCCAGACGACGATGCAGGCCGAAGTGGACAAGCTCAAAAGCCGAACCAAGGAAATGATGCTCGAGGGTGATTTCGACCGCGCCTTCTCCGCGATCAAACGCTTCCGCAGCGAATACCTGGACTTTCCGCTGGTCAAGCAGACGGACCAGATCGAGACCCTTGTCCAACAGGAACTGAAGGAGCGCGTCGAGGCATTCAAGGAGCGGCTGCAGAGCAAAGTACAGAAGAAGCTCTATGCCGAGGCTCTGAAGGAGTGCGAGACCATTCGCAACTCGATGCGCAGCCAGACCGTGCTCGAACAGATCTCCGCCACGGAGCGGGATATCAACCAGAAGCTGGCCAACCTGTTCCACCCCATCAAGCAGGAGGTGATCATCAAGCTCGGCAAACGCCAGTTCCTCGAGGTTCGACGACTTTTCAACCACAAGAAATTCGGCTTTCTCGGCACCAGGTACGAGGCGCGCTTCGCTGAACTGGAATCCCTGCTGGAAGGCACCGAAACGCTGCACGATTTCGTCGTCGACAGCATGCAACGCAAGGACCGACGGACCATCCCCGAGAAGCTGGAGCTGCCGAAGACGGATAAACTGAAAGGCGAGCTGTACATATCCAGTGGCGATACGGATGGCTTCCGCGTCAGCGACGGCATGCGCAGCGTCGCCATCGACTGGAACGACCTGACCCGCCCCCAGATTCTGGAGATCTACAAGCTCTACGCGCCGACCGGCAATCAGGCCTTCCAGGAAACACTGGTCGGCCTCGAGAAGATTTATCGCTAGGTCCTTTCACGCCACAGGTAAACCGAGCGGACATCACTTCCTCACGAAACACCAACAGTCATCCCCTATACTCCATACGGCATCCGGAGCCATCCGCCGAAACGCCATCCGAGCGAGGAACGCGCATGAGGTCTACCGGCACCGGCAGCGACAAACTCATCGGCATCGTCATCGGCACGTACAAGCCGCAGTCCATTCTGGCCGAGGGCGGGATGGGGCGGCTTTATATCGTCGACCATCTCAAGACGAAGAAGAGTTACGTCATGAAGACCGTCCGCGCGCAGTTGCAGACGAGGCAGGACGTGATCGATCGTTTCCTGCGGGAGGTGCAGCTCAGTTCGATGGTCTCGCATCCGAACATTATCGCCTTCATTGAGGCCGGTTCGCACGAGAAGCTGATGTACCTGATCCTCGAATACTTTCCCGCCAAGGACTTGACGCGGGCGTTCAACAATATCCCCGCCACGCCAGGGCAGATCGTCAACGTCGGCGTCCAGTCGGCGGCCGCGTTGGCGGCCGCGCACGCGCAGGGCATCGTCCACCGCGACATCAAGCCGCAGAACATCCTCGTCAACCGCCGCGGCGAGGTGAAGGTTTGCGACTTCGGCCTGGCCAAGGCCTTCGCCAATCCCGACTTCCAGGGCCTCACCCAGCCGGGGCAGGCGTTGGGAAGCCCGAGCTTCATGGCTCCCGAGCAGGTCCGCGGCACGTCTTCTGCCACCCCGCTGGCGGATATCTACGCTTTGGGCGCGGTGCTGTACTACTGCCTTACCGGCCGCGCGCCGTACCAGGGAAACAACCCGCTGCAGGTGATGCGTCAGATCGGCCAGCCATTCCCCCGGCCCTCGGAGCTACGCCCAGACACTCCTCCCGCACTCGAGCAGGTTCTGCTGAAAGCGATGGCGGCCAACCCGGCCGAGCGCTACGCCGACGCCCGGCAGATGCAGCAGACGCTGAAGAAGCTGGCGGGGTAGGGTCGGCCATTACTTCGCCTTCGACGGCGGATAGCCGAAGCACTGCTTGAACGCCTTGCTGAAATGGAACGGACTGGAGAAGCCCAACCGGTCGCCGACCTGCGCCACCGTATACACCCCCTGCCGCAACAACTCCTCTGCGGTGCGCAAGCGCAGCCGGTCGTAAAAGCGTTTGGGCGACTGCCGCGTCACCGCCGCGAAGGCCAGGCGGAAATTGCGCTCGCTCATGTGCGCCTCGCACGCCATCTGCGCCACGGTCCAGTTCTCGCCGAGGCGCGCGTACATGGTTTTTCGGGGGTTTTCCGGGCGGGGTTTTCCGGGGACAGTATAGTTATCATTTCGGGCGAGCCAGCCGATCCGGGCGCACAGGCGGCTTGCTTTCGCATAGCAACGATATTCCGCGAGGCTCCTTTCTTCGCCTTGGATATCCACTTCGAAATAAGCAGAGCTCAGTCCCCGGAATTCATAAGGAACGCCGAGAGCGCGCGCGCGGCGCGTTCGGCGGCCGGCTTTTCGCCCACGGCGCGGAAGACGCCGTCCAGTTCCGTGCGCATGGAGTCGTAACGCTGCGGATCGCCAAGATAGCCGGAGGCGCAGTCGGCGATGCCGCGAGCGTTGGCGTCGTACTGAGCCAGTTCCGGGACAATCGGGCGGTCCGCGATCAGGTTCGGCAGGGAGAAGTGTTTCACCTTGACCACCAGCGCCGCGAGGATCATCGACAAGACGTGAGCGCGGTAGATCGTCACCATCGGCACCCGCAGCAACGCCGCCTCGAGGGTGGTGGTGCCGCTCTTGACCAGGGCGAAGCGGCTGGCGGCCAGCAGGTCCAGCCCGCGGTTTTCCATCACGGGAACGGATGCGGGGATCGGACAGATCTCCTGCAGGTGTTCGCGGTCGAAACCGGCGGCGGCGGCGAGGGCGAAACGGTGGTCGGGAAAACGCTCTCCCAGGAGCTCCGCCGCCTGCAGCAGGGGCCTGAGCATGTATCGCAACTCGCTGCGACGGCTGCCGGGAAACAGCGCGACCAACGGCGTCTCCGGAGCCAAACCCAGATCGTCGCGCAAGGCTTCGCCTTCGGCTTCGCGCACCGCATCCATCACCGGGTTGCCGACGTACTCTGCCTCGACACCGCGCGCGCCGAACCAGGAGGGTTCGAAGGGAAGGATGCAGAGGGCTTTGTCGACATGCCGGGCGATGGTTTTGGCGCGCGATGCGTTCCAGGCCCAGGCTTTGGGGAGGATGTAATAGACGACGGGCAAATCCGGGAAACGCCGCTTCACCGTTCGGGCCAACCGCAGGTGGAAACCGGGATAATCCACCAGCACCAGTGCGTCCGGCTTTCTCTCTTCGATCGCCGCGAGTGTTTCGTGAAAAACGCGGCGGATCTCCGGCAGCTTGCCCACGACCTCCAGGAACCCCATGACCTGCAGGCGTGAGGCGTCGACGGCGATCTCCACGCCCGCGTCGCGCAGGATGTCGCGTCCGAGACCGCTCCACCGGAGCGACGGATCGAGCCCGGCGCAGGCGCGGACCAGCCGCGCGGCGTGCTGCTCGCCCGAGGTCTCGCCGGTGGAGACGAAGAGATGCATTACGCGGGGTTCTCCTTGGAGGTGAGCACGGTACCGGGGGCCAACCTGACGCCGCGGAGATATTCCTTGGCCGACATCGCCCGCTTGCCCTCGATCTTGATCTGTCGCAGTTCGAGCGCTCGCTCTTGGCCGCACTGGACTACGAAACCGCGCTTGGGATCGGCCATGAGGACGGTTCCCGGCGTTCCCGGCGCCCCCTGCGGCTTCGTCTCACTCACCGACAGCAGCGACATGCGCAGACGTTGCTTGCCGTGCGGAACAAAGGTGAACGCGGTCGGCCAGGGCTGGAAGGCCCGGATCATACGGTCGATCCGCTCGGGCGGCAGGGACCAGTCGATGCGGCCGTCCTCCTTCTTCAGCTTCGGTGCGCGCGTTGCCTCTTCGTCGGGCTGCGGGATCGGGTTGACCCAGCCGGCCTCCAATTGGCCGACCACGCCGAGGATCTCGCGGGCGCCGACGGGGCCGACCTTGGCCAGCAGCGACGCGGCGGTCTCGTCCGGATCGATCGGTATCGTGGTTCGGCTGAGGATGTCGCCGGCGTCCCATTCCTCGTTGAGACGGAAGACGGTGACGCCGGTCTCGGTATCGCCGTTGAGGATCGCGTGCGGCACCGGCGCGGCGCCGCGGTAGCGCGGCAGCAGGGAGGGGTGCGTGTTGATGAAGCCGTGTGCGGGCACCTCCAGCATTACCGGCGGGATCAGCTTGCCGTAGGCGACGACGACGGCGAGGTCCGGATCATAGCCGCGAAGGGTCTTGTCGGCGTCCTCCGTTTTGAGCTTGACCGGTTGTTCGAGCGGGATGCCGTGCGCGAGGGCGCGTTGCTTGACTTCGGTCATGTGTATATGGCCACCGCGTCCGGCGCGCCGGTCGGGCTGGGTAAAGACGACGCAGACATCGTGGGCGCTCTCGATCAACGCATCCAGCGTCGGGATGGCGACCGGGGCGGAGCCGAAGAAGGCGATGCGCATGGGATCCATTCCGATCAAGCGGATTCTCGCTGCCGATCATCCATATCGCCCGGAATTTGTCCAGCGAAAGCACCATCGTTCCGCGACGTAACGGCCCCGACAATGCCGGGAGCGAGTTCGTCCGTGCTGCCGATAGGGAGGCGGTTACGCGCCGACGGTACGCTTGTAGGTTTCCTCGAGCACCTTGAGCTCGCCTTTGAGACTGAGCTTGGTTGCCATCGAGACCTTGTCGATGAAAAGGATGCCGTCGAGATGGTCGTACTCGTGCTGCAGCGCGCGCGCCAGCAGGCAGTCGCCCTCGTAGACCACCGTCTCGCCCGCCAGGTTGGTCGCCTCCACCTTGACCGCGGTCGGGCGGGTGACGTTGGCGGTGATGTCCGGGACGCTGAGGCAGCCCTCCTCGACCGTCTCCTTCTCCTTGCCGCGCGATAGAAAACGCGGGTTGATCAGCACCTCGGGGTGTCGATTTTCCGGGTCGCGGCTGACGTCGATGACGAAGAGACGGATGTTGCGCCCGACCTGTGGCGCGGCCAGGCCGACGCCATCCTGGGCGTACATCGTTTCGATCATCTTTTCGGCGAACCGTTTCAGCTCGTCGTCGACGGCCTCGACGGGAGCGCTGACCTTGCGCAGAATCGGGTTGGGATAGACGATCACCTCGAGCATGGCTCCCTCCATAGTCCCCCACCTATAGTGTAACCGGTCCGGCACCGAATGCAAGCGCGCTTGCGGAAGCCGTACGGAACGGTAGAATAGCGGGATACGTCCAATCACCCCGTTTGCGTAAGGAGAGAGCCCATGCCTCCGCAGATCATCTTTTCCATGAAGGGGATCGGCAAGGAATACGACGGCAAGCCGGTGCTTGAGAACATCAACCTGTCGTTCTACTACGGCGCTAAAATCGGCGTCGTGAGCGAGAACGGCGCGGGCAAGTCGACGCTGCTGAAAATCATGGCCGGCGACGAGACCGAGTTCTTCGGCGAGACCGAGCTGGCCAAGGGCGCCACGGTGCTGCGCGTGCCGCAGGAGCCGCGGCTGAATCCGGAGAAGAACGTCCGCGAAAACCTCGAGGAAGCGGTCCGGCCGGTGAAGGACATGCTCGCGCGGTACGAAGAGATATCGATGAAGATGGGCGAGGACCTTCCCGAGGAGGAAATGGACAAACTCATGACCGAGATGGATCGGTTGCAGGAAACCATCGACACCATCGACGCGTGGGAGATCGACCGCCAGCTCGACATGGCCGCCGACGCTTTGGTGCTGCCTCCGGACGAAGCGGAAGTCACCACGCTTTCGGGCGGCGAGCGCCGCCGCGTGGCGCTCTGCCAGGCGCTGCTCAGAAAGCCCGATATCCTGCTCCTGGACGAGCCGACCAACCATCTCGACGCCGAGACGATCGCCTGGATGGAAGTGCAGCTCCGCGAGTATCCGGGGACGGTGATCATCGTCACCCACGACCGGTATTTTCTTGACCACATCACCAAGTGGATCCTCGAACTGGAGAATGGCCGCGGCATTCCGTACGAAGGCAACTACTCCGCCTGGCTCGAGCAGAAGGCCGAGCGGCTGCGCCTGCAGGAGAAGCGCGAGAGCGAACGGCAGAAAGTGCTTCAGCGCGAACTGGACTGGCTCAACCGTGTCCATCAGGGCAAGCGACAGAAGAACGAGGCCCGCGTCAAACGCTACGAGGAGGTCGCCGGCCAGTCGTTCGAGATCAAACAGGACGACGTGCTGATCCAGATTCCACCCGGGAAGAAACTGGGCAATCAGGTGCTCGCCTTCGACGGCGTCGGCAAGGGGTATAACGGAATGAAACTGATCGACGACCTCTCGTTCGAGTTGCCGCGGGGCGCCATTGTCGGCGTCATCGGCCCCAACGGCGCGGGCAAGACCACGCTGTTCCGCATGATCACCGGCGAGGAGGAGCCCGATGCGGGCACGGTCGAACTCGGCAAGACTGTGGAGCTCAGTCATGTCGACCAGCATCGTGATCATCTGGACGATGCGAAGTCGATCTGGGAAGAGGTCAGCGGCGGCCTGGACGAGATCGAACTCGGCGGCAAGAAGATTAACAGCCGTGCCTATGTCGCGCGTTTCAATTTTCGCGGCCCGCAGCAGCAGAAACGGGTCGGCAATCTCTCGGGCGGCGAAAGAAACCGCGTACACCTGGCGAAGCTTCTGCGGACCGGCGGCAACCTGATCCTGTTGGACGAACCGACCAACGATCTCGACGTGCAGACGCTGCGCGTGCTGGAGGCGGCGTTGATCGACTTCTCCGCGTGCGCGATGGTGATCAGCCACGACCGCTGTTTTCTCGATCGCATCTGCTCGCACCTGCTGGTCTTCGAAGGGGACGGCAAGGTGCGCTGGTTCACCGGCACTTACGCCGACTACGAGGCGACGGTGCTGGCGCAGGACGCCGAGCACCTGGCGCACCGCCGAGGCAAGTACAAGCGGCTGGTGGCGGGGTAGAAGATGTAGTTCGCCCGCGCTTCGATTTAGAGCTCCTAAAAAACCAGCGCACGGCCCGCGTCTGGTGCTTATATTGACCTTTGGAATTCCAATGTAACATCAGGGCATGTTGCACGAATCGGTCTGATTTGAACAGAGTGCGCTGAATGTGTAGAATGGGGGCATCCAGTCAATCGGGAGACGAATTCGGGGCCTATGACTACAGCGAATGCAATCGCGACCAGCTTTATCTTCTGCCTCCGAGAATGCGGGAGTGGCTGCCGGAGGATCATCTGGCGTGGCTCCTGATCGACGCGGGCGGACAGATGGATTTATCGGCGTTCCACGCGGCGCACCGCGCCGTTGGCAAGGGGCAGAAGGGCGCTCCGGGTGCGTGCAGGGTCTGTACACGCAGGCCGTCTGCGCGGACGATCAGATTATCATGGCGCCGGACGTGACGGATCAGGAGAACGACCAAGGGCCGTATCGCCCGATGACCCTTGCCACGCGAAAGGTAAAGCGCTTAGTATCGACTGTCGTATGCGAAAGAAAGGCGACCGAATGACGAAACGTTTACGGCCCATCCTGTTGGTGGCGGCATGCTGGCTGGTAACTCTCCTCGCTTGCGCGGAAGATTTCCGTCCCGCCGGCGCGGCCATCGCCCACCCGGCCGAATCCCCCGCGTCCCGTTTCGCCGCGGAAGAACTCGCGGCTTTTCTCCAGAAAGTTGCGGGCAAAGCCTCGCCCGTCGTCGAAGGCGACGACGGCGCCATCGTCCTGGCCCTGCGCGATGATCTGGGGCCGGAAGAGGTGGCTTATCAAATCACGCCGAAGGGCATTCGCATCGAGAGCGGCGGCGAGCGCGGACTGCTGTACGCGGTCTACGTCTTCTGCGAGGAGGAACTCGGCGTCCGGTTCCTCACACGCGACCATACACATATTTCCGCCGCCAACGAAGCGCTGGCCCTGCCGGCGAAGACGTATCGCTTCCAATCGCCTTATGCAAAATTCCGGCGCAGTTATTACGGCGAAGTGGGGGCCGATCCGCTGTTCGCCTCGCGCCTGCGCCAACACGACCAGCGGATCAAGGACGCCAAGCTCGGCGGGCCGATCCGGTTTCACCTGATCAACCACACGCTCCACAATTACGTGCCTTCGCGCAAGTTCGGCAAGGAGCATCCCGAATACTTCGCCATGATTGGCGGCGCGCGGCGGGCGGAGGTCAAGGACGACTGGGGCGGGCACGGGACACAGCTCTGTTATACCAACCCCGACGTTCTCCGCATCGTGATCGAGCGGACGCTGGCGGACCTGAAAAAACATCCCGAACGGGAAAACATCTCCATCTCGCAGGCAGATAACAATTTTTATTGCCAATGCCCGGAATGCGCGGCGATCAACGAGCGTGAAGAGACGCCCATGGGAGCGCTCTTGACCTTCGTCAACCAGGTGGCCGAAGCGGTCGAGAAAGAGCATCCCGACGTTCTTGTGGGCACGCTGGCCTACCGCTGGTCGCGGAAGCCGCCCAAGCACTTGAAGCCCCGGCGCAACGTACAGATCCAGCTCTGCTCGTTCGAATGCTGCCAGATGCACGCCTTCGACAATCCCGACTGCCCGCTCAACGCCACTTTCGCCGGCGAGATCGAGGCGTGGTCGCAATTGACGGAAAACCTGACCGTCTGGGCGTATTGCGCGAATTTCAGCAATTACCTGTTGCCGCTTCCCAACGGCGGAACGCTGGACAAGAATCTGCGATTTCTCGCGCAGCACCATTGCATCGGCATGCTGATGCAGGGGCCGTGGAACGGACGCGGCGCTGAGTTTTCGGACCTGAAGAACTACGTCATCTGCAAGCTGCTGTGGAACCCCGACCTGAACGAAGCCGACCTGGTCGCCGAATTCTGCCGCCTGCATTACCGCGACGCGGCGCCGGCGGTACAAGCGATCCTGGACAAGATCAATGGCCGGCGGCACCCCGATCTGCACCGCTACTGCAACGGCAACGCGGCCCAATTCGGCCTCGACGCCCAACTCGGCCGCGAACTGGTGCTCGATTTCGCCAACGCCATCGAATCAACCGACGATGCTGTCGTCAAACCACGGCTGGAGAAGGCATCGGTCTGCGCTTGGCGACTGCTGGGCGAGCCTTGGTGGGCGCGCCGGGACATGGTGATGCCGGGAAAGCCTGCTGCGGACCTGCCGCCGGAGACTTACGCTCTCTTTCAGATCGAGAACGACGACGACAGCCCCTTGCCCCTTCCCCTCCAGGCGCTGCTGCAACTCGCGCGCCGGCACGAGGTGACCATGGCTACGGAAGGTTGGTCGATCGAGAAAGTCGAAGGAATACTTCAGGTGTACAACAAAGTGATTCTTGAGATCCTGCAAAAAGAATCGGAAGCGGGCGAGTAGCGCTCAGGCATGGTGAATGCCGTTTTGGGGTGCAGAACACACACGATTTTGGCTTGGGGGGGGGGGCATGACCATGGATCGCGAAATCACGGTGATTGAGTATCTGATCGAAAAACTGACCGAGCGCAACGTCCGGCACATCTTCGGCGTGCCCGGCGATTACGCGCTCGGCCTGTTCTCGGCGCTGGAGGCGTCGCCGCTGCAGGTCGTCAACACCGCCGGGGAGGAAGGGGCCGGATTCGCGGCAGACGCGTATGCGCGCGTCAATGGCTTGGGCGCCGTGGCCGTCACCTATTGCGTCGGCGGCTTGAAGCTCGCCAACGCGACGGCGCAGGCCTTTGCGGAGAAGTCGCCGGTTGTCGTCATCTGTGGCGCGCCGGGGATTTCCGAGCGGACGTCGCACCGCCTGCTGCATCACAAAGTGAAGAATTACGACACCCAACTCCGTGTCTTCGAGGAGATCACCGCCGACGCGGTTCTACTCGACAATCCCGCCCGGGCGCAAACCGATATCGACCGCGTCTTCGATGCCGCGTGGCGATACAAGAGGCCGGTGTATATCGAACTGCCGCGCGATATGGCGATGGCCCGAATCGCCGTAGCGCCCGCTCCGGCAACGCCTGCGAGGCTGCAAGAGGCGGATCCCAACATTGCGAAGGAATTTCTCGCTGAAGCCACCGGTCTTCTCAACCAGTCTCGGCAACCGGTGGTCGTGGCCGGCGTGGAGGTGCACCGGTTCGGCCTGCAAGGCGAATTGCTCCGCTTTCTCGAGAAAACCGGCCTTCCGGTCGTCACCACCCCGATGAGCAAATCCGTGCTCGTGGAGACCCATCCGCAACATCTGGGGCTCTACGATGGGGCGATGGGACGGGAAGCGGTTCGCCATTATGTGGAAACAAGCGATTGCATGCTTTTTCTGGGCGTCTTCATGAGTGACCTGAATCTCGGGGGATATACCGCCGAGGTCGATCAGGGGAAAGTCGTCTCGATCAGCAGCGAATCGGTTTCGATTCATTACCACAACTTCGAAGGTCTGGAATTCGGGACGATCTTCCGGGCGCTCTCGGAGGCGGCCATTCCCATGCGCAGCGACTTGGCGCGGCGGGCTCCGACCGCAAGGATTGACGAAGCCGCGCCGACGGACGCGCCCGTGACGGCGGACTGTCTCTTCGGTCAGCTCAACCGCTTTCTCGACGAGACCCGTGCCGTGATCGCCGACCCCGGCGACGCTCTCTTCGGCGCCTTGGACATGACCATCCACGGGCAAACCGAGTTTCTCGCGCCCGCTTATTATGCCTCGCTCGGATTCGCCGTCCCCGCGAGTCTGGGGGTGCAACTCGCCAATCCGGCGGTCCGGCCCCTGGTCCTTGTCGGCGACGGCGCATTCCAGATGTCGGCGATGGAACTGGCCCCGATCGCACGCTACGGAAGCAACCCGATCATCGTGGTGCTCAACAACAGCGGCTACGGCACCGAACGACCCATGCTCGACGGTCCCTTCAACGACGTGCACGGATTGGCATACAGCCTCTTTCCGGAGGTCATGAAGGCCGGCAAGGGATTCGAGGTGCACAACGAGAGGGATCTCGAGGCGGCCCTTCGGCAGGCGGCGGAATATACCGCCGGCTTTGTCCTGATCGAGGTGCATCTGCGACCGGACGACATGTCTTCGGCGCTGCAGCGCCTTACCCAGGCACTGAAAAGGAATGTGTAGCATGGCCAAGCATCCGAGACAGTTCTGCGTTATTTTCGCCATCGAGATGTGGGAGCGTTTCGGCTTCTACGGCATGCAGGCGCTTCTGGTGACATTCTTCATCAAGGAATTCCGCGTTTCCGAAGCGAGTTCCGAGGAGATTTTCGGCGCGTTCTGTGCGTTGGTGTATGCGTTCGTCTGCCTCGGTGGCTATATCGGTGATCACATACTCGGCACGCACCGGACGATGAGCCTGGGAGCGGTCGTACTCTTCGCCGGCTACGCGATGCTGGCGTTCGCCGGAATGTCCGGTATCTATCTCGGCCTTGCCCTGGTCGTCGCCGGCAATGCCTTCTTCAAGGCCAATCCTTCCGCGCTGATCGCCAGGCTTTACGACAAGAACGACCCCCGGCTCGACGGCGTCTTCACGCTGTATTACATGGCCGTGAACATCGGATCGTTCCTGGCGCTCTTCCTGTGTCCGTTGATCAAGAATCGCTTCGGCTATCGTGGCGCGTTTATCGCCAGCAGCAGCGGCATGGCCATTGCCGTGCTCAACTGCCTGCTTTGGAGGAAATCGCTATCCTCCGTCGGCTCCGAGCCGGACCGCCGACCACTGAGGATTCAAGCGCTTCTGCTGGTTCTTTTCGTCACTGTCGCAATGGTAGCGCTTTCCGTCTTCTTCCTGCAGCACCTGAGAGTCGCGCACCTGACGCTCTATGCCGGCTGCGGAGCCGTGCTCTGCCTGTTCGTGCGGGAAGTGGCGATCGCCGATACAACCGGCCGGCGCTCCCTGTTGCTCTGCCTGGTGCTCGTGATTGTCGCGGTGTTCTTCTTCATCATGTACCAGCAGATGCCCACCTCACTCAACCTGCTCGCGGCACACAATACCGACAGACGTTTGCTGGGCCTGGAGGTCGACCCCGCGCTATTCTTTTCGCTCAACCCATTCTTCATCTTCCTGCTCAGTCCCCTCCTGGCGATGCTCTACAGTCGCTTGGGAGCGCGCAACCACGACCTTTCGCTGCCGGCGAAGTTTTCGGCCGGGATGATCCTGTATGCCGGCGGCTATTTCACGCTCGTGGCGGCGTTGACATGGTTTGCCGGCGAAAGAGGCCTCATCTCGGGCAACTGGCTGATTGCGACCTATGGGCTGCAAAGCCTGGGCGAATTGCTGATCAGCGGCTTGGGCCTGGCAGTCGTGGCCAAACTCGCGCCTCAGCGGTCGATGGGTTTCATGATGGGCTTCTGGTTCATGGGCATGGCGCTGGCCATGGTCGTCGGCAGCAAGGTGGCCGGGCTCTCCGGTGCGCCGACGGAGGACGCCACGGCCTTGACGACGCTGCCGCTATACAGGATCCTCTACATCGAACTCGGCTTTTTCTCGCTAGTGATCGGCATGATCTTGGCCGTGGCGAGTCCGACGCTCGCACGCCTCATGCCGGACGAATCCGCTTCGGGGGAGCGATGAGCCGACGCTTCCGTCGACTGGTGTTGAGAGCGTGCCCGCTCGTCTCATGAAACGAGTGTCTTTTATCGCGACGCCTAGAATCCGTTAAGGTCCTGCGCAAACCGCACACAAGGCAATGGGAGACGAGATGAAACGCTATCCTCCGGTCAGCAAGAAATGCCCGCACATGCTCCACGGCGGCGATTACAACCCCGACCAGTGGAAAGAAACGCCCGCGATCTGGGACGAAGACATGCGCCTGATGCGACTTGCCGGTTGCAACGCGATGTCGGTGGGCATCTTCTCCTGGGCTGCGCTCGAGCCGGAGGAGGGAAAGTATGAATTCGGCTGGCTCGACACGATCATGGAGAAGCTCGAAAAAAATGACAGCTACTGCATTCTGGCCACGCCCAGCGGTTCGAAACCGGCGTGGATGAGCCATCAATATCCGGAGGTCTGTCGCATGGCCGAGAACGGCATCCGCGAACGCCATTGCGGCCGGCACAACCACTGCCGCACCTCGCCGGTCTATCGCGAGAAATGCGTGGGCATCAACACCATGCTGGCCGAGCGGTATAAGGACCATCCGGCACTGATCCTCTGGCACGTCAGCAACGAGTATAACGGGGGGCCGTGTTACTGCGAGCACTGTCTCGGCGCCTTCCGCGACTGGTTGAAGAAGAAATTCGACAACGATCTGGACAAGTTGAACCACGCCTACTGGACCGGCTTCTGGAGCCACGCCCTCACCGACTGGTCGCAGGTCTATCCCAACGACCACAGCGTCCACGGCATGATGCTGGACTGGAGACGCTTTATCACCGCGCAGACCATCGACTTTTTCCTCAACGAGTGCAAGCCGCTGAAGGCGATCACCCCCGACATTCCCGTTACCGCGAACTTCATGGGTCTCAGCGACACGCTCGACTACCCGGCCTTCGCCAAGGTCGTCGACGTGGTCTCGTGGGACAGCTATCCGGCGTGGCACCACCACGAGGACGACGTCGGCACCGCCATGTACGCCGCCTTCGTCCACGACCAGAACCGGAGCATGCGCGAAGGGCAGCCGTTTCTGCTGATGGAGAGCGTGCCGAGCGTACCCTCGCGACCCCATGCCTCCAGCCGCAAACGCCCGGGGATGCATCTCTTGTCGAGCCTGCAGGCGGTGGCGCACGGCGCGGATTCGGTGCAGTACTTCCAGTGGCGCAAGGGCCGCGGCGGCAGCGAGAAGTTCCACGGCGCGGTGATCGACCATGTCGGACACGAACGCACCCGCGTCTTTCGCGACGTCGCCGATGTCGGCAACGCGTTGAAAAGGCTTGATAACGCGGTCGGGGCAGCGACGCCCGCGGAGGTGGCGGTGGTCTTCGACTGGGAGAACCGCTGGGCGATGACCGCGGCGTTCCACATCGGTCAACTCGCCGACTACGAGGGCACGGCCATCGCGCACTACGCGACGTTCCGGGAGAACGGCGTCGCCGTCGACGTAATCGACCAGACGCTGCCGCTGGAGAAATACAAGTTGGTGATCCTGCCGATGGGGTATCTGCTGCGCCCGGGGTTTGCCGGAAAGATCGCCGCCTTCGTTGAACGCGGCGGCACGGCGGTAGCGACGTACTACACCGGCATCGTGGACGAGAACGATCTCTGCTTTCTCGGCGGCACGCCCGGTGGCGGCTTGATGGATGTCTTCGGGATCTGGGAAGAAGAGCTCGACATGCTGCACGGTTATCAGACGAATGCCGTGCTCATGAATGACGGCAACGCGCTCGGCCTGTCCGGACGCTTCGAAGCCAAAGACCTGTGCGCGGTGATCCACCCGCGCGGCGCGGAAGTACTGGGCGTGTACGAGTCGGACTTTTACGCCGGACTGCCGGCGCTGACGGCGAACAGCTACGGCCAGGGCGAAGCGTATTACATGGCCGCGCGCCTCGACAACGACGACCTGCGGCCGTTCTACCGCGCACTTATCGAAAAACTCGGCTTGGCACGGGCGCTCGGGCAGGAACTGCCGCACGGAGTGACGGTGCAGAAGCGCGTAACCGAGGAGGCGGAGTATTTCTTCTTGCAGAACTACAACAAGGAGCCCGCACGGGTGGCGCTCGGCGAGATCAGCGGCACAGACCTCTTGAGCGAGAGTGTCCTCGCCGAATCGACGGTGCTGGCCGGATACGGCGTGGCGGTTCTGGAGCGCAAGCGCTGAAACGACGAGTTAACCGAATACGCCGCGCTCGTTCAGCGCGTGCACGACTGCCTCGACGCAATCGGCGATGTGCTGCGCGTCGCTGAAGAGGCGCACATCGGGAGCCTCGGGCGCCTCGTACGGCGCGCCGACGCCGGTAAACTCGGGGATCTCGCCGCTGCGGGCCTTGCGATACAGTCCCTTCGGGTCGCGTCCCTCGCAGACGGCCAGCGGCGCATCGACGAAGACCTCGAAGAAACGCTCCTCCCCGACGGCCGCGCGCGCGGCCGCGCGATCCTCCCGGTAGGGCGAGATGAACGAGGTGATGACGATCAGCCCGGCCTCGCTCATCAGCTTCGCTACCTCGGCGACGCGGCGGATATTCTCGCGCCGGTCCTCGGGCGAGAAGCCCAGGTCGCGATTGAGCCCGTGCCGGACGTTGTCGCCGTCGAGAACGGCGCAGACGTGTCTCTCGGCGGTCAGGCGTTTCTCCAGCGCGTAGGCGATGGTCGACTTCCCCGAGCCGCTGAGGCCGGTGAACCAGACCGTGGCTCCATGCTGGCGCAGCAGCGCAAAGCGATCTGCCTCGGCCACCTCGCCGGCCTGGCGGACGATGTTGAGGCTGACCGGGCGGGAGGCACGCCCCTCTTCGCTGCGACCACGGCGTTCGATGAGCATACCCGCGGCGACGGTGTTATTGTCCACCGGATCGATGAGGATGAAGCTGCCGGTGCGGCGATTGCGGTCGTATGCGTCGCAGAGAATCGGCTGAAAGAGCGACAGCGAGACACGACCGATCTCGTTGAGCGCCAGCGTTTCGGCGGACTGGCGGTGCAGGTCGTTCGGATCGATCCGGTAGTGCAATCGCGTGCACTCGGCGCGCACCGTGCGCGTGGTGTGGCGCAGCAGATACGGCGTCTTCGGATCGAAGGGCGTCTCGGTCATCCAGACCAGCATCGCCTCCACTTCGCGCGCGAGATGCGGCATGTTGTTCGGATGCACGAGCATGTCGCCGCGGCTGATGTCCAATTCGTCCTGCAGGCAGAGGGTGATCGACTGCGGCGGGAACGCGTAGTCCAGATCGCCGTCATGGGTGACGATGCGGCGGACGCGACCGGTCCGCCCCGAAGGCATCGCCATGAGCTCGTCGCCGACGCGGACGATGCCCGAGCCGACGCGGCCGGCATAACCGCGGAAGTCCTGATGGGGCCGCAGCACCAGTTGCACCGGGAAGCGGAAATCGACGAGGTTCGTGTCCGCGCCGATGTAGACCGCTTCCAGATGCGCCAAAAACGAAGGCCCCTCGTACCAGGGCATGCGCTCGCTGCGAATGACGACGTTGTCGCCACGGAGAGCGCTGACGGGAATGAAGGTCAAATCGTTCAAACTGAGCTTGGCGGCATACTCGGCGTACTCCGCGCGGATGGCGTCGTATACCTCCCGGCTGTAGTCCACCAGGTCCATCTTGTTCACCGCCAGCACTACGTGCGGAATCTCCAGCAGCGAGGCGATGAAGCCGTGGCGCTTGGATTGCGTCAGCACTCCCTTGCGCGCGTCCACGAGCACCACCGCCAGGTTCGCCGTCGAGGCACCGGTGACCATGTTGCGGGTGTACTGCTCGTGTCCGGGCGTATCGGCGATAATGAAGCGGCGGCGCTCAGTGGCGAAGTAGCGGTAGGCGACGTCGATAGTGATGCCCTGTTCGCGTTCGGACTTCAAGCCGTCCAGAAGATACGCCAGTTCGAGTTCGGGATTGCCCGCGCCCACGCTCGCGGCGCGTGCGGCCTGGAGGTGATCCTCGAAGAGCCCCTTGCAATCGTGCAACAGCCGGCCGATCAACGTCGACTTGCCGTCGTCGACGCTGCCGGCGGTAGTGAAGCGCAGCAGGTCGGCCTCGCGGTTCCGGCGCAGCAACTCGGCGACATCCATCAGAAATAGCCTTCCCGCTTCTTCTGCTCCATGGAGCCTTCCTGATCGTGATCGATGACACGGGTGACCCGCTCGCTGCGGCGCGCCAGCAACGTCTCCTCGATAATGGCGGCGATGGTGGCGGCGGTGGAGCGAACCGCGCCCGTGCAGGGCCAGCAACCGAGGGTGCGGAAGCGGACGGACGCGCTGAACGGCTTCTCGTCCGCGCGCAGCGGCAGGCTCTCACCGTACGGCAGTAACTGCCCGTCACGCTCGACAATCTGGCGCTCGGAGGCGAAGTAGAGCGGCACTACCGGAATCTGCTCGGTTTGTATATAACTCCAGACGTCCAGCTCGGTCCAGTTGGAGAGTGGAAAGACGCGAATCGATTCTCCGGGGCGGACGCGGCCGTTGTAGAGATCCCACAACTCAGGCCGCTGCCCTTTCGGGTCCCATTGTCCGTTGCGGTCGCGAAAGGAGAAGACCCGCTCCTTGGCGCGCGAGCGCTCCTCCTCGCGCCGGGCGCCGCCGAATGCCGCGTCGTAACCTCCCTGCGCCAAGGCATCAACGAGCGCGCGGGTCTTCAAGGCACCGCAGCAGGCCACCGTGCCCCAGGCCCAGGGATCGGCGCTCTCGGCGATGGCCTGTTCGTTGCGGTAGACGCGCAGGTCTGCGCCGAGATCGGCGCAGACACGGTCGCGGAAGGCAGTCATCTCCGGGAACTTCATCCCCGTATCGATGTGCAGGAGCGGAAAAGGAATCGGGCCGGGATGGAACGCCTTCTGCGCCAGGCGGAGCATGACCGAAGAGTCCTTGCCGATGGAGTAAAGCATGACGGGATTGCGGAACTCGGCCACGACTTCCCGGAGGATGTGGATGCTCTCGGCTTCCAGCCGTTTCAGCGTGGTGAGGATGTAATGCTCTTCCATCGCGTTTCCAACGGGTAGCGGCGCGGGATGCCTGTTAAAGAAAACCATTCTAAGGAAACCGGAACCGGGATGCAAAGGCTTTGAAAAGATCGACTGTAACGAAGTCGATAGCAAGGGGTGCAAGCTTCCGATAATGTTACGCCGCCGCCATGAAGCGCTACGCTGCGTATCTATGCGCTCTTGAACCGAGCTTCTCGTTTTCCGATACGGGTACTGGGATTGGAGACAGGGAAAAGAAGAAGCAGTCATGGATGCGAATTTCATTGTGGCAGAATCGGTGGCCAAGTTCAAGCAAACGCTTGAGGCGGTTTGCGAGAAGGCCGCAGGAAAGCCGCTCAGC